>DATIFE010000106.1:0-48043 GCA_035455425.1 Anaeromyxobacteraceae bacterium | reverse complement strand
GGTGGAGCGCCAGCGCATCCAGCTCAACCTCAAGCTGCGCCAGAACCTGTGGATGCTGGCCACCATCGGCGCCACCGCCCCCTTCATCGGCCTCTTCGGCACGGTGGTGGGCATCATGCAGGCCTTCCACCAGATGTCGGTGACCGGCCAGGGCGGCTTCGGCGTGGTAGCGGCCGGCATCTCCGAGGCGCTCATCACCACCGCGGCCGGCATCGCCGTGGCCGTGGAGGCGGTGGTGGTCTACAACTGGCTCAACACCCACGTGCAGCGGCTCGGGGTGCAGTTCAAGCTGCTCACCGAGGAGTTCCTGGAGATCGTGAACGAGCCGGCGGTGCTGGGCGCGCCCGGCGAGGGCCCGCGGGAGAGCGCCTAGATGGCGGCCTCGGGGCCCGGCGGCAACGGCGGCGACGACCTCGACCTCGAGGGCCAGGGCGCGGGGATCTTCGCCGAGATCAACATCACGCCGCTCACCGACATCTTCCTGGTGCTCCTCATCATCTTCATGGTGACCACCACCGCCATCGCCGAGTCGGGCACCCAGAACGCCGGGCTCAAGGTGAACCTGCCCCGGGGCGGCACCGCCGCCGCCGGCCCCATCTCCCACGACGTGGCCGTGGCCATCCTCGAGGACGGCCGCACCGTGGTGAAGGGCGAGGTGGTCGACGACCGCCGGCTGGCGGCCATCTTCGAGGAGGCGGCCCGGCGCAGCCCGGACACCCTGGTGCTGGTGCAGGCCGACCAGGGCGTCCTCCACGGGCGGGTGGTGGAGGTGATGGACATGGCCCGGCGCCACGGCCTGGACCGCCTGGCCATCGCCACCCGGGCCGAGGGCAGGTGAGGCGGGGTCCGCTTCTCGACCGGGTTCGCTTCCCGCTGTAGGATCCCCTGGTTGGGGGTCCGCACCGTGGCCGCCGCCGCGGGGCGGGGGTCGGCTGAGGAGCACCATGGAGCCGAAGAAGCGACTCGGCGAGCTACTCCTCGAGGCCGGCGTCATCGACGAGACGCAGCTCCAGTCCGCGCTCGGCCACCAGCGGCGCTGGGGGATGAAGCTGGGGCAGGCCCTCCTCGATCTCAAGCTCGCCAACGAGCCGCAGGTGGTGGCCGCGCTCTCGCGCAAGTTCGGCTACGACGTGGTCAACCTCTCCGCCATCCAGCCCGGGCCGGTGCTGGAAGGGGCGCTCAAGCTCGTGCCCCGCGACGTGGCGGCCAAGCACACCCTGCTCCCGGTGGCCGCCGACACCAACTCCATCACCGTGGCCATGGCCGATCCCACCAACATCGCGGTGGTGGACGATCTCTCCTTCCGCACCGGGCGGCGGGTCCGGATCTGCATCGCCGGCGAGCGCGAGCTGGCCGCCGCCGTGCGGCGGCTCTACTTCGGCGACGAGGCGAGCAAGGGGCCGGAGCCCATCGCCTTCGACGAGACCGAGGTGCCCATCGAGACCACCGCCGACCCCTTCGCCGCGCTGCCCGATCACATGCGCGAGGGGTTCGTGGGGGGGACTCCGCCGGCCCCTCCCGCCTACCGGGCGGCGACGACGCCTCCGCCGGTCCTGAGGCCGACGCCGGCCACGCCCTTCCGCCCGGCGCCGCCGCCGCCGGTGGCGGCGCCGCCCCTGGCCCAGCCCGCCGCCTACCGCACTCCCCCGCAGCCGGCGCGCGCGCCCGCCCGGCCGGGGGGCGAGATCCTCGAGGGCGCGGAGGTGGTCGACATCTCCGACCTGGCGGCGCCCGCGGCCGGGGGCGGCCGCCTGCAGCCCCGCGAGGCCGCGCTCACCGAGGCCATCGCGCGGCTGGCCCGGGACGGGGCGCAGGGAGGCGGCGACGTCCGGCTGGCCGCGGCGCTGGTCCGGCTGCTGGTCCGCAAGGGCTACTTCTCCGAGGCCGAGTTCCTCGAGGAGCTGTCGCGGAGGTGAGGGGCCGCGGCGCGGCCAGCGCCGGCCCGGCCGGAGGAGGCCGGGCGGCCCCTCAGTTCAGCGCCCCGGGGATCGCCAGGGTGAAGGGGGC
Source organism: Anaeromyxobacteraceae bacterium (assembly GCA_035455425.1). Classification (GTDB taxonomy): domain Bacteria; phylum Myxococcota; class Myxococcia; order Myxococcales; family Anaeromyxobacteraceae; genus JACRMN01. Next base: position 46,036 of record DATIFE010000106.1, on the reverse strand, counting down.
GATCTCCGCCTCGAAGGTGCGGCCGTCCTCCCGCACCATCTGGTAGGTGCCGCGCATCGAGCCGAAGGGCGTCTTCAGGATGCAGAAGCTGGTGTAGTCGAAGCTCTCGCCCGGCCCGAGCCGCGGCTTCTGGCCCACCACCCCCTCGCCCCGGACCTCCTCGTTCTGGCCATGGGCGTCGGTGATGATCCAGTGGCGCGAGGCGAGCTGGGCCGGCTCCCGCCCCTGGTTGGCGATGCGCACCGTGTAGGTGAAGAGGAAGCGTCCGGCGGCCGGCGCCGAGCGGTCGGCGCGGAACTCGGACCGCACCTCGATGCGGATCCCCTGGGTCACGGCGACCGACACGCGGCGTTCGTTATAACCTCGGCGGTGGCGGCCGACAAAGGGGGTGCCCGGTGGAGCCCAGGCTGGCGCGGATCCTGGCGGAGGTGAGGGAGTCGCGCGGCCGCGTGCTGGCGCTCACCGGCGCCGGCATCTCGGCCGAGAGCGGCATCCCGACCTTCCGCGGCAAGGAGGGCTTCTGGGTCGTCGGCTCGCGCAACTACATGCCCCAGGAGATGGCGACCCGGGAGATGTTCGAGCGGAACCCGCGCGAGGTGTGGCGCTGGTACCTGTACCGCTTCGGCGTCTGCCACCGCGTCGAGCCCAACCTGGGCCACCGGGCGCTGGTGGATCTCGACCGGGGGCTGGGCGAGCGCTACCACCTCGTCACCCAGAACATCGACGGCCTCCACCTGCGGGCCGGCTCCACCCGGGAGCGCACCTACTGCATCCACGGCGACGCGGCCTTCGTGCGCTGCGCCGACGAGTGCACCGTCGACCTGTTCCCCATGCCGGACATGGGCGTGCGCGACGGCGAGACCCCCTTCACCGACGCCGACCGGGCCCGCCTCTCCTGCCCGCGCTGCGGGGGGTGGCTCCGCCCGCACGTGCTCTGGTTCGACGAGTACTACGACGAGCACTGGTACCGGATGCAGAGCGCGCTGCGCGCCGCCGACCGGGCCGACCTGCTCCTGGTGGTGGGGACGAGCGGGGCCACCAACCTCCCCTCGCAGATCGGGGACATCGCCTGGCGCCGCGGCATCGCCATGGTGGACGTGAACCCCGAGGACAACCCCTTCGCCGAGCGGGCGCGCTCCATGGCCCGGGGCTTCTCCGTGCGCGGCGGCGCCGGGGAGCGGCTCCCGGAGATCGTCGGGGCGCTGATCTGACGGCGGCGCGCCGGATGGGCGCCCGGCCTCACGCCGTCAGCACGATCTTGGCGATCTCCGCCGGGGCGCCGAGCCGCAGCGGCGGCCCCCAGTAGCCGGTGCCGCAGGAGACGAAGATCTGCCCCTCGCGGCTCCCCTCGCGCCGGCGGTAGAGCCCGCGGAAGTAGGGGAAGACCGCGCCCACCACGTAGGTCCAGGGGAAGATCTGCCCGCCGTGGGTGTGGCCGGAGAGCTGGAGCTCGGCGCCGGCGCGCACCGCCTCCCCCACGCCGCGCGGCTGGTGCGCCAGCAGCACCAGCGAGCGATCGGGATCGCGCCCGCGGACGGCCTGGTCGAGCGCCGCCCAGCGCCCGTCGCCGCCGGGACGGCTCACGCTCCAGTCGTCCACCCCGGCGAGGTCGAGCGAGGCGCCGCCGGGCCCGCCGTCGCCGAGCGCCACCCGCTCGTTGCGCAGCACCCGGATGCCGTAGCGGCCCAGCTCGCGCATCCACTCGGCGGCGCCCGAGTAGTACTCGTGGTTGCCGGTGACGAAGAAGACGCCGTGGCGGGCCTGGAGGCCGGCCAGGTGCCCGGTGGCCCGGCGGAGCTCCTCGACGTCGCCGTCCACCAGGTCGCCGGTGATGACCACCGCGTCCGGGCGCATGGCGTTGGTGAGCTCCACCACCCGCTGCACGTGCTTCTCGCCGATGGTGGGGCCCACGTGCAGGTCGGTGATCTGCGCCAGGGTGAAGCCGGAGAGCGCCCGGGGCAGGCGCTCCAGCCGCACCGGCACCTCGTGGATCTCGGGGTCGGAGACGGCGGTGTGGAAGCCGAGGCCGGCCGCACCCCCGGCGGCCAGCACCGCGCTCCCGGCCGCGGCGCGTGCCAGGAAGACGCGCCGCGACGGATCGGGCGGCGGGCCGGGCTGCCGCCCCATGGCCGCGAGCCAGTCGGCCGCCGTCGCCAGGAGCCGGACGGCGTCCACCGCCAGCAGCACCACGAACAGCAGGAAGGCCGCCCCGAGCCAGGTGAAGGCCACCGCCAGCGCCGCGCGGGTGGGGACCGAGGGGTGCGTCCGGGCGGCGAACATCGAGGCCGGCACCGCCGCCGCGCCCAGCGCCAGGGCGGCGCCCAGCAGCCGCCGCCAGGGGTCGGCCAGCGCCGGGTCCCGCACCAGGCGGGCCCAGAGGTAGAAGTGCATGCCGCCGAGGATGGCGGTGGCGACCAGGAAGAACACGGCGAAGGAGGCGGCGCGCGACAAGCCGAGGCGGATCTAACCGCCGGCGGCGGGCGCCGCCAGCGGCACGAGGCGGTGGCGCTCGGCCCCCGGCGTCAGCCCGCGGGCGGCGTCTCGCGCGGCAGGCGGTCGATCTTGGCCGCCAGGATGAAGTCGTTCTCGGACAGGCCGCCGATGGCGTGGGTCCACACCGAGACGTCGACGCAGTTCCAGTCGTGGACCAGGAGGTCGGGGTGGTGTCCCTCCTGCTCGGCCACCTCGGCGGCGGCGTTGACGAAGCGCATGGCGGCGGCGAAGTCCGTGAAGCGGAAGTGGCGCCGGATGCGCTCCCCGTCGCGCACCCAGCCGTCGAGCTGCGCCAGCAGCTCCTCGACGCGGGGGCTCTCCAGGCGGGGGACGCCGCCCTCGCAGGGGACGCACTTCCTCCGGGCCAGGTCCATGCGATCCCAGTCTAGGCGGGCGAGGGCCCGCGCGCGCGGCCCGCAAGGGATCTCCGGGCGCGCCAGGCGCCGCGGTACAACCCGCGGATGGAAAGGACCTTGGTGCTGCTCGGCGCGCTGTCGGGGTTCGTCTCGGTGGCGGCCGGCGCCTTCGGGGCACACGCCCTCAAGGACCGGCTGGCGCCCGACCTGCTGGCGGTCTTCGAGACCGGCGCGCGCTACCAGCTGGTGCACGCCCTGGCGATGGTGGCCGCGGCCTGGGTCTCGGCCCGCTTCCCGGGGCCGGCCGGCCCGCTCGCCGGCTGGCTCTTCGCCGCCGGGACGGTGCTCTTCTCCGGGAGCCTCTACGCGCTGGCCCTCACCGGCGTCCGCGGGCTCGGGGCGGTGACGCCGGTCGGCGGCGTCGCCTTCCTGGCGGGGTGGCTGGCCCTGGGCTGGGCCGCCATCCGCTCCGGGTGATCCCGACATGGCCCGGGGTCCGCGGGACCGCTTCCCGCCGCAGATCGGGTTCCTCGCCTGGAACGAGGCCTGCGAGCGCTTCTCGTACTACGGCATGGCCTCGATCCTCACCGTGCACATGGTGCACCGGCTCCTCTTCTCCGAGGCCGAGGCCGAGAGCCGGTTCCACCTCTTCGTCTTCGCGGTCTACGCCACGCCGCTGGTGGGCGCCTTCCTGGCCGACCGCTTCCTGGGCCGCTACCGGGTGGTGCTCTGGCTCTCGCTGGGCTACGTCGCCGGCCACGCCGTCCTGGCGGTCCTCGAGTCGAGGCTGGGGCTGGCCGTGGGCCTGGCGCTGATCGCCGTCGGCGCCGGCGGGATCAAGCCCTGCGCCGCGGCCTTCGTCGGCGACCAGTTTCCCCCCGGCGATCGCCGGCTGCAGAGGGTCTACGACCTCTACTACTGGATGATCAACCTGGGCTCGACCGCTTCCACCCTGCTGATCCCGGTGCTGCTGGAGCGCCGCGGGCCGTCGGTGGCGTTCGCGCTGCCGGGGCTGCTCATGGCGCTGGCGCTGGTCATCTTCCGGGCCGGCCGGCGCACCTACGTCATGCTCCCGCCGACCGGGCCCAACCCCCACTCCTTCACCCGCGTGCTGGCCGACGCGGTGCGCCGGCCGGGGACCCGGCCCGGCCGCTGGCTCGACGGCGCGCTGGCGCGCCACCCGCCGGAGGCGGTGGAGGGGACCCGGGCCGTCCTGCGCATCGTCGGCATCTTCGCCCCCATCGCCGCCTTCTGGGCCCTCTTCTTCCAGTACAGCTCGGCCTGGGTTCTCCAGGCCGAGAAGCTCGACCGCAGCATCGGGGGCATCGAGCTGCTCCCCTCGCAGGTCCCGTCCGTCGAGCCCGTCCTGATCCTGGTCCTGATCCCGGTCTTCGCCGGCGGGCTCTACCCCTGGCTCCGGCGGCGCGGGCTCGAGCCCACCGCGCTCCGCCGGATGCAGGCGGGCATGTACGTCACCGCGCTCTCCTTCGCCGCGGCCACCGCCATCCAGGCGGCGCTCGACGGGGGAGGGCGGCCCAGCGTCGCCTGGCAGCTCGTCCCCTACCTGCTGCTGGCGGTGGGAGAGGTGCTGGTCTCCATCACGGCGCTGGAGTTCGCCTACACCCAGGCGCCGCCGTCGATGAAGAGCACCGTCATGGGCCTCTGGTACGTGACCATCGCCGCGGGCAACCTGCTCACCGCCTGGGTGGCCGGCCTGAACCGCTTCCACGGCGCCTGGTACTACGCCTTCTTCACCGCCCTGATGCTGGCCGGGGCGCTCGGCTTCACGGCGGTGGCCCGGCGCTACCGGCCGGTGGAGTGGCCGGCGGGCGCGCCGGCTCCCGAGGCCGCGTCCGGGTGAGCGCGGGGCGGCCCGGGTCGTGGCACACTTCGCCCATGCCCACGGCCGCCGACCGCTACCCGCCGCAGGTGAGGTACATCGTCTGGAACGAGGGGGCCGAGCGCTTCTCGTTCTACGGGATGCGCTCCATCCTGACGGTGTACATGGCCTCCTACCTGGGCTACCCCGGGAACGAGGCCGAGGCCAACTACCACTGGTTCGTGGCCGCCTGCTACCTCACGCCGCTGGTGGGGGGCTGGCTCGCGGACCGGCTCTGGGGCCGCTACCGGGTGATCCTCTGGATCAGCCTGGGCTACGTGGCCGGCCACGCGCTCATGGCCGCCTGGGAGTCGCGCTGGGGGCTGTTCTTCGCCCTCTCGCTCATCGCCATGGGCTCGGGCGGCATCAAGCCCTGCGTCTCGGCCTACGTCGGAGACCAGTTCCGGCCCGAGCAGTCGAGGCTGCTGGAGCGGGTCTACGGCCTCTTCTACTGGATGATCAACCTGGGCTCGACCTTCTCCACCCTGCTCATCCCCAAGCTGCTGGCGCGCTACGGGCCCTCGGTGGCCTTCGCCGTCCCCGGCGTCTTCATGGCCCTGGCGCTGGTGATCTTCGTCGCCGGCCGCAAGCTGTACGTGAACATGCCCCCCACCGGCCCCGACCCGCACGCCTTCGGCCGGGTGGTGCTCGACGCCGCGCGCCGCCTGGGGACGCGCCCGGGCCACTGGCTCGACGGGGCGCTCGACCGCCATCCCGAGGCGGCCGTGAACGGCGCCAAGGCCGTCTTCCGCATCATGGGCGTCTTCGCCGCGGTGACCGCCTTCTGGGCGCTCTTCGACCAGCACGGGTCCTCCTGGGTGCTGCAGGCGCAGCGGATGGACCTGGCGGTGTGGGGCTGGACGCTCCAGGCCTCGCAGCTCTCGGCGCTCAACCCGTTCCTGGTGCTGCTGCTGATCCCCGTCTTCTCCCGGCTGGTCTTCCCGGGGCTGGTGAAGGCCGGGCTCCGGGTGACGCCGCTCGGGAAGATGAGCGCCGGCATGTTCGTCACCGTGCTCTCCTTCGCCTCGGCCACGGCCATCGACGTGCTGCTGGCGCGGGGCGTGGCGGTCTCCGCCCTGTGGCAGGTCCCCCAGTACCTGTTCCTCACGGCCGGCGAGGTGCTGGTCTCCGTCACCGGGCTGGAGTTCAGCTACACCCAGGCGCCCAGGTCCATGAAGAGCACCATCATGAGCATCTGGTTCCTCACCATCTTCGCCGGGAACGTGCTCACCGGGCTGGTCTCGAAGGTCAACGTCTTCCAGGGCTGGGGCTACTTCGCCTTCTTCACCGGCCTGATGCTGGCCGCGGCGGTGGCCTTCGTCCTGGTGGCCCGGGCCTACCGGCCCGCCGGGGCGGCGGAGGAGGCGCAGGCGGCCTGAGAGGAAGCTCCGGTAGGTCTTTCCGGAATCCCGCTGGGAAGACGCCAGCTTGGGGCGGCGGGCGCCGGGAATCCATCACCGCCCGTCAAGGGGGGATTGCCCTCGGAGGCGCCGGCTGGCGAGAATCGCCCACCCCGCAGGTCCCAAGGAGGAACGCCATGGCCAGGAAGGGCATCCGTCGCCGTCAGTTCCTGAAGCTCGCCGGCGCAGGGTCGATCCTCGGAGTCGCCTCGAGCCTGTTCCCGCGCGGCGTCTTCGCGGCGACGCCCGGCGTGAAGGGCCCGATCAAGATCGGCTACCAGGCGGTCCTCTCGGGGACGCTCGCCGGCTACGGCGAGTTCCACAAGATGGGCGCGCTGATGGCCGTCGACGAGGTCAACGAGAAGGGCGGGATCGCCGGGCAGAAGGTGGAGATCGACGTCCGCGACTCGACCCTCAAGCCCGAGGAGGCCATCAAGAACGCTCGCTACTTCGTCGACAGCTGGGGCGCGGACTTCCTCGGCGGCGTCGACTCCTCCGGGCAGGCGCTGGCGCTGGCGCCCATCATGGAGCAGCTCGACAAGGTGATCATGATCACCCACGCCGCCACCGAGAAGCTCACCGAGGAGTGGGTCTACAAGAAGGGCGTGAAGCAGATCTTCCGCATCTGCAACGCCACCTACCACGACGGCAACGCGGCCGCCTTCGTGGCCAAGGACTTCCCGGCGATGAACTGGGCCACCATCAGCCCGAAGTACGAGTACGGGTTCACCTGCTGGAAGATGTTCCAGGACACCCTCTCGAAGCTGAAGCCGGGGACGACCTTCAAGACCGAGTCCTTCGCTCCCTTCGGGACCACCGACTTCCGCTCGCACATCAACACCATCATGGACGCCAAGCCCGACGGGCTCTACTCCACCGAGTGGGCCGGCGAGCTCATCACCTTCATCAAGCAGGCCAAGGAGGCGGGGCTCTTCGACAAGATCAAGTACGTCATGTTCCCGGTGGGCGCGGCCATGGACGTCCTCGAGGGCACGGGCGCGGACATGCCCGACGGCGTCTGGATCTCGGGCCGCTACTACTTCCTCTACCCGGACACCAAGATGAACAAGGAGTGGGTGGCCCGCTTCCACAAGCGCTGGAACCACTACCCGGCCTACGTCTCCGAGACCGGCTACTCCTCCGTCTACGCGCTCAAGGCGGCGGTGGAGAAGGCCGGCTCCAAGGACACCAAGCCCGTCATCCAGGCGCTCGAGGGCATGGAGATGGAGTTCCCCGGCGGGCACCGCGTCTTCCGCAAGGAGGACCACCAGGCCATCTACGACGTGCCCTGGGGGAAGACCCGGAGCGACCCGCACTACCCCTTCAAGATCATGGGGGAGCAGAAGGTGATCCCGGCCAGCGTCGCCTGGGCGCGGCCGCCCTTCGAGGGACCGGGGACGCATCCGCCGTTCTAGATCCGGAGGGCCGCGGCGGGGGCCCGGGCCACAGCGGCGCGGGCCCCTCCCGGCGGGAGCCTCGAAGGGACCATGCAGTCCATCGTGCACGTGTGCCTCGCCGGCCTCTCGAACGGCATGTTCATCTGGCTGGTGGCCAGCGGCCTGACCCTCATCTTCGGCGTGCTCGGGGTCCTGAACTTCGCCCACGGCAGCTTCTACATGCTGGGCGCCTACGTGAGCTTCACCCTGGTCCGGGCCCTGTGGCCCCACTTCACCCTGGCGCTGTTCCTCGGCCCCATCGCGGTCTGCGCCGCGGGCTTCGCCGTGGAGCGCTGGTTCCTGCGCCGGGTCTACGCCCTCGAGCTCCCCTACCAGCTGCTCCTCACCTTCGCCTTCGTGCTGGTCTTCGACAACCTGGTGAAGATCGTCTGGGGGGCCGGCTCGCTCTCCCCGCCCTCGGGCCTGGGGCCGCTGGAGGGCTCGGTCTCCATCCTGGGCCGCAAGTTCCCCGTCTACAGCCTGTTCGTCATCGCCGTCGGGCCGCTGGTGGCGCTGGCGCTGTGGGGGCTGCTGGAGCGGACCTGGATCGGGCGCATCGTGCGGGCCGCCTCGTCGGACCGCGAGATGGCGGCCGCGCTCGGGGTCCGCGTCCCGGCCCTGTTCACCGGCGTCTTCGTCTTCGGGACCTGGCTGGGCGCGCTGGGGGGGGCGCTGGCGGTCCCCTACGTCGGGCTGCTCACCCCGGGAATGGGCGAGGGCATCATCATCGACGCCTTCATCGTCGCGGTCATCGGCGGCCTGGGGAGCCTCAAGGGAGCCTTCCTGGGGGCGCTGGTCATCGGCGTGCTCTCGGCCTTCGGGACGCGCTTCTTCCCGGCCTTCGACATGTTCCTCACCTTCATCCTCATGGCCGGCGTGCTGCTGTGGCGGCCGCGGGGCCTCTTCGGGGCGGCGGCCTAGGCATGGCCCGGCGCGCGGCGGCGGCGGCCTGGATCGCCCTGGCGGTGGTCCTGTGCGCCATCCCCTTCGTCACCGGCAAGTTCGCCCCCTACCTGGCGATGCGGGTGATGATGATGGGCATCTTCGCGCTGGGCTACAACCTGCTCCTGGGCCGGACCGGGCTCCTCTCCTTCGGGCACGGGGCCTTCTACGCCGCCGGCGCCTACGGCCTCGGGCTCTTCTCCCTCCACGTCTCGCCGCACCCGCTGCTGGGCATCGCCGCCGGCGTGGCCGCCGCGTCGGTCCTGGCCCTGGGCATCGGCTTCCTCTGCGTCCGCTCGAGCGAGGTCTACTTCTCGATGCTGACCCTGGCCTTCGGGATGATGTTCTTCGCCCTGGTCTGGAACGCGCGCGACGTCACCGGCGGGGACGACGGGCTCATCGGCGTGATGCGCGCCCCGGTCGACCTGGGCGTGGTCCGCATCCCCATCGCCCGGGAGTCGCAGTTCTACTACCTGGTCCTGGCCCTCTTCGCCCTCTCGGTGTGGATCGTCCACCGCATCCGGTCCTCGCCCTTCGGGCTGGTGCTGGCCGGCATCCGCGAGAACGCCACCCGGAGCGCCTTCGCCGGCGTCCCGGTGCGCCGCTACCGGCTCTGGGCCTTCGTGGTCAGCGCCGCCTTCGCCGGCCTGGCCGGTGCGCTGGAGGTGCTGCTGGAGAGCGGGGCGCGCCCCTTCATGGCGCACTGGACCCACTCGGCCGAGCCGATCCTGGTGTCGCTCTTCGGCGGGCTCCACACCCTCACCGGGCCGGTGGTGGGGAGCCTGTTCTTCATCGCCATGCGGGAGATCATCCAGCGCTTCACCGAGAACTGGATGCTGGCCTTCGGCATCGTGCTGCTGGTGGTGATCATGGGCTTCCGCGGCGGGGTGGTGGGCGTGGTGGTGCAGGCCTGGCGATCGCGCGCCGCGCGGAGGCTGGCCTGATGGCGCTGCTCGAGGTCCAGGGCCTGACGCACCACTTCGGGAGCGTGTGCACCGCCCGGGATCTCCACCTGGGCTTCGAGGAGGGCGTGGTCACCTCCATCATCGGCCCGAACGGCGCCGGGAAGTCCACCTTCATCAACCTGGTCACCGGCCACCTGCCGGTGCAGCAGGGGCGGATCGCCTTCCGCGGGACCGACGTCACCCGCCTCGAGGTCCACCGGCGGGTGCGGCTCGGGATCTGCCGCTCCTTCCAGATCGCCAACGTCTTCCCGCAGCTCACCGTGCGCGAGAACGCCCTCATCCCGGTGCTGGCGCTCTCCGGCCGCGCCCGGCGCCCCTTCGCGCCGGTGGCCGGCGAGGCGGAGGCGCGGGCCGAGGCCGAGGCGGTGCTGGAGCGGGTGGGGCTCTCCGCCCAGCGGGACCTGGCGGCCAGCGCCCTCTCCCACGGCGACCGCCGCCTGCTGGAGGTGGCGGTGGCCCTGGCGGCGCGCCCGGTGGTTCTGTTCCTGGACGAGCCCACGGCGGGCATGAACCCGGTCGAGCGCATCCGCCTGCTGGAGGGCATCCGGAAGCTCTCCGCCGAGGGGCGCACCACCTTCGTGCTCGTGGAGCACGACATGGACGTCGTCTTCTCGCTCTCGGAGCGGGTGGTGGTGCTGCACCGCGGCGAGGTCCTCTGCGACGGGGCGCCGGACCGGGTGCGCGGCGACGCCCGGGTGCGGGAGGTCTACCTGGGCGACGAGGTCGCCGGCGAGCCGGCGGAGGCCGCGGCGCGATGATCCTGGAGCTCGACGGCGTCGACACCTTCTACGGGACGAGCCACGTCCTCCAGGGCGTGAGCCTCGGGGTGGACCAGGGGGAGACGGTGGCGCTGCTCGGCCGCAACGGCGTGGGCAAGACCACCACCCTGCGCTCCATCATGGGCCTGACGCCGCCGCGGCGCGGCTCGGTGCGCTTCGCCGGCGAGGAGATCCGGGGCCAGCCCCCGGACGCCATCTCGCGGCGCGGCCTGGCCTACGTGCCGGACGACCACCGCATCTTCCCCACCCTGACCGCCGACGAGAATCTGGAGATCGCACGCCGCCTCTCGCCGCGCCGGGGCGACTGGGACCGCGAGAAGGTGCTGGAGCTGTTCCCCAAGCTCCGCGAGCTGGCCCGCAGCCGGGGCACGAGCCTCTCCGGCGGCGAGAAGAAGATGCTGGCCATCGGCCGGGCCCTGATGGCGAATCCGTCCCTGCTGCTCCTCGACGAGCCGTCGGAGGGGCTGGCGCCGCTGGTCCTGGCGCACCTGGTGGAGGTGCTGGGCCGAGTCCGCCGCCAGGGCGTCACCATCCTGCTGGCCGACCAGAACCTGCGATTCTGCCGCAAGGTGTGCACCCGCGGCTACGTGCTGGAGAAGGGGCGGATCCAGTTCTCGGGCTCGATGGAGGAGATCGCGGCCAGCGAGGAGGTCGTGGGAAAGTACCTGGTGGTGTAGCGGACCGGGGAGCGAGCGATGCCCAGCGATCTCTTCGACCTGTCGGGCCAGGTGGCCCTGGTGACCGGCGGCTCCCGGGGGCTCGGCCGGGCCATGGCCGCGGCGCTGGCGCAGGCGGGCGCGTCCCTGGCGCTCTGCGCCCGGACCCCCGGCGACCTCGAGTCGGCGCGCGACGAGCTCCGGGCCGCCGGCGCCCGGGTGGAGACCTTCCGCATGGACGTGCTCGACCCCGCCGGTGTCCAGGCTGCGGTGGACGCCGCCCTGGCGGCCTTCGGCCGGATCGACATCCTGGTGAACGACGCCGGGGTCAACGTGCGCAAGCCCGTGCTGGAGCTCTCGCCGGAGGAGTGGGACCGGGTCATCGACACCAACCTGCGGGGCTACTTCCTGGTGGCCCGGGCCGTGGTGCCGCAGATGATCACCCGCGGGCGCGGCAAGGTGATCAACGTCTCCTCGATCCTGGGGGCGGTGGGCCTCCCGAGCCAGCTGGCCTACGCCTCCAGCAAGGGCGGGGTGGTGCAGATGACCAAGGTGATGGCCCTGGAGTGGGCGCGGCAGGGCGTCAACGTGAACGCCATCGCCCCGACGTACTTCGAGACCCCGCTCACCGAGCCGCTGCGCCAGGACCCCGAGCGGAACCGCTTCATCGTGGAGCGCACGCCCATGGGCCGGTGGGGCAAGCCGGAGGAGCTCGCCGGAACGGTGGTCTTCCTGGCCTCGCGGGCCTCGGACTTCGTCACCGGGCAGGCGATCTACGTGGACGGCGGCTGGACCATCTGGTGAGGGGGCCGCCCCGGGCGCGAGGAGGAGAGCGCGATGTCGACAGGGCCCTTTCCCCCCTACCGCTCGGTGGCCGACGTCCCCTTCCTCCAAGCGCGGGAGCGGGGGAGCAAGGCGGCGCTACACCACGCCGGCGGCGCCCTCACCTACGCCGGGCTGGACGAGCGGGCCCGGCGCCTGGCCGCCTTCCTGGCCGCGCGCGGCCTGGGGAGGGGCGAGCGGGTGGCCATCCTGCTCCCCAACCTGCCCGAGCTGGCGGTGGCCTACTTCGGCGCCATCGCCGCCGGCGCCGTCGCCGTCCCGGTGAACTACCGGCTCTCGCCGCCCGAGGTGGCCTACGTGCTGCGGGACAGCGGCGCCGCGGCGCTGGTCACCACGCGGGTCCAGCTCGAGAAGCTGGCCGCCCACCCGGAGGCCCGCGCCGCGGCCACGCGGCTCCTGGTCGACGGCGAGGCCGAGGGGGCCATCCCCTTCGCCGCCGCGCTCGAGTCGGCGCCCCGGCCGGAGCCGGCGCCGGCCTCGCCCGGGGAGGTCTCGACGCTCCTCTACACCTCGGGGACCACCGGGTTCCCCAAGGGAGCGATGATCTCGCACGCCAACACCCTCTTCAACGCGCTCAACTGCCGCCGCGTGCTCGGCTACCGCGAGGACGACGTCGGGCTGGTGAGCCTGCCCATGTTCCACGTCACCGCGCTCCACACCCAGCTGGTCGCCTTCCTGGCGGTGGGCGCGGAGATGGTGATCCAGGCGGAGTACGACACGCAGGGGATGCTGGAGCTCGTCTCCCGCCACCGCGTCACCTCGCTGTTCTTCGTCCCCGCCATCTACAAGCTCGTGACCCTGCGCCCCGACCTGGATCGCTACGACCTCTCCGCGGTGCGCTTCGCCGGCTACGGCGGGGCGCCCATGGCCCCCGAGACCATCGAGGCCATCCAGCGGATCCTTCCCGGCGTCCGGCTGTGCAACTGCTACGGGCTCACCGAGTCGTCGTCGCTCGCCACGGTGCTCCCGCCCGAGCTGGCGCTCGCCCGCGCCGGCTCGGTGGGGCGGGCGGTGCCGGACACCGAGGCCGAGGTGCGCGACCCCCTGGGCGCGCCCCTCCCGCCGGGGAAGCCCGGCGAGCTCTACCTGCGCGGGCCCAACATCGTGCAGGGCTACTGGGGGGCGCCGGAGAAGACGGCCCAGGCCCTCCAGGGCGGGTGGCTGCGCACCGGCGACCTGGCGCGCATCGACGCCGACGGCATCGTCACCATCCTCGACCGCGTCAAGGACATGATCAACCGCGGCGGCGAGAAGATCTACGGCCTGGAGGTGGAGAACGTGCTCTACGCCTTCCCCGGCGTGGCGGAGGCGGCGGTGGTGGGCGTGCCGCACCCGGTCTTCGGCGAGGTGCCGGCGGCCTTCGTGGTGCCGCTGCCGGACGCGGCGCTTGATCCCGACGAATTGCGCAGGCATTGTCGGGATCGCCTCGCCGACTACAAGGTGCCGGTCGAATTCCGGCTCGTCGAGAGGCTGCCCCGCAACCCGGGCGGCAAGGTGCTGAAGCAGGACCTGAGGCGGGCCTTCGGGGCCCGGCCGGACGGAGAGAAGCCATGATGGACGGCGCCCAGTACGTCGAGAGCCTTCGCAGGCGGAAGCCCCGCGTCTTCTACAAGGGGAAGCGGCTGGAGAGGCCCTACGACCACCCGGCCATCGCGCCGCACGTGAAGACCGCCTCGGTGACCTACCAGCTGGCGCGCGACCCGCGGCACGCCGAGCTCATGACCGCCACCTCCCACCTCACCGGCGAGAAGGTCTCGCGCTTCACCCACCTCTTCTGGAGCGTCGAGGACCTGGTGAAGAAGATCGAGATGCTCCGGCTCATCGGGCAGGAGACCGGCACCTGCTTCCAGCGCTGCGTAGGGCTCGACGGGATCAACGCCCTCTGGTCGGTCACCTTCGAGATGGACAAGAAGAACGGGAGCGACTACCACGCCCGCTTCCGGAAGTTCCTGGAGCGCCTGCAGCGCGACGACCTCATGTCGGCCGGGGCCATGACCGACCCCAAGGGCGACCGCTCGCTCCCCCCCTGGAAGCAGCCCGACCCCGACGTCTACGTGCACATCGTCGAGCGGCGCGCCGACGGCATCGTCATCCGCGGCGCCAAGACCCACATCACCGGCTCGGTGAACTCCCACGAGATCCTGGTGCTGCCCACGCTCGGCCTCCCGCCGGAGGGCGCCGACTATGCGGTGGCCTGCGCCGTCCCCATCGACGCCCCGGGCCTGACGGTGGTCTTCGGCCGCCAGACCAACGACGAGCGCAAGGAGGAGGAGGGCATCGACTGCGGCACCTCCTTCGGCATCGTGGGCGGCGAGAGCACGCTCATCTTCGAGGACGTCTTCGTGCCCACCGAGCGGGTCTTCATGGCCGGCGAGGGGGACTTCGCCGGGCTCCTGGTGGACCGGTTCGCCGCCTGGCACCGGGCCAACTACGGCGGCTGCAAGGCCGGGAACGCCGACGTGCTGGTGGGCGCCACCGCGCTCCTCTCGGAGATCCACGGGACCATCGGCAACGCGGTGGTGAAGGACAAGCTCACCGAGATGATCCACCTGGTGGAGACCAACTTCGCGGGGGCGGTCGGCTCCTCGGCCCTGGCGAAGAAGCTCCCCGCCGGGAACTGGCTGGTGGACCCGCTGCTGGCCAACGCGGTGAAGCAGAACATCACCCGCTTCGTCTACCAGATCGCGCGCCTGGCCCACGACCTGGGGGGCGGCATCCTCTCGACCATGCCCTCCGACGCCGACTTCGGCTCGAGCGAGATCGGCGGGCTCCTCAGGAAGTACTTCGTCGGCAGGGCGGGCTTCGCCACCGACGACAAGCGCAAGCTGGTCCGCTACATCGAGGGCATGACCTCGGTCTCGACGCTGGTCGAGGCGCTGCACGGGGCCGGCTCGCCGCAGGCCCAGCGCATCGTCATGCTCCGCCAGGGGAACCTGCCCGAGAAGGCGCGGCTGGCGAAGAAGGTGCTGGGGATCGGCGAGAGCTGACGGTTGCCTCCGGCGGGGGCGGGCGAGGCGGGTGCCCGGGCATCGGCGAAGCCGGGCCCGTCCCACCTCCCGGCCAGGGGGCGACTCCGCCCGAACCATCAGGGCGAGACTCGCCGGACCCTGACTTCGAGGTACGTGAAGTAGACCTCGTACCAGCCCTCCCAGGCGGAGTCCGTGAGGACGAAGAACCACAGCACCCCGTCTTCGGGGGCCCGCACGCGGACCTCCCGCTGCCCGGAGTGCAGCGAGCGCTCACCCCAGGATCCACCAGGGGTGCACCCCGGGAGTGAGTTCCGGATGTCGCCGAGCGCGAGGGCCTGCGCGCCGTCGCCCGTCGGGAGGCCCTTGTCGACGTTCATCAGCCAGTAGCCAGCCACATCCACGCGGTCCGGCTGGTAGGCCGCCACGCCGGCCTTCACGGCGGTGCTCGCGGCGATGCCGATGTCGCACCCGGAGCCGGCAGAGCTGGCGATGCCCACGTCGAAGGAGATGGCGTAGTCCGCGCCCGGCTCGAAGCCGGCCGCGCTCCCGGCGAACCACATGCAGAGATCGTCGGACAGGTTGAGCCCCGACTGCTGGAGGCCTCCTCCCTGGAGTGGCGGAGGGAGAGCTCGATGATCGGCGACGAAAGCGACGTCGGCGGCTTGGGCGACCGCGACGTCCGCGAACCCGGCCGACCAGCCGAGGGAGCCCGTCCGGAAGTCGAAGCTCAGCCGGTCGACCACGTCGGGCGCCGGGCCCGGGGCGGGCGCGCAGCCGGCGACCAGGGAACCGGCAGCGAGCGCCAGCCCGAGGACGATGGCCGGATGCGGAAGGTCCACGGCGACCCCTCTCGCGCCAGGACGACTACCCGCCAGCGCCGCGGGCGGGCGACACATGATACGCCACCGCCGACATCCGGGCGGACTGCTCCAGGCCAGCGCGCGCGATTCAGGCCGAGGTCGTGGCGCGGTCCCGGTCCGCCGGCACGCCGTCCACCAGGATCACCCGGTGGCCCAGCGTGGCCGGGACGCGCTCGCCCGGCGTGAGGAGCCCCACCAGGTTCAGGGGGTCGGCGCCGGACAGGTCGACGCGCTCCGCCCCCTCGCGCGGGCCGCGGCGCACGGCGCGCAGCGCCGGGACGGCGTCGGGCAGCGCGAACTGCTCGCCGGTGAAGCCGGCCACGAAGCGGCCGCCGCGGATCTCGCCGCGCGCCTCGAGCCGGCGGTAGACCGGCAGGAGCTCGCGCCACGGCGGCGGCGCCGCCTCGCGGCCCAGGAGGTCGCGGAAGACGACGCCCCAGCGGCGCAGGTACTGGGCGGCCAGGCGCTCGAGGACGTCCGGAGCGGGGGCGTCGCGGCGGAGCAGCGCCCAGCGCCCGCCGGACGACCCGGCGCGGCGCCGCTCGTGCCGGCCGGCCGGCTCGACGAGCGCCCGCAGGCCCGAGAAGCCGTCGCAGGTGACCGCGCCGGCCGACACCAGCTCCCAGAGCGTCCCCTCGACCTCCGACGGCATCCGGCCGGTCATGGCGGCCAGGTCCCCGAGGAAGACGGCCCCCACGCGCCCGAGCAGCTCCACCAGCGCGCGGGCCGAGGGGCCGAGCGGGGCCGCCGGCCCGGCCGAGGCGGCGAGCCAGCCGAGGTCCTGCCGCAGGCAGAGCGTCACCGGTGCGTTGCGGGTGGGCGCGGCCCGGCGCCGGGGCGCCTCGGCCTCCGCGGCCCCGGTCACCACCAGGCGCCCCCAGGCCACCTCGCCGGAGAGGCACAGCTGGTCGAGCAGCTCCGGCCGGTAGCCGGCGACGCGCGCCGGGAGGATCTCGCGCTCCCAGGCGCCGGCCGGGGCGTGGAAGCCCTGCAGCCGGGCCACGGTCTCGGCGAGCCCCCGCGCCCCGTGGAGCCGCGCCCCGGGCAGCGCGTTCTGCCAGCGGGTGAGGAAGCGGAGGAGGTCGGCGGTGGACACGGGCTCGATCTCGCGCCGCAGGCGGCCGAGCGTGAGCCGGTGGATCCGGGCCAGCACCCCGCGCTCGCACCAGTGGGGCGCCTCCGCCGACCAGGGCGCATCCGGGAGGAAGCGGCCGCGCAGCACCAGCCCCTCCTGCTCCAGCAGGCGCAGCGCCTCGGCGGCCAGGCCGGCGGGGAGCCCGAGCCGGGCCTCCAGGTCCGCGGCGGTCGTCGGCCCGAGGCGGGGGAGCCAGCCGCGGAACGCCAGCGCCAGCGCCTCCTCGGGCCCGGCGGGCGGGGCCTCGGAGGCCAGAGGCTCGAGCGCCGGCTCGAGGCGCGCCCCCGGGTCGAGCGCCCGGAGGAGCCGGAGGCGCTCGCGCGCCACCCAGTGCTCGCGCCCGCCGCGCAGGGCGCGCACCGCGCGCCCCGACTCCACCAGTCCCGGCAGGAAGGCGGCCCAGGAGCCTCCCGCGTCCGCCGGCAGGATCCCCAGGTCGAGGAGCGCGTCGTGCAGCTCCTCGGCGTCGCGGACGTCGGGCCAGACCTGCTCCGCCACCTCGGCGATGGCGGCCGGGTCCAGGGCCCCCATCTCGCCGGCCTCGGCCGCGGGCAGGGTGCGGCGCAGGGCCACGGCCCGGGCGCGGCGCTCCTCGAGCGGCGCGTCGTCGAGGAAGGCCCAGGGGCGCGCCCCCACGATCTCGTGCGACATGGGCGACGGCTCGGCCGTGTCGCGCGCCAGGAGCCGCACCTCGCCCGCCTCCACCCGCTCGAGCAGCGCCTGGAGGCCGGGCAGGTCCATGGCCTCCTCGAGGCAGTCGCGCATCGCCTCCCGGAGCAGGGGGTGATCGGGGAGCTCCACCGGCCCGTGCTGGTCGGCGTTGTCCTGGCAGGCGACCGCCAGCGGGAAGACGGTGGCCAGCAGGTCGTCGGAGCGCATGCGGGCGATGGGCGGCGGGACCTTCTTCCCGCCCATCATCCGCGGGAGCGCCAGCGCCCGCGTCGCCGCCCAGCGCCAGCGGATCCCGAACATGGGGGCCTGCAGCGCCGCCTGGGTGAGCACCTCCTCGGCCTGGCGCGCCGCGACCAGCTCGAAGATCGACTCCAGCGGGAAGGAGTGCTGCGGGCCGAGCGAGAGCAGGACGCCGTCGTCGTTGGCCGCCGCCTGCAGCTCGAAGTCGAAGGTGCGGCAGAAGCGCTTGCGCAGGGCCAGCCCCAGCGCCCGGTTGAGCCGGGCGCCGAAGGGGGCGTGCAGGACGAGCTGCATCCCGCCCGCCTCGTCGAAGAAGCGCTCCGCCACCAGCGCCCGCTGCGTCGGGAGGGCGCCCAGGACCGCGCGGCTCGCCGCCAGGTAGTCGACCGCCTGCCGCGCGCCGGCCTCGGGCATGGCGCCCTCGGACGCCAGCCAGCGGACGGCCTCGTCGCGGCGGCCGGGATCGGCGAGGAGGGGCTCGAGCTCCTCGCGCAGGCGCGAGACCTCGGCCGAGAGGGCGGCCGAGCGGCCGGGCGCCTCGCCGTTCCAGAAGGGGATTCCCGGCGGGGCCCCGCGCGCGTCCTCCACCCGCAGCACGCCCGACTCGACGCGCCGGATGCGCCAGGAGGCGTTCCCGAGGAGGAAGATCTCGCCGGCCATGCTCTCGACGGCGAAGTCCTCGTCCACCTGGCCGACCACGGTGCCCTCGGGCTCCATCACCACCTGGACCTGGGCGTTGTCGGGGATGGCGCCGCCGCCGGTGAGGGCGGCGATGCGGGCCCCGCGCCGCCCGCGGATGCGGTGGTTCACGGCGTCGCGGTGGAGCAGCGCCGCGGCGCGGCCGCGGCGGGTGGCGATGCCCTCGGAGAGCATGGCGACGAGCGCGTCGAAGTCCGCGCGCGGGAGGTCGCGGTAGGGCCAGGCCCGGCGGAAGCGCTCGAACAGCTCGTCCTCGCCGAGCCCGTCGGCGGCCGAGGCCGCCTCGGCCACGATCTGCTGCGAGAGGACGTCGAGCGGGTGGCGGGGGATCGCCGTCTCCTCGATGCGCCCCGCCCGCGCCGCCCGCACCCAGGCGGCGCACTCCAGCAGGTCGTCGCGGGTGAGGGGGAAGAGGCGCCCCCGGGGCACCGCCCCGCGCCAGTGCCCGGCGCGCCCCACCCGCTGGAGCCCGGTGGCGACCGAGCCGGGCGACCCCAGCTGGACGACGAGGTCCACGTGGCCCACGTCGATGCCCAGCTCCAGCGATGCCGTGGCCACGGCGCAGCGCAGCTCCCCCTTCTTGAGCCGCTCCTCGGCGTCGAGCCGCCGGGCGCGGGAGAGGCTGCCGTGGTGGGCGGCCACCGCGCCCTCGCCCAGCCGCTCGGAGAGGGCGTGGGCCACCCGCTCCGAGAGCCGCCGCGTCTTCACGAAGACCAGGGTGGAGCGGTGCTCGCGCACCAGGTCGGCGATCCGGTCGTAGGCCTCGCCCCACTGCTCGTTCGAGGCCACCGAGGAGAGCTCGTCCCGGGGGATCTCGAGGGCCAGGTCGAGGGTCCGCCGGCGGCCGACCTCCACCACGGCGCAGTCGGGAACGCCGTCGCGCACCCGCGCCGCGCCCACCAGGAAGCGGGCGATCTCCTCGATGGGGTTCTGCGTCGCCGAGAGGCCGATGCGCTGCGGCCGGCGCGCCGTGAGCGCCTCGAGGCGCTCCAGGGAGAGCGACAGGTGCGCCCCCCGCTTGTCGCGGGCCACGGCGTGGATCTCGTCGCAGACGACGGTGGAGACCGTCCGGAGCATCCGCCGGCCGCTCTCGCTGGTGAGCAGCAGGTAGAGCGACTCGGGGGTGGTGACGAGGACGTGCGGCGGCCGGCGCAGCATCGCCTGCCGGCGCGCGGCCGGGGTGTCGCCGGTGCGGACCACCGCGCGGATGGGCGGGAGCGCCGTCCCCCCGGCGGCCGCCCGGGCGACGAGCTCGGAGAGCGGCCCGGAGAGGTTCTTCTCGATGTCGTTGGAGAGCGCCTTGAGCGGGGAGACGTAGAGCACCCGGGTCTCGTCGGGAAGGCCGCCGCCCTCGAGGCCCTGGCGCACCAGGTCGTCGAGGCAGGCGAGGAAGGCCGCCAGCGTCTTGCCGGAGCCGGTGGGGGCGGAGACCAGCGTGTCGCGCCCCGCCCGGATGTGGGGCCAGCCCAGCTCCTGTGGCTCGGTGGGGGTGCCGAAGCGGGCCTCGAACCAGCCGGCCACGAGCGGGTGGAAGGCGCGCATCCCGGCATCCTAACGTCCTCGGGGATGCGGCGCCCCGGTGCCGGGGTCGTCTCCCACTTCGGACCGTTAAGCACTCATAGTGCGCGCTCGCCGGCGATAGTGTTTTCACCCGTCCGGGTTCCCTGCCGCCGCCGGAAGCGGGCCATGAGCTCGGGGCCGAAGGTCTCCTCCGCGTGCAAGCGCCGCCGGGAAGCGGTCAGGAGCCCTCCTGCGCGTCGGACACGGGAACTTCTCTCCGGAAGGCGGGAGCAGCCGGACGCACGCCCGGATCGATCCTGGGGATGCGAGAAGGGCGTTCTCACGCGGCCTCTCCCATCGAAGCGCGCTCGCGGTGAGACCCTGTCAAGCGGGGACCCACCTGGGACTATCCGTCACATCCATCCCAGGCGCCGCCACTGCGCCGAGCCCGCACCCCAGCCTTCACCTCGTTGCCCTTCTCCGGTCTCCCGCCCGTGCCATCGCCCATTCGCCTCCCGGGCGCGCCCGTCTGCTCCGCGCTATTCTTTGGGCCAACATGCGCGCGTTCCTCCTTGCCGCCCTGCTCGGGATCCCGGCGGTCCTTCCGGCGCCGGCGGCGGCCGCCCGGGGGGGCCTCCCCTGGGTCCGCGACGACTACGCCGGCGCCCTCTCCCGGGCGCGCGCCCGCAAGGTCCCCATCGTCGTCGACGTCTGGGCGCCCTGGTGACACACCTGCCGCTTCATGCAGGCGCACGTCCTCTCCGACGAGCGCCTGGTGAGGCAGGCCGGACGGTTCGTCTGGCTCTCCATCGACGCCGAGCGGGAGCGCAACGCGGGCTTCCTCTCGAGGTTCCCGACGAGCGGCTACCCCACCTTCTACGTCATCGACCCCGTGGCGGAGGAGCCGGTCCTCAAGTGGTACGGCTCCGCGGGCGTGAAGCAGCTCGAGCGCCTGCTCGACGACGGGCTCCTGGCGCTGCGGGCCGCGGGCGGCTCCGGGCCGGACCAGGCGCTGGCCCGGGCCGACCGGCTCGACGCCGCCGGCAAGGTCGAGGAGGCGGCGGCCGCCTACCGCGAGGCGCTGGTCCGGGGCGGCGCGTCCTGGAGCCGCCGCCCGCGGGCCGTCGAGTCCCTGGTGGTGGCCCTCCTCCTCGCCGACCGGGCCGAGGAGTGCGCCGCGGCCGCCCTCTCGGAGGGAGCGGGCCTCGCGGCGGGCTCCTCGCGCGCCAACGCGCTCGCCAACGGCCTCTCCTGCGCGCTCGAGGCCGAGGGCGACCCGCCCTGGCGGGCGCCGGCCATCCAGGAGCTGGAGCCGCTGGTGCGCGACGCCTCGCGGATCCCCGACCTGCTGGCCGACGACCGCGCCGGGCTGCTCGACGTGCTGGCCCGGGCGCGCGAGCAGGCCGGCGACGCCCCCGGGGCCCGGGCGGTGGCGCAGCGGCTGTGGCGCCTCCTCGAGGCCGAGGCCCGGCGGACGCCGAGCGCCGAGCTGCGCGCCTCGCTCGACTCCTACCGGGTGAGCGCGGCCCTGGCGCTCTCCAGGCCGGCGCTCGCCGTTCCCGCGCTCCGGGCCTCGGAGAAGGCCCTCCCCGACGACTACAACCCGCCCTACCGGCTCGCCATCCTCTACCGGGAGATGGGCCGGGACGGCGACGCCGTGGCGGCGGCCGACCGGGCGCTCTCCAGGGCCTACGGGCCCCGCAAGCTCCGCATCTACGACCTGAAGGCCTCGGCCCTGGAGCACCAGGGGGACGGGGCCGGCCTCGAGGCGACGCTGGCCGAGGCGGTGGCCTACGCCGGCTCGCTTCCCGAGGTGCAGGTGCAGGGCGGGGTGCGCCGCATCGTCGAGCGCATGCGGGCGCGGCTCGAGAAGGCCAGGGGGTGACGGGTGGGGTCGCCGCCGGTGAAGGGCTTCGGGGAGGGGAGCGCCGCCATCGCGGCCTGGGCCGAGGCGACGTTCCGGCCCGAGGACCCCGTGCTGCGCGAGATCCGCGAGCGGAGCCTGGCCGCCGGGCTCCCGGCCATCGCCGTCGGCAAGATGGACGGGCTCCACCTCGAGGTACTGGCCCGCGCCTGCGGGGCGCGCCGGGCGGTGGAGATCGGGACCCTGGGCGGATACTCGGGGGTGTGCCTCCTGCGCGGCATGGGGCCCGACGGCCGGCTCGACACCTTCGAGGCCAGCGAGAGGCACGCCGCGGTGGCGCGGGAGTCGTTCCGGCGCGCCGGCGTCCTGGAGCGCGTTCGGATCCACGTGGGCCGGGCGCTCGACCGGCTCCCCTCGATCGAGGGCCAGGGGCCGTTCGACCTCTGCTTCATCGACGCGGACAAGCAGTCGTACGTCGCCTACCTCGACTGGGCGGCGGAGCACCTGCGCCCGGGCGGGCTGCTCCTGGCCGACAACGCCTTCGCCTTCGGGGGCATCGCCGATCCGGGCGACGACCCCGAGCTGCGGGAGGCCTCCCGGCACCTCCGGGCCTTCGCCGAGCGGCTCGTCTCCGGCGGCCGCTTCCGGGCGACCGTGCTGCCGACCGCCGAGGGCCTCGCCTTCGGGGTGAAGGTCCGCTAGCCCCTCACCGGATCCGGTACCGCAGCAACCTCACCTCGATGGGCCCGTTCCAGAGGCGGTGCGAGACCTCGGGCCTCCCCAGGGCCCGCTCCAGCAACGGGTTCCCGGAGACGAAGACCGCGGTCCATCCGCGGAAGCGCCGCACCGCCTCGGCCAGCCCCCGGTACAGGCCCTCGAGCTTCCGGCGCCGGTTGGCGAACTCGCGCCGGTCCCCCGGCGCCGCCTCCCCGGAGCCACCCATGAGCCGCTCGCCGTAGGGCGGGTTGGTGCAGACCGTGCCGGAGCCGGCGAAGGGCTCGATCGCCCGGGCGTCGCCCTGCTCCAGCCGGACGTCGGCCGCGACCCCGGCGGCGGCCAGGTTCCGGCGCGCCGCCTCCAGGGCCTTGGGGTGCAGGTCGCGGGCCGCGATGGGCGCCGGGGCGCGCGGCAGGATCCCGGCGCGCGCCTCCTCCTTCATCCGGTCCCAGGCCGACTGGGGCCCGCCGCGGTAGGAGGGCCAGCGCTGGAACCCCATGGCGCGCGAGAGCCCGGGGGCGATGCGCCGGGCGGCCAGCGCCTGCTCGATGGCCAGGGTGCCGGAGCCGCACATGGGGTCGAGGAAGGCGCCGTCGGGGTCGACGCCGCCGAGGAGCAGCACCGCCGCGGCCAGCGTCTCCTTGAGCGGCGCCGGGCCGGGCGCCACCCGGTAGGCGCGCCGGTGCAGCGGCTCGCCGGCGAGGTCGAGCGAGAGGGTCGCCTCGCGGCCGGCGAGGTGCAGCACCAGGCGGACGTCGGGGTCCCTGGGGTCGACGTCGGGCCGGGCCCCGAGCCTCTCGCGGAGCGCGTCCACCACCGCGTCCTTCACCTTGAGGGCGGCGAACCCGGAGTGGCTCAGGCCGGGCGCCTCGCGCACCGTGGCCTCGACCGCCAGCGTGGTCCGGTCGGTGAGCCAGTCGGCCCAGGGGACCTCCCGGGCGCCGGCGTAGAGCGAGGCGGCGTCGCCGGCCTCGAAGCGCGAGAGCTCGAGCAGCACCCGCATGGCCACGCGGGAGTGGAGGCAGGCCTTCATGCCGGCCTCGAGCTTGCCCTCGAAGGACACGCCGCCGCGCTCGCCGCGGACGGCGTGGAGCCTCAGGCCCGAGAGCTCGCGCCGCAGCGCCCCCTCGGTGCCCCTGGCGCAGGTGGCGAAGAAGCGCACCGGCGCACCATACCGCACCGCCGGGGGTGGGACCCGACCGGGGGCGGCCGCGGGGTGCGGCAGCCGGTCCCGCGCCCCCCATGTCCCTCGCCGCGGCTCCCGGGTGTCATCCCCGGGGGACGGCGCAGCGACCACATCTCGATGAGCGACGCGAGCACGCAGGAACTCGAGCTTGCCGGGCTCCGGCGCCGCCCCCCTTGTGGCGGGGAGGAGAACCGTGTCACATCCGTCCGGCTGCAGAGGGTCCCAGCGAGGGGAGACGTGGCGTCGTCGGAACGCGCCGAGCAAGCCGCCCGGCTGTACCGGGAGTACGGCCCCGCGGTCTACCGGCGGTGCGTGCGGCTGCTCCGCGACCGCGAGGCGGCCCGCGACGCCACCCAGGAGGTCTTCGTGAAGCTGGTTCGCGACGCCTCCGCGCTGGAGGGGCGGGAGACCGCCCTGCCCTGGATCTACCGGGTGGCCACGAACCACTGCCTGAACCTCCTGCGCAACGCCGAGCGGCGCGGGGAGCGCGAGCTCCCCGACGGGCTGGCCATCGTCGCCGGGCAGGGCCCGGACTCCTTCCCCGACCGGCAGCTGGCGCAGCGGGTCCTCTCCCGCTTCGACGCCGCCACGCAGGCCATCGCGGTGGGGGTCCTGGTGGACGGGATGGAGCACGACGAGGTGGCCCGGGTCCTCGGGATCTCCCGGCGCACGGTGGGCCGCAAGCTCCAGCGGTTCCTCGACAAGGCCAGGGCCCTCCTGGCGCGGAGCGAGCCATGAGCCGCTGCCCGTCCGACCTGCAGCTCGAGGACCACCTCCTCCGCGGCGAGGCCTCGCCGCTCGCCGGGCACGTTGCCGGATGCGCCGCCTGCGGGGCCCGCGTCGAGGAGATGCGCCGGCTCGGCGACGAGTTCCGCCGCGAGGTCTACCCGCGGACGGTGGACGCCGTCGCCGGCGCGGCGCGGCGGCGGCCCTGGCGCTGGCTCCTCCTGGTGCCGGCCCCGGCGCTGGCGGCCGCCGCCATCGCCTTCCTGCTCGTGCCCCGGGGCCCCCCCGAGGACTACGTCGGCATCAAGGGAGGGGACCTGGCGCTGTCGGTGTTCGCCGAGGCGCCCCGCGGGGCCCGCGCGCTCGCCGACGGCGCGCAGGTCCCGGCGAGCGCGGCGCTCCGGTTCCAGGTCCGCCCCGCCGCTCCCTGCCGCCTGTGGCTGGTGTCGGTCGACGCCGGCGGCGCGGTGTCGCGCCTCTACCCGCCCTCGGGCGAGGCCCCGGTGGTCGGCGCAGGCCCCCTGCCCGGCGGCGCGGTCCTCGACGGCAGGCCCGGGCCGGAGCGCATCTTCGCGGTCTGCTCCCGCGGCGGGGTGGCCTTCGAGGCGGTGGAGCGCGCCGCGCGGACCGCCGCCGCCGGCGGCGAGGCGGCGGTGCGCGGAGCGGGCCGGCTTCCGGGGTTGCCCCGGGACGCCTTCCAGGCCACGCTCCTCCTCGAGAAGCACCCGTGATCGCCCTCCCGCTGCTCCTCGCCCTGGCGGCCCCGGTGCCGGCGCTCCCCGCGCCCCGGTTCGCGGTGATCGTCGGCAGCAACACCGGGGCGCCGGGACGGCCGCCGCTGTGGTTCGCCGAGAAGGACGCCGAGCGCTTCCGCGAGACGCTCCTCGAGCTGGGGGAGTTCTCCCCGGACCGGGTGACGCTCCTCCGCGGAGGGGACGCCGACCGCGTGCGCCAGGTGCTGGCGGCCACCGAGGCCCGGATGGCGCGGGCGCGCCAGGCCGGCGAGCGGCCCCTCCTCCTCTTCTACTTCTCGGGCCACGCCGGGCCGGGCGGGATGGAGCTCGGCGGCGATCGCATCTCCTTCGAGGAGCTGCGGGAGCGGGTGTCCGGCTCGTCCGCCGACGCCCGGGTGGCCATCGTCGACGCCTGCGAGGCGGGGTTGCTCACCCAGGTGAAGGGCGCCAGCCCGGCCCCGGCGCTCAGCTTCCCGCTCCCCTCCGACGAGACCGTCCGGGGAACCGCCTTCATCGCCTCGACGGCGGTGGGGGAGGCGGCCCAGGAGTCGGCGGCCATCGGGGGCAGCTTCTTCACCCACCACCTCGAGATCGCGCTGCGCGGCGCGGCCGACGCCGACGGCGACGGGCGCGTCACCCTGGCGGAGGCCTTCCGCTACACCGCCGCGCGGACGCTGGCCGGGACCGCGGCCACGCTGGGCGGTCCACAGCACGCCACCTACGACTTCAAGATGTCGGGGCGCGGCGACGTGGTGCTGGCGGACCTGCGGCGCGCCGACGCGCGGCTGGTGCTCCCGGCCGACCCCCGGGCCGGCTACATCATCCGCGGCCCCATGAGCATGCTGGCCGAGGTGCCGGGCGCGGCCGCGGCCGTGACCCTGGCCCTGCCGGCGGGCAGGTACACGATCGAGCGGCGCTCGCCCGAGGGCCGGGCCTCGACCGACCTCGAGCTCGATCGCGGCGCGCTCCTCCGGCTGCCGCCCCTGGCGCCCACCCGCTACGAGCTGGCGCGCGCCAAGGGCGGGCCCAAGCCGGGCCTGCTCTACGCCGGCGCCGGGATCGCCACCCTGGGGCTGCCGGGCTTCGGCGCCGCCCCGGCCGCGCGGCTGGGCGTGCGCAAGGAGCTCGGGCCGGTGGGCCTCAACGTCGGCCTCGTCTACCTGGCCCGCTCGGTGAACGACGCCGGCTTCCGCTACGACCTGGACCTCATCGGCGGCACGGCGGCGGTGCTCTACCCGCTCAACGCCCACCGCATCCTGGTCGAGGTCGGCCCCGAGGTGGGCTACGCCTACGCGCGCCAGCGGCTCGTCGACCGCCGCACCTTCGCCGCCGGCGTCCTCGGCGCCGGGGCCTCGCTGCTGGTCACCGCCCCGGCCGGCCCGCTGCGCCTGGGCCTCTCCGCCTCGGTGGGGGCGCAGCGCTTCCGGCTCGACGAGCGCACCGCGGTGAAGCCCGCCGGCTCCCTCTCGCTGCTGGCGCTCTGGGGGTTCTGACGGCCATGGCCCGACACCTGCACCCCGGACGCCCGGCCCTGCTCCGCGCCTCGCTCGCCGCCGCGCTGCTCGCGGCCGGGGGCTGCGGCGACACCCTGCTCGACCACGCCGCCGACCCGGGCCTCCTCGGCCCGGTGTGCGCCGCGCCGCTCCTGGCCTGCGGCGGCCAGTGCCTCTCCTGCGCGCCGCCGGCGAACGCCAGCTCCGTCTGCACGGACGGGGCCTGCGACTTCGCCTGCGACGGGGGGTACAACCGCTGCGGGGGCCCGAGCTGCATCGCCGAGAGCGCGGCCAGCTGCGGGCCCGCCTGCGCCGTCTGCGCGGCTCCCCCGAACGCAACCCCGGTGTGCACCGCCGCGCACGCCTGCGACTTCGTCTGCTCGCCGGGCTGGCTCCGGAGCGGCGCGGGCTGCCAGCGGGCCACCGCCGTCTCGGCCGGCTACGTCCACACCTGTGCCCTCCTGGCCGACGGCAAGGTGAGGTGCTGGGGCGCGAACTTCGCCGGCCAGCTCGGCGACGGCACCCACGCCGACGCCCCGACCCCGGTCGACGTCGTCGGCCTCCCCGGGCCCGCCAGCGCCATCGCCGCCGGCTACGCACACACCTGCGCCCTCGTCGCCGGCGCCGTCTGGTGCTGGGGCGACAACACCTTCGGCGAGATCGGCGACGGGACCACCGTCGAGCGCCCCACCCCGGTGGCGGTGACG
Source organism: Anaeromyxobacteraceae bacterium (assembly GCA_035455425.1). Taxonomy (GTDB): domain Bacteria; phylum Myxococcota; class Myxococcia; order Myxococcales; family Anaeromyxobacteraceae; genus JACRMN01. Next base: position 18,785 of record DATIFE010000106.1, on the reverse strand, counting down.
GGGATCTCGCAGGCGGTGGCCCTGGGGGCGGGCGGCGGCATCGCCGGGACCTCCTTCGGCCACACCTGCGCCGTGCTCCTCGGGGGGGATCTCCGGTGCTGGGGGGCCGACGACGCCGGGCAGCTCGGAGACCAGGACAGCCTGACGAAGCCCTCCCCGGTCCCGGTCACGATCCTGCCGGCGGGGACGGCGGTGAGCGCCGTCGCCTGCGGCGAGCGCCACACCTGCGCGCTCTCCTCGGGCGGCGCGGTCTACTGCTGGGGCGCCTTCGACGCCGGCCAGCTCGGCACCGGGTCGGCCAGCGCCCAGACCAGCCCGGCCGCGGCCGCCATCGCCTCCGGGGCGAGCGCGGTGGCCGCCGGGCAGGCCCACAGCTGCGCCATCGTCTCCGGCGTGCTCGAGTGCTGGGGCCTCAACTCGAGTGGCCAGGTGAACGGCGGCAGCCCGGTGCCGGGAACGGTGACCGCGCCCATCGTGCCCGCCCTGGGCGGAGGCTTCCTGGCGACGGCGCTGGGCGCCGGGCGCGCGCACACCTGCGCGCTCGACACCGCCGACGTGCCGGCGGCCGCCAAGTGCTTCGGCGCCAACGGCTCCGGGCAGCTCGGGGGCGCGGGCAACAAGGTCGACGTGAACCTGGAGACGCCTCCGCCGGCCACCGCGGCCGGCGTGACCGGCGGCTCGGATCACACCTGCGCCCTCACCGCGGACGGCGGCGTCCAGTGCTGGGGCGCCAACGACCGGGGCCAGCTCGGCACCGGCGACCCGCGGATCGCGGTGACGCCGCCGGCCTGGGTCTCGGGGCGCTAGGACCCGCGCCGGGCCTATCCCTCGACGGCCGTCGGCGCCGCGCCCAGCGAGAGCGGCAGCACGTCGAAGCGGAGCGCGTTCTTGCCGGCCCGCTTGGCCTCGTACATGAGCTGGTCGGCGCGGACCATCATCTCGTCCACGTTCCGCGGCGGGGCCAGGTAGGTGGCCGCGCCGATGCTGAAGGTCACGTCCCAGCCGTTCCCGGCCATGGCGCCGTCGAGCGTGTCGCGCAGGCGGTGGAGCAGGGATTCGGCGGTGGGGCCGTCGGTGTCGACCAGCAGCAGGCCGAACTCGTCTCCGCCGAGCCGCCCGACCACGTCGACCGCGCGGGTGGCGCCCCGAAGGGTGGCGGCCAGGGTGGCGAGCAGGGCGTCGCCGCGCGAGTGGCCCTGCTGGTCGTTGACCCGCTTGAAGTCGTCCACGTCGAGGTAGGCGACCGTGAGCGGCCGGCCGGTGCGGCGGGCGCGCTCGAGCTCGATGGCCGCCATCTCCTCGAAGGAGCGCCGGTTGGCCACGGCGGTGAGGGGATCGGTGCGGGCCGCCTGCTGCTCGTTGACCAGCCGGTCCTTGAGCGCGCCCAGCAGCAGCACCAGCGCCATCAGGGTCCCGATCTGCACCGCCAGGTTCCAGACCAGCACCGGCGTGGCCAGCGGCTGGGTGCGCTGCCACACGTCCACGGCCGTGGAGAGGGTGGCGCCGGCCACCGAGAGCAGGGAGCCGGCCCCGAAGCTGACGAACCAGGTGGCCAGCCCGATGGGGCCGAGGTAGAGCAGGGTGAAGTTGACGTCCGACCCGGTGAAGTAGTCGCCGGCGGCGACACAGAGCAGGAGCGCCACCGCCAGGGCGAGCGCGCCGCCCTGCGACATCCCCGAGAGGCGCTCGAAGAAGTCCTCGGCCCGGGTGCCCGGGCCCCGGGCCGGCCGCTCGATGGGCGTCCGGGTGCGCTCGCCGCTCTTCCCCTCGTGGGCCAGCCTCTCCTCCGATCGCTGCGTTCCCGCCTCCCCCGCGCCGCCGGAGGTCCGAGGATCCCAGGAAACGTCGGTACGTCCGACGCGTCAAGGGCCCAGCGGCGGCGGGCGCCTCCCCGCGAGGCAACCCCGCAAGGGGTTTCGCATTTTTCTCCGGGTGCGAGGGAGGGGCGCGTTCACCGTCCCGACGCGACGGCGTCGCTTACCTGTCACCTGTCCGTGGTCTATAACGTCACCGTGCCGACGGTCCTCATCGTGGAGGACGAGCGCGACCTGCTCTCGCTCCTGGACTTCAACCTGCGCCAGGCGGGCTTCGAGACGCTGCTGGCCGGCACCGCCGAGGAGGCGCTGGCCCACGTCCGGCGGACCGTTCCCGACCTGGTGGTGCTCGACCTGATGCTCCCCGACCTGCCCGGCACCGAGGTCTGCCGCCGCCTCAAGGGCTCCGACCGCACCCGGCAGGTGCCGGTGGTGATCCTGACCGCCAAGGGCGAGGAGGTGGACCGGGTGGTGGGGTTCGAGCTGGGCGCCGACGACTACGTGACCAAGCCCTTCAGCGTCCGCGAGCTGGTCCTGCGGCTCCAGGCGGTGCTGCGGCGCGGCGGCCCCCGCGAGACGGCGGCCGAGCGGGTGGGCTCCATCCGCATCGACCCCGGGTCCCACCGCGCCTTCGTGGACGAGGAGGAGATCCCGCTCACGCCGCTCGAGTTCCGCCTGCTCCAGACGCTGATGTCGCGCAGCGGCCGCGTCCAGTCCCGGGAGCAGCTGCTCTCCGACGTGTGGGAGATGTCGCCCGAGCTGGAGACCCGCACCGTGGACACCCACGTGAAGCGGCTGCGCGAGAAGCTGGGCCCGGCCCGCGACCTCCTGGAGACGGTCCGCGGCGTGGGCTACCGGCTGGTCGATCCCTCCGAGAGGAGGTGAGCGTGGCCCTGCTGGGGCGGCGCAAGCTGGCGCAGGCGCTGCGGGCGCTCGAGGCCGAGGCGGCCGGCGGCCCTCGCGCCGAGCTGCCGCCCGATCTGCAGCAGCTGGCGGACCTGGTGTCGCGGCGCCAGGAGCGGCAGCGGCCCAAGGAGGAGCCGGAGCGCGAGCTGCTGGCCGCCATCCCCGACGCCGCCGGGATCGTCGGGGCCGACGGGGCCGTCCGCGTCGCCAACACGGCGCTGGAGAGCCTCTCCCCCACCGGCCGCGCAGCCGGGATGACGCCGCTCGAGATCACCCGCTCCGCCGAGCTGGGCGAGGCGGTGCGGCGGGCGCTCGAGGGCACGGCCAAGCGGCTGGAGCTGGAGATGCCCGGGACGGGGAGGCGCCTGGTGGGTCACATCACCCCGCTCCTCCGGGGAGAGGCCCTGCTGCTGCTGCGCGACGTCACCGAGGCGCGCCGGGCGGAGCAGTCGCGGCGGGACTTCGTGGCCAATGCCTCCCACGAGCTGCGCACGCCGGTGGCCGCCATCCGCGGGGCCGCCGAGACGCTGCTCCTCGGCGCCCTCTCCGACGGGCAGGCGGCCCGGGGATTCGTGGAGATGATCGCCCGGCAGGCCGAGCGGCTGGCGCGGCTCACCAGCGACCTGCTCGACCTCTCCCGCATCGAGTCGGGCCAGTGGTCCATGCAGCCGGCCCCGGTCGACGTGGACCAGGCGTTCCGGGCGGCCTGCGACCTGCTGGCCCCGGCGGCGCGGGAGAAGGGCGTCGAGCTGAGGCGCGAGGCGCTGCCCCCGGCGCTGGCGGTGAAGGCCGATCCGCGGGCGCTCGAGCAGGTGCTCGTGAACCTGCTCGACAACGCGGTCAAGTACACGCCGCCGGGCGGCCGGGTGACGCTCGCGGCGGCGCGCTCCCCGGAGGGCGTGGTCCTCACCGTGGCCGACACCGGGCCGGGCGTCGAGCGCCGCCACCTCTCGCGGGTCTTCGAGCGCTTCTACCGGGCCGACGCCGGCCGATCGCGCGAGCAGGGCGGCACCGGCATCGGGCTGGCCATCGTCAAGCACCTGGTCCAGGCGCAGGGCGGCGAGGTGGGCGTCGAGTCGGGCGCCGGAGGCAGCCGCTTCTGGGTGCGACTTCCGGAGGCGTGACGTTTCGGCGGCCGGCGCCCAGGATGGCCGGCTGGCTTCGTCGCCCAAGAGTCGCCCGATCTCCATGCGATCGCCATGCCGCGTCGCCATCCTGACGACCTCCCCGCGAAACGGGCATTTCACGGGTCCGACACCGTTCCGTCACCTGGGTCGGGTTACATCGCGCCCGAACGAAAAGCCAAGAGTCGCAGGGGCTCAACGGAGGAGTCCCAAGTCATGAAGATCCTCGCCGCCATCGCTTCCACGCTGCTGCTCGGCGGCGCCGCCCGGGCAGACTCGCTGCTCGTCAACGGCGCCGGCGCCACCTTTCCCTACCCCCTCTACTCGAAGTGGTTCAGCGAGTACCACAAGCTGCGCCCCGAGCTCTCCTTCAACTACCAGTCCATCGGCTCCGGCGGCGGCATCCAGCAGATCACCAACGGCACCGTGGACTTCGGCGCCTCCGATGCCCCCCTGAGCGACGAGCAGATCGCCAGGATCCCCGACGTGGTCCACGTCCCCACCGTCCTGGGGGCGGTGGTGGTGACCTACAACGCCCCCATCCAGTCGCTGAAGCTCACCCCGGAGGCCCTGGCCGACATCTTCCTCGGCAAGATCAAGAGGTGGAACGACCCGGCGCTGGCCAAGCTCAACGGCGGCGAGAAGCTCCCCGACACGGCGATCGCGGTCGCGCACCGGTCGGATGGCTCCGGGACCACCTACGGGTTCGTCGACTACCTCAGCAAGGTCTCGCCGGAGTGGAAGGAGAAGGTGGGGAAGGGCACCAGCGTGAAGTGGCCGGTCGGCCTGGGCGGCAAGGGCAACGAGGGCGTCACGGGCCTGGTGAAGCAGATCCCGGGGGCGATCGGCTACGTGGAGCTGGCCTACGCCACCCAGAACAAGCTGCCGCTGGCCGCGCTCCGGAACCGGGACGGTCACTTCGTCACCCCGACGCTCGAGGCCACCTCGGCCGCGGCCGCGGGCGTCGAGATGCCGGCCGACTACCGGGTGTCGATCACCGACGCCGGCGGCAAGGCGAGCTGGCCCATCGCCTCCTTCACCTACCTCCTCGTCCACAGGAACGCGACCGACGCGGCCAAGGGAGAGGCGCTGGTGAGGTTCCTCTGGTGGGCCACCCACGAGGGCCAGAAGATGGCCGCGCCGCTCGACTACGCGCCCCTTCCCCCGAAGGTGGTGCACATGCTCGAGAAGACCATCCAGTCGCTGACCGTGCAGGGGAAACCCGTCAACCTTGCCACCCGCTGAGGTCCCAGCCCTTCCCCCCGCCGCCGGCGCTCCGGCGTCGGCGGCGGGCGCGAACCCCGCGGACCGGGCCTACGGTGCCGCCCTGCACCTCGCGGGCGGCGTCGTGCTGCTCGTCGCCGGGCTCATCGTCCTCGAGCTCGGCGACGTGGCGCGCCCGGCGCTGGGCAAGCTCGGCATCCTCGCCTACCTCACCGGCACCGACTGGGACCCGGTCGCCGGCTCCTTCGGGGCGCTGGTCTTCGTCTACGGCACCCTGGTCACGAGCGCCGTCGCCATCGCCCTGGCGCTGCCGGTCTCGGTGGGGCTGGCGCTCTTCCTCTCGGAGATGGGGCCCAAGCGGCTCCGCCGGCCGGTGGGCTTCGCCATCGAGACGCTGGCGGCCATCCCCAGCGTGGTCTACGGGTTGTGGGGGCTCTTCGTCCTGGTGCCGCTGCTCCGCGACCACGTCGAGCCGGCGCTGGGCAAGGCGCTCGGCTTCCTGCCCCTCTTCCAGGGGCCGCCCATCGGGCTCGGCTACCTGGCCGCGGGCGTCATCCTGGCGGTGATGATCCTGCCCACCATCGCCTCGGTGACCATCGAGGTCCTGAAGACGGTTCCCCAGCCGCTCAAGGAGGCGGCCCTGGCGCTCGGCGCCACCCGCTGGGAGTCGATCCGCATGGCCGTGCTGCCGGTGAGCCGCGCCGGCATCGCCGGGGCGGCGCTGCTCGGGCTCGGCCGCGCCCTGGGCGAGACCATGGCGGTCACCATGGTCATCGGCAACTCGCCCCAGATCAGCGCCTCGCTCTTCGCCCCGGGCTACTCGCTCCCGGCCGTCATCGCCAACGAGTTCTCCGAGGCGGTCGGGGCGCTCCACACCGGGGCGCTGGCAGGCCTGGGCCTGGTGCTCTTCGGCATCACCGTGCTGCTCAACGCCCTGGCGCGGATCCTGATCCGGGCCGTGGCCCGCGGGCGGGCGAGTCCGGCGGCATGAGGGGCCTTCGCTTCCGCCGGGCCGTCGACGCCCTCTGGACCGCGGTCTGCGCCGCCGCCGTCCTGGTCGCGCTCGTCCCCCTGGCCTCGCTCCTGTGGCTCGTGATCTCGCAGGGCGCCTCGGGGCTCTCGCCGGGCTTCTTCGTGTCCCTTCCAACCCCGGTGGGCGAGCCCGGCGGCGGCGTGGGCAACGCCATCGTGGGCACGCTCTACATGGTCGGGCTCGCCAGCCTGGTCGCCATTCCCGGGGGGGTGGGCGCCGGCGTGTTCCTGGCCGAGCGCGGCGACGGTCGGTTCGGCGCCGCGGTCCGCTTCACCACCGAGGTGCTCTCGGGCGTGCCGTCGATCGTGGTCGGCATCGTCGCCTACGGCCTGCTGGTGATGCCCATGGGCCGCTTCTCGGCGCTCGCCGGGGGGGCCGCCCTGTCCCTGCTCATGGTGCCGCCGCTGGCCCGCTCCACCGAGGAGTTCGTCCGGCTGGTGCCGGGAACCCTGCGGGAGGCCTCGCTGGCGCTCGGGGTCCCCGCGTGGAGGACGGGCCTCTCGGTGGTGCTGCGCACCGCGCTCCCCGGGATCCTCACCGCCTCCCTGCTGGCCGTGGCCCGGGCCGCCGGCGAGACCGCGCCCCTGCTCTTCACCGCCCTCAACAACCAGTACTGGAACTTCAAGCCCGACCAGCCCACCGCCTCGCTGACGGTGCAGATCTTCAACTACGCCATCAGCCCCTACGAGGACTGGCACCGCAAGGCCTGGTCGGCCGCGCTGGTGCTGCTCCTGCTGGTGGGAGGGCTCAACCTCGTCGCCAGGTTCCTGGCGCGAAGCCGTCTCCGAGGTGCAAGATGATCTCTCCCGCCGCCAACCAGGAAGCTGGCGCGCGCCGTCTCGCCCGGCCGGCCCGCCCTCCGGAGGCTCCCCGGATGTCCACCGCCCCCTCGAGCAAGATCGTGGTGGAGAACCTTCGAGCCTGGTTCGGCGCCTCCACGGTGCTCAGGGACGTGAGCGTCGCCGTGCAGGAGAGGAGCGTGCTCGCGGTCATCGGTCCCTCGGGCTGCGGCAAGACGACCTTCCTGCGGTGCCTCAACCGCATGCACGAGCTCACGCCGGGCGCGGGGGCGTCGGGGAAGCTGCTGCTCGACGGGGAGGACCTCTACGCCCGCGAGGTGGACCCGGTGCGGTTGCGCCGTCGCGTGGGCATGGTCTTCCAGCGTCCCAACCCCTTCCCCACCATGTCGGTGCGCGACAACGTCTCCGCCGGCCTCCGGCTCAACCGCGTGCCGGGCGACCACGCCGAGACCGTCGAGCGCTGCCTGCGGCAGGCGGCCCTCTGGGACGAGGTGAAGGACCGGCTCGACGAGACCGCCACCGGCCTCTCCGGCGGCCAGCAGCAGCGGCTGTGCATCGCCCGGGCGCTGGCGGTGGAGCCCGAGGTGCTGCTGATGGACGAGCCCGCCAGCGCCCTCGACCCCATCGCCACCGCCAAGATCGAGGAGCTGATCCACGAGCTCAAGGAGCGCTATACCATCGTCATCGTGACCCACAACATGCAGCAGGCGGCGCGGGTCTCCGACCGGACCGCCTTCTTCTACCTGGGGGAGCTGGTCGAGGAGGGCACCACCGAGGGCATCTTCACCAATCCCCGGCAGCAGCGGACCGAGGACTACGTCACCGGAAAGTTCGGCTAGGACCATGGCGCCAGCCCACACCGACCGCACCTACGAGAGGGAGCTCAAGGAGCTGCGCGACCGCCTGCTCTCCATGGGCGGGAAGGTCGAGTCGCAGTTCTCCGAGAGCATGCGCGCCGTCGTCGAGCGCGACGCCGACCTGGCCCAGCGCGTGGTGCGGGGCGACGCCGAGGTGAACCGGCTCGAGGTGGAGATCGACGACGCCTGCCGCCGGCTCCTGGCGCTCCGGCAGCCGGCGGCCAGCGATCTGCGCTTCATCGCCACCGCCCTCAAGATCGTGGTGGACCTGGAGCGCATGGGCGACCTGGCGGTCAACATCGCCGAGCGGGCCGTGGACCTGGCCCAGGCGCCCCCGCTGCGGCCCTCCCACGACCTCGAGACCCTGGCCGGCCTCAGCCAGGCCCAGCTCAAGAAGGCGCTCGACGCCTTCGTGGAAGGGGACGTGGAGAAGGCCCAGGAGGTCATCGCCGGGGACGAGCTCCTCGACGCCCTGTACCTCAAGATCTTCGGCGAGCTGCTGGCCACCATGATGGAGGACTCCCGCGCCATCCGCCGCGCCACCAGCCTGATGTTCGTGGCCAAGCACCTGGAGCGGTTCGGCGACCACTGCATCAACCTGGCCGAGATGGTGGTCTACATGGTGCGCGGCACCGACGTGCGCCACCCGGGCAGCCGGGACGTCGAGACCCGGTAGCGCCGCCCTGGAGTTTCCCGGCCCGTCGCCGTCCCGCCGCACCTCCGCCACGGGAGCGGGGGAAGCTCGGCGGGGATGGCACACGCCCTCGCGCTCACGCTCCTCGCCGCAGGCCTCGTCGGGACCGCCATGCTGCTGGTGCAGCTCGCGGCCCTGCGCCGCCACCTGGCCGCGCCCGCCCCGGTGCCGCGGGGGCGCCCCGGCATCTCGGTGCTGAAGCCGCTCTGCGGCCTGGACGACGAGCTCGCGGACAACCTCGAGACCTTCGGCGCCCTGGAGTGGCCGGAGTACGAGGTGCTGCTGGGCGTGAGGGACGGGGAGGACCCGGCGCTTCCCGCGGCCCGCGCCGCGGTGGAACGCCACCCGGGCCGCTTCCGGCTCGTGCTCCAGCGGGGCGAGCCGGGCCTCAACCCCAAGGTGAACCAGCTCGTGACCCTGGCCCGCGCCGCGCGACACCCCATCCTGGTGGTGAGCGACTCCAACGTCCGCGTCGAGAAGGGGTACCTCGCCGAGATCGCCGCGATCCTCGAGGACCCGGCCGTGGGCCTCGTGACCCACGCCGTCGCCGGCGTCGGCGAGCAGCGCCTCGGCTCCCTCTTCGACCACCTGCACCTCGCCGGGAGCGTGGGGCCGGGCGTGGTCGCGGCCAAGCGCGTCGCCGGCCGGGACATCGTGGTGGGAAAGTCGATGGCCTTCCGCCGCGAGGACCTCAGCGCCCTGGGCGGGTTCGAGGCCGCCAAGGACGTGCTGGCGGAGGACTACGTGCTCGGCCGGATGGTCTCCCGGGTGCTGGGGAAGCGGGTGGCCGTGGCCCGCCGCCCCGTCCAGAACGTGAGCGCATCGCGCTCCCTCGGCGACTTCACCGCTCGCTACGGGCGCTGGGCGGTCATCCAGCGGGCCATGACCGGCCGCTGGGTGCACCTGTCGCAGGCCTTCCTCAACCCGGTGCTCCTCGGAGCCGCTGCGGTGGCCGCCGATGCGCGGCCCGGCACGCTCCTGGCGTTCGGCAGCCTGTGCGCCGCCAAGGCCGGCATCGACGGCGCCTGCGCGCGGGCCCTGCGCCCGGGCGGCTTCCGCGCCCGCCAGCTCCTCCTCGTCCCTGCGAAGGACCTGGTGTTCGGGTGGGCCTGGGCCCGGGGGCTCTTCCGCAGCGAGGTCGTCTGGCGGGGCAATCGCATCCGGGTGCTCCCCGGCACGCGCATCGAACCATGCCCGCCGCCGGCGGCGCCCCGGTCCCTGGCGGCCGCCGGCCGGCTCCACTGATCGACGCCTGGCGATGGACGATCGATACTCCTCCGGCCGCGGCCGGGCGCCGCGGTCCCGATGACCGGACCCTCCTCCCCAGACGCCCCGCTCGTCGTCGCCGTCGAGATGGGGTACGGCCACCTCCGGGCCGCGCTGCCCATCGCCGAGGCGCTGGGCGTGCCGCTCCTCCCGGCGGACCGCGAGCCGCTGGCGCGGCCGGACGAGAAGGCCCTGTGGGACCGGCTGCGCAGGGCCTACGAGCTCACCTCCCGCCTCTCGCAGCTTCCCGTCGCCGGCGGCCCGCTCAGGCTGCTCCTCGACCAGCTCACCGACATCCCCAGCCTCTACTCCGGGCGCGATCTCTCGGCGCCCACCCGCACCGCCCGCTGGATCGAGCGCCTGGCGCGGCGCGGGCTGGGGCGCGGGATGGTCGAGGAGCTCCGCGCCAGCCGCCGGCCGCTCCTCACCACCTTCTTCGTGCCGGCGATCGTCGCCGACCGCGTCGGGCTCGAGAGCGAGATCTTCTGCGTCGCCACCGACACCGACGTGAACCGCGCCTGGGCCCCGGTGGACGCCGGGCGGACCCGCATCCGCTACCTGGTGCCCACCCGGCGGGTGGCGAAGCGGCTGGTGCGCTACGGGGTGCCGGAGGCGCGCATCACCTTCACCGGTTTCCCCCTGCCCCACGAGCTCCTGGGCGGGCCCGGGCTCCCGGCCCTGCGCCGCAACCTGGCGCGAAGGCTCGTCCGGCTCGACCCGCGGCGCGCCTTCCGCGGCGAGACCGGAGGCGACGTGGCCTCGTTCCTGGGGCCGCTGCCCGCCGAGGAGGAGGGACGGCCGCCGCTCCTCACCTTCGCCGTCGGTGGCGCCGGAGCCCAGGCCGACCTGGCGCGGCGTTTCCTGCCCTCCCTGCGCCCCGCGATCCTGGAGGGAGGGCTCCGCCTGGCGCTCGTCGCCGGCGTCAAGCCGGCCGTCCGGGCCACGCTGGAGGAATGCGTCGCCGAGGCGCGGCTGGAGCAGGCGCCCGGGCTCGAGATCCTCTTCGACGAGGACCTGCCGGGCTACTTCCGCCGCTTCAACGAGCTGGCGGCGCGCACCGACGTGCTCTGGACCAAGCCCAGCGAGCTCACCTTCTTCGCGGCGCTGGGCCTTCCCGTGATCTGCGCGCCGCCGGTCGGCGTCCACGAGCAGCGCAACCGGCGCTGGGTGCGGGAGAGCGGGGCGGGGATGAAGCAGCGGGACCCGGCCTTCGCCGCCGACTGGCTCGCCGACATGCTGGCCGACGGCCAGCTGGCGGCCGCAGCCTGGGCCGGCTACGTGCGCCTCCCCAAGAGCGGCCTCTACCGCATCCTCGAGGAGGTGCGGGGGCTGCCGCGGGTGCCGGCCGAACCCCGGGAGCCCCTGGCAACCGGGACCGCCAGGGACCGGTGAGGGCCCGGCCCTCCCTCGCGGCGCCGAGGAGCTCAGGCGGCGGCGGGCGCCTCGCCGAGGTCGTCCGGCAGGCGGACCGGGGCGGGCGCGCGGGCGTCGAGCCAGCGCTCGGCCAGCACCCGGCCGTCCCCGTGCGCCAGGACGCGGGCGCGGGAGAGCGCGGTGGAGCTGCCGGCGTTCAGGACCCGCAGGGGTCGCGGCCCGTCGGCGCCGAGCACCAGCTCGCCGGCGGCGTGGCGGTGCCCGTGCAGCACCAGGTCGCAGCGGCCGGCCAGCCGCTGCAGCAGCGCGCCCCCCAGCGGAAGCTCCTCGGCGTTGGGCCAGCCGACGAGGCTCGAGAGCCTCTCGAAGAGGTTGTCGTGCGGGAGCGCATGCAGGTGGTGGTGGAGCATGAGCACCACCAGCGACCCGGCCGGGGCAGCGGGGAGCACCGCCTCGACCTCCTCGATGTCGCGCCACGTGAGGAGCCCGTGCCCGTCGAGGAGCGAACGGTTGTGGGGCGCGGTGGAGTCGAGCCGCACCGTGAAGAGGCCGGGCGAGACCTGGGCGGAGACGCGGCCGCGCATGAGCCACTGGCCGGCGTCGTCGCCGGCCCGGTCGTGGTTTCCCGGGACCACCAGCAGGCGCCCCGGGGCGAGCGGCGCGAAGATGCGCCGGAAGAGCCGGAGCTCCTCCACCCGGCCGCGGTCGGTGACGTCGCCGATGACCAGCACCTGGTCCACGCCGGCGGCGTCGAGCGCCTGGACCAGCCGGCGGGCCGAGCTGGCGGTGGCGGCGTCCTTGCCGATGTGCAGGTCGGAGAGGTGGGCGATGGTGTGCACGGGCGGCTCCTCCGGCGGGAGACATTGGACACCTCCCGCGTGACGGCGCCGCGACGTCGTCCCCACGTTCGCGTGAAGCCGCTCAGAGCTCGTACCGGAGGATCAGGCAGGCCATCCCGCCGTTGCGGGTGGAGAGCGCCGCAGACGGCGAACGGCCCAGCAGCTTCTCCAGGCCGCGGTCGGGCGCCAGCAGGCACAGGCGCCAGCCGGGCAGGCGCGGCAGGAGGGCCGCCAGCGCCCTCCAGGCGACCGCGGGGTCGGCCTCGAGCCGGCTGCCGAAGGGCGGGTTCACCGCCAGGAGCCCCGGGCCCGGCGGCGGCTCGGCCCGGGAGGCGTCGATGCGGTCGATCCGGATCCACGGGGCCGCGCCCGCCGCCTCGGCGTTCTTCCGAGCCAGCCGCACCGCGCCGCCGTTGACGTCGGAGGCCAGCACCGGGAACGGCGGCACCCGCTCGGCGGCGGCCAGCCGGGCCCGCAGCGCGGCGGTGCGCGAGGCGTCGTGCCCGGGCCAGTCCTCGAAGGCGAAGCGGCGGGAGAGACCGGGAGCGCGCCGGGCCGCCACCAGGGCCGCCTCGATGGCCAGCGTCCCCGAGCCGCACATGGGGTCGAGGAAGGGGCGCTCGCCGTCGAACCCGGCGAAGGCCAGCATGGCCGCGGCCAGCGTCTCGCGCAGCGGCGCCGCCCCGGCGCGGGCCCGCCAGCCGCGGCGGTACAGGGGTCCTCCGGCGGCGTCGAGCGACAGGGTGGCCTCGCCGCCGCGGCGCCGCACCCGGAGGTCCGCGTCCGGGCCGAAGCGCCGCCGGGCCTCGGCCAGCGCCGGCTCCAGGCCGCTCGCCGGGCCGACGTGGAGCCGGAGCGAGACGGCGTCGGCCAGCCGGGAGCCCAGGCAGGCCAGGGCGGCGGAGTCCTCGCCGGAGGCCTCGGCGCCCCCGGGCACGGCCCGGGTGCGGAGCCCGAGCGCGGTGAGCTCGGCCGCGAGGAGCTCCTCGAGGCCCGGGGCGCAGGCGGCGAAGATGCGCTCGTCCGGCATCCCCCGGTGGTATCTCCGTTCGAGGGTCCCGCGCCACAGCCGGGACGAGGACCTCGCAAACCGCGGGGTTTTCGGTTAAGAACCCCCCTCCGGTCCCCCGCGGCTCCCCATGATCTCGGTCCAGAACGTCAGCAAGGCCTTCGGGCCGAAGAAGCTCTTCGAGGACGTCGACGTCGCCTTCCAGCCGGGGCGGCGCTACGGCCTCACCGGGCCGAACGGCGCCGGCAAGTCCACCTTCATGAAGATCCTCTCCGGCGAGCTGGATCCGGACTCGGGCACGGTGCACCGGCCGAGGAAGGTCGGCGTGCTCCGCCAGGACCACTTCGGCTACGAGAGCGTCCGGGTCCTCGACGTGGTGCTGCGGGGCAACGCCGTGCTCTGGAAGGCGCTCGACGAGAAGCACGCCCTGCTGGCGAAGCCGGAGATCAGCGACCAGGACGGGCACCGGCTGGCGGAGCTGGAGGGGATCGTCGCCGAGGAGGACGGCTACTCGGCCGAGGCCGACGCCGGCGAGCTCCTCGAGGGGCTGGGCATCGAGACCCGCTTCCACGAGGAGCCCATGAAGGCGCTCCCCGGGGGCCTGAAGCTCCGGGTGCTGCTGGCCCAGGCCCTCTTCGGGAAGCCCGACGGGCTCCTGCTCGACGAGCCCACCAACAACCTCGACCTCGACTCCATCCGCTGGCTCGAGCTCTTCCTGCACGAGTACCAGGGGGTGCTGATCACCATCTCGCACGACCGCCACTTCCTCAACGCCATCTGCACCCACATCGCCGACATCGACTACGAGACCATCATCACCTACACCGGCGGCTACGACGACATGGTGCGGCAGAAGGGCGAGGTCCGCAGCCGCATCGAGTCGCAGAACGCCGAGAAGCAGAAGAAGATCGCCGCGCTCCAGGACTTCGTGGCCCGCTTCTCGGCCGGCACCCGGGCCTCCCAGGTGCAGAGCCGCAAGCGCTTCATCCAGAAGCTGAAGCTCGACGACCTGAAGCGCTCCAACATCGTCGCCCCCTTCATCAAGTTCGAGCTGGCCAAGCAGAGCGGCCGCCAGACGCTGGAGCTCTTCGACGTCGAGAAGCGCTTCGGCGACCTCCGGGTGGTCCAGCCCTTCAGCGCCCTGGTCACGCGCGGCGAGAAGATCGCCATCATCGGCAAGGCCGGCGCGGGCAAGTCCACCCTGGTGAAGATGATCGCCGGCGAGCTCCCGCCCGATGCCGGGACCGTCAAGTGGGGCCACCAGGCGCAGGTGGGCTACCTGCCCCAGGACCACGCCGGCGTGGTCCGCAAGGGCACCACCGCCTTCGGCTGGCTGCGGGAGATGGAGGACAAGCTCTCCAACGAGGAGATCTCGGGCCTGCTGGGCCGGATGCTCTTCTCCGGCGAGGAGCGGATGAAGCCCACCGACACCCTCTCCGGCGGGGAGACGGTGCGGATGCTGCTCGCCAAGCTCATGCTCTTCAAGGACAACGTGCTGGTCCTCGACGAGCCCACCAACCACCTGGATCTGGAGTCGATCAACTCGCTGGGCGAGGGGATCGACCGCTACGAGGGCACGGCCCTCTTCGTCACCCACGACCAGGAGCTCATCTCCGAGGTGGCCACCCGGATCTGGCTGGTGCGCAAGGGAGAGCCGATCCTGGACTTCCCCGGCGAGTACCAGGAGCTGCTGGAGAAGCACCCGGAGCTCGAGGTCCACCGCCGCTAGCCTCTCCCGGGGATGGCTCCATGCGCCGCCAGGTGAAGGCCGAGGCCGTCCGCAGGGAGCTCCTGCCGGGCGAGTCCGAGGCGCTGCTCCGCGAGCTGCACCTCCTCACCCGCGGGGGAGATCTCAACGCCGACGCGCTGCGGAAGCTCAAGCAGGTGAACCACCTGGCCGGGCTCCTGGCCCCGGCGGTGGACGACGTGCTCTCGCGCTTCGGCGACCCGCTGATCGTCGACTGCGGCGCCGGGAAGAGCTACCTGGGCTTCATCCTCTACCAGCTCTTCCTCGCCGGCGGCGACAGGGGGACCATCCTGTCGATCGAGTCCCGCGCCGACCTGGCCCGGGCGGCCGAGGAGCGGGCGGCCCGGCTCGGCTTCTCGCGCATGCGCTTCCAGGCGGCGGCCGTCGAGGCCGCCGAGCTGCCCGGGCGCGTGCACCTGGTCACCGCGCTCCACGCCTGCGACACCGCCACCGACGACGCCCTGGCGCTGGCCATCCGGCGCGGCGCCGACCACGTCGCCGTGGTGCCCTGCTGCCAGGCCGAGGTGGCGCGGCAGCTCGAGAGGGCCCGGGGGACCGACGAGGCGCTGGCCGCCCTGCACGAGCGCCCCTGGCACCGGCGCGAGTTCGGCTCGCACCTCACCAACGTCGTCCGGGCGCTCGCCCTCGAGGCGCACGGCTACCGCGTCACCGTCACCGAGCTCACCGGCTGGGAGCACTCGCTCAAGAACGAGCTCATCCTGGGGAGGAAGGTCCGGGGGCGCTCGGCCGGCGCCGAGGCGAGGCTGGCGGGGCTCCTGGCCGCCACCGGCGTCCGCCCCAAGCTCGTGCGGCTCCTGGAGACCTCCCCCTGACCCGGAGAGCCGGGATGGATTGTCTTTTTCCCGGACTGGGCCTATTCAAGGCGACCGTGCCCCAGAGACGATGGCTTGCCGGATTCGCGCTCCTCCTGGCGCTGGCGCTGGCCGCCTGCGGCAGGAAGGAGGCGCCGCGGGCGCGCCCGCCGCCCCTGGTGACGACGGCCCTCCCGGAGGTCCGGGACGTGCCGGTCGAGATCCGCGCGCCGGTGGACCTGCGCCCCCTGACCCAGGCCGACGTGGGCTCGAAGACGCTCGGCTACCTCGACGCCGTGCTGGTGGACCGCGGCGACCGGGTGAAGAGGGGCCAGCTCCTCGCCCTGGTGCGGCCCTCGGACCTGCCCGACCAGCTCGAGGCGGCGCGGGTGGCCTACGAGCTCGCCAAGGCCAACAAGGATCGGGCGGAGAAGCTGGCCCCCACCGGCGTGGTGTCGCAGCAGGAGCTCCAGGGGGCGGAGGCGGCCTTCGCCTCGGCCAGCGCCCAGATGGCGGTCATGGGCGTGCGGCTGGGGGAGACCCGAATCACCTCCCCGCTCGACGGCGTGGTGTCGGCTCGCCGCCTCGATCCCGGGGCGCTGGTCGGCCCCAGCGCGGGCACCGGCTCCATCCTCACCGTCGAGCGCATCGACGTCCTGCGCATGTTCATCCCGGTGAACGAGGGCGACGTGGCCGGGCTGCGCATCGGGCAGGACGCCCACGTGGAGCTCGACGCCTTTCCCGGCAGGAGCTTCCTGGGGAAGGTGGTGCGCATCTCGCCGGCCTTCGACCCGGTGACCCGGACGCTGGACGCCGAGGTCCAGATCAAGAACTCGGGCGAGCTGCGCAGCGGCATGTACGGACGCGGCGCCATCGTGGCCGAGGTCCACCGGGGCGCCCTGGTGCTGCCGGTGGGAGCGGTCCAGATCTCGGGCGGCCACCACTGGATCTTCGTCGTCCGCGAGGGGAAGGCCGCGCGCCGCCAGGTGAAGGTCGGCGTCGACGGAGGCAACTG
Source organism: Anaeromyxobacteraceae bacterium (assembly GCA_035455425.1). Taxonomy (GTDB): domain Bacteria; phylum Myxococcota; class Myxococcia; order Myxococcales; family Anaeromyxobacteraceae; genus JACRMN01. The sequence continues at coordinate 2,271 of DATIFE010000106.1, read as the reverse complement.
GCTGGAGATCGCCAGCGGGCTGGCGGCCGGCGACGAGGTGGTCACCGCCGGCCTGGACATCCTCTCCGACGGCACGGCGGTGCGCACGCAGCGGGGCGTGAATCCCTACACCGGGGCCACCGCCTCGGACGGCCAGGGCGCCCCCTGAGGTCCCGAGGCCATGTGGCTCACCCGGCTCGCGCTCAAGAACCCGGTCTTCATCCTGATGATGTCGCTGGCGACCCTCGCCCTGGGGTGGGTGTCGCTGACGCGCCTCTCCGTCGACCTCTTCCCCAACATCGACATCCCCAGCATCCAGGTGGCGACCTTCTACAGCGGCGCCGGGCCCATCGACGTGGAGAAGTCGATCACCGTGCCCATCGAGCGGGCCGTCTCCGCGGCCCCGGGCGTGGACCGGGTGGAGAGCACCTCGAAGCAGGGCTTCTCCAAGGTCACGGTCCTGTTCCAGTTCGGGACCAACCTCGACAACGCCCAGTTCGAGGTGCAGCAGCGGGTGGCCCAGATCCTGAACACGCTGCCCCCCGGGATCCAGCAGCCCTTCATCATCAAGTTCGACGTGACCAACATCCCGGTGCTCTGGGTCTCGATGAGCGCCGAGGGGCTCGACGAGAAGCAGCTCTACGACCTGGGCTACAACGTCATCGAGCCGCAGCTGGAGCGCATCAAGGGCGTGGCCACCGCGCCCATCGGGGGCGGAAGGATCCGCGAGATCGAGGTGATGGTGGACCGCGACGCCCTCCGGGCGCGGGGCCTCGCCATCCTCGACGTGGTCCGGGCGGTCCAGGCCTCGAACCTGCTGCTCCCCTCCGGCACCCTGCGGGCCGGGGAGCGGGACTACAACGTCTTCGCCAACACCCAGTTCGGCGACGCCCGGCCGCTGCGCGACGTCATCGTCCAGCCGGCGGCCCGGACGTCCGCCGGCGCGCCCGGCTCGCCGGTGCGCGTCTCCGACGTGGCCACCGTGGTCGACGGGACGGCCGACCAGTCCGAGATCGCCCGGGTCAACGGCAAGCGGGCGGTCTACTTCCGGGTGCAGAAGCAGCCGGGGGCCAACACCGTGGCGGTGGTGGACGCCGTCAAGAAGGCGCTGCCCACCCTCCGCGGCATCCCGCCCAGCGTGAAGCTCGACACCTCCTTCGACCAGTCGGCCTACATCCGGGCCGCCATCTCCTCGCTGGAGCACGAGGCGGTGCAGGGCGGCCTGCTGGCCATCCTGGTGATCCTGCTCTTCCTGGTCTCCCTCTCGGCCACCGGGATCATCGCCGTCGCCATCCCGCTCTCCATCATCGCCACCTTCGTCCTCATGTACTTCACCGGGTACACGCTCAACGTCTTCACGCTGGGCGGCCTGGCGCTGGGGGTGGGGAGGCTCGTCGACGACTCCATCGTGGAGCTGGAGAACATCCACCGCCACCTGGCCATGGGCCAGAGCCGCCGCGAGGCGGTCCTGGCCGCGGCGCAGGAGGTGGCCATGCCCATCTTCGTCTCCACCGTGACCACCATCGTGGTCTTCTTCCCGGTGGTGTTCCTCATCGGCGTGGCCCGCAACCTCTTCATGCCGCTGGCGGCCACCATCGCCTTCGCGCTCATCATGAGCTTCCTGGTCTCGCGCACGGTGACGCCGCTGCTGTGCCTCCGGTACCTGCACGCCGAGCAGCATCGCCCCGACGCGCCCGGCCTCGGCGGGCACGTCTCGCGGCAGCTGGACCGGCTCGACGACCTCTACGCCCGCGCCCTGCGGTGGGTGCTGGGAAACCGCTGGAAGGTCATCGCCGGGATCTTCCTCGCCTTCCTGGCCTCGCTGGGTCTGTTCTCGCGCATCGGCCGCGAGTTCTTCCCGGAGACCGACGAGAGCCAGTTCCAGATCACCTTCCGGGCCCCGGTGGGGACGCGCGTCGAGATGACCGAGCGGGTGACCGAGCGCATCGAGCAGACCATCCGCAAGGCGCTCGACCCGGTGAAGACCTCCGACGGAGGCCCCCTCTACCGCACCATCATCTCCAACGTCGGCCTCCCCGGCGGCCGGATCGCGCTCTTCAGCGCCAACACCGGCCCCCACGCCGGCTCGGTGAACGTGTACCTCGTGCCCTCCACCCGGCGCCCCCTCTCCGACGGCCGGGCGGCGGACAGGGTGCGCGAGGCGCTGCGCGACGCGCTGGCCGGGACCCAGACCTACTTCTTCATCGGCGGCATCGTGAAGCGCATCCTGACGTTCGGCTCGGCGGCCCCGATCGACGTCGAGATCGTCGGCCACGACGTCGATGCGGGCGC
>DATIFE010000105.1:0-23629 GCA_035455425.1 Anaeromyxobacteraceae bacterium | reverse complement strand
GGCCGAGGCGGCGACCCCGGGCGCGCTCCAGGAGCTGTACACCGCCACCTTCGACCTGCGGCCCACGTGCGCGCCGTACCTGGGGGTGCAGCTGCTCGGCGACGAGAGCCCGGTGCGCGGCGCCCTGCTGGCCAGGCTGGCGGAGGTCTACGCCGCCGAGGGCTTCCGGCCGCGGGAGGAGCTCGGGGACCACGTCGCCGAGGTGCTCGGCTTCCTCGCCGTGGCCCGGCCCGGCCCGGGCCGCGACGACCTCCTCCGCGACGGCCTCCTCCCGGCGCTGTCCCGGATGGTCGAGGCCTTCGAGGACCGCGACAACCCGTACCGCGAGCTGCTGGTGGCGGCCGGTGCGGCGCTCGAGCTCGCCGCGGCCGGAGCCGCGGCGGGCGCGGAGGTGGACCCATGAGCGACGTGTTCCTGTTCGCGGTCGTCCCGTACCTGGCGGTGGCGCTGGCGGTGGGGGGCGGGATCTACCGCCACCGCGTGCTCCGCAGCACGGTGACCGCGCGCTCCTCGCAGCTGCTCGAGGGGAAGCTCCTCTTCTGGGGCTCGGTGCCCTGGCACCACGCCATCCTGGCGATCCTCGTCGCCCATGCCGCCGCCGCGCTCTTCCCGGGCGCGTGGGGCCGCCTGCTGGGATCGCCCGCGCGCCTCTACGCGCTGGAGATCGCGGGCCTGGCCCTCGGTGCCCTGGCGGTGCTGGGGATCGCGATGCTCCTCCTCCGGCGCGCCTCGCTGGCCCGCATCACCGGGCCCATGGACTGGGTGGTGCTGGCGCTCCTGGCGGTGCAGGCCGCCACCGGGCTCTACGTCGCGTTCGCGCTGCGGTGGGGATCGGTCTGGTACCTGCACACCGCGGCCCCCTGGCTGGCGTCGCTGGCCCGCCTCTCTCCCCAGGTCGATCGCATGGCGGTGCTCCCGACCGTGGTCCAGGTCCACGCCGTGAACGCGTTCCTGCTCGTCGGGCTCCTGCCGCTCTCGCGCCTGATGCACCTGACCAGCATCCCGCTGTCCTACCTGTGGCGCCCGCCGCAGGTCGTCCACTGGCGCCGGGCGCCGGCGCCTCGCCAGGAGGTGACCCGATGAGCCCCGCTCCCGCACCCGGGCCGGCCCCCGCTCCCGCCTCCGCGCCGGAGAAGGGATCGCGGCACATCCTGGCGCAGTGGAACCCGGAGGACCGGGCCTTCTGGCAGGCGGAGGGCCGGCCCATCGCCCGCCGCAACCTGTGGATCTCCATCTTCGCGCTCTTCCTGGCCTTCGCCGTCTGGATGGTGTGGAGCGTGGTGGCGGTGAAGCTCCCCTCGGTCGGCTTCCGCTTCACCACCAACCAGCTCTTCTGGCTCGCCGCGCTGCCCGGCCTCACCGGGGCCACGCTCCGGATCTTCTACGCCTTCGCGGTCCCGGTCTTCGGCGGCCGCCGCTGGACGGCGCTCTCGACCGCCTCCCTGCTGCTGCCGGCCATCGGCATCGGCATCGCGGTCCAGGATCCGACCACCTCCTACGGCACCTTCCTCCTGCTGGCGCTCCTCACCGGCCTGGGGGGCGCCAACTTCGCCTCGAGCATGTCCAACATCAGCTTCTTCTTCCCCAAGGCCGAGAAGGGCACGGCCATGGGGCTCAACGCCGGGCTGGGGAACCTGGGCGTGTCCGGCGTGCAGTTCGCGGTTCCCCTGGTGATCGCCGCGGGCGTGCTCGGGGCGCCGGCGGGCGGGCCCCAGGTGCTGGCGCAGGGCGGGCGGATCTGGCTGCAGAACGCGGCCTACGTCTGGGTCCCGCTCATCGCCGTCGCGGCGCTGCTGGCCTGGTTCCTCATGAACGACATCGCCAGCGCCAAGGCCTCCTTCCGCGAGCAGTCGATCATCTTCAAGCGGAAGCACAACTGGCTCGCCTCCATCCTCTACACCGGAACCTTCGGCTCGTTCATCGGCTACTCGGCCGGCATCGCGCTCATCACCCGCTCCGCATTCCCGGACGTGGATCCGACGCGCTACGCGTTCATCGGGCCGCTCCTGGGCGGCCTGGCGCGCCCGGTGGGCGGGTGGCTCGCCGACCGGCTCGGCGGCGCGCGGGTCACGCTGGCGACCTTCGCCGTGATGAGCCTGGCGGCGCTCGGCGTCGTGGCCTTCCTGCCGCGCGGCGGCGCCGGTGGGAGCTTCGCCGGCTTTCTCGGGACGTTCGTGGTCCTGTTCGCGGCCACCGGGATCGGCAACGGCTCGGTCTACCGGATGATCCCGGTGATCTTCTCGACCTTCCACCAGCGCCGGGCCGGCGCCGCCGAGACGGCCCAGGCACAGGCACAGCGCGACGCCTCCAAGGAGTCGGCCGCGGTGGTGGGATTCGTGTCGGCCGTGGCCGCCTACGGGGCGTTCTTCATCCCGCGCACCTTCGGCGTGTCGGTGGAGCTCACCGGCGAGCCGACCTGGGCGCTCTACGCCTTCGTCGCCTACTACCTGGGGTGCATCGCGCTCACGTGGTGGTACTACGCCCGCAAGGGCGCCGAGGTGCACTGCTGACGTCCGTCCGGGTGGGGGGCGGCGCGCCTCCCCGGGGCCGGTCCCGGTGGCCGCGCGACCTGGCGCGCCGCCGCGCTATGCTCGGCGCCTCCATGCGAGCCACGCCGGAGGCTGGTGCGGGCCGGGCCCGCCGGGCCCTCTACCTGGGCACCGTCGCCGCCTACGCCGACATGTACGTGACCCAGCCCATCCTCCCCGATCTCTCGCGAGAGTTCGGGGTGGGGCCGGCGCGCGCCGGGCTCACCGTCTCCGCGGTGGTGCTGGCCATCGCCGTGGCCTCCGTGCTCTACGGGCCCCTCGCCGGCGCGCTCGGGTACCGGCGCGTCATGGGGGGGAGCCTGGCGCTCCTCTCCGCCGCCACCCTGCTCTGCGCGCTGCCCCGGACGTTCGCCGGGCTGGTGGCGCTGCGCGGCCTGCAGGGGCTCCTGGTCCCGGGCATGACCGCCGTCTCGGTGGCCTACGCCGGGGAGCGCTTCGAGCGCAGGGAACTGGCCGCGGTGGTGGGGGGCATCATCGCCGCCAGCGTGCTCGGCGGCCTCCTCTCCCGCGTGGGCGCGGGGACCATCGCGGCCCACCTCGGCTGGCGCGCCGCCTTCGCGGCCTACGGCGCCGGCACCGCGGTGGTGGCGGCGCTGGTGTGGCGCGGGCTCGAGGACGGCGGCGGCCCGGGCGGCGGGCTGGTCTCCGCCACGCGGGGGCTCGGCGGCCACCTCTCCGATCCGCCGCTCCTCGGCGCCTACCTGGTGGGCTTCTCGCTGTTCTTCGGCTTCATCGGCATCTTCACCTACCTGCCGTACCTCCTGACCGGCCCGCCGTACCGGCTATCCACCGGCCTCGTCTCCAGCGCCTACCTGGCGTACGCCGTCGGCGTGGCCGTCTCGCCGCTCGCCGGCCGGCTCTCGGCCCGCGTTCCCCCGCGCCGCGTCATCGGCCTCGGCCTCGTGGTCGCCGCCGCCGGGATGGGCCTCACCCTGCTCCGCCCGCTGGCGGCGATCGCCGGCGGGCTGGTGGTGCTGGTGCTGGGCATGTTCACGGCCCAGGCGGTGGTGCCGGCCTTCGTGAACACCACCGCCCGCCGGGCGAAGGCCAGCGCCAGCGGCCTCTACCTCACGGCGTACTACCTGGGCGGCACGCTGGGCTCGGTGGTCCCCGGCCTGGCCTGGCAGGCGGCGGGCTGGCCCGGCGTGGCGGCGGCGTGCCTGGCGGCCACCGCCCTGGCCTTCCTGGCCAACGCCACCCTCTGCGGCCTGGCGCCGCGGGGCGGCTCCTAGCCGGCCGCGTAGACCTCGAGGGCCGCCGCGGTGGCGGCGCCGGTCTTCACAGGCCGGCCCGCCTTGCGCAGCTGCTGCTCCAGCGCGGCCAGGACCGCGAGCACGTTCTCCTGCCGCGACGACTCGCCCATGAGCCCGATGCGCCACACCTTGCCCGCCAGCGGCCCGAGGCCGCCGCCGATCTCGATGCCGTTCTCGAGCAGTACCGCCTTGCGGATGGGAGCCTCCTCCACGCCGGCCGGCACCTGGATGCAGTTGAGCGACGGCAGCCGGTGCCCTTCCTGCGCCTGCGGGGCACACCCCAGCGTCGCCGCGCCCGCCATCAGCGCGGCGGAGTGCCGGCGGTGGCGCGCGAAGCGCGCCTCGAGCCCCTCCTCGAGGACGATGCGCAGCGCCTCGCGGAGCGCGTAGACCATGGAGATGGGCGCGGTGTGGTGGTAGGCGCGCTTCCCCTCGGCCCAGTAGTCCGCGATCATCGAGCAGTCGAGGTACCAGCTCCGGCACTTCGTCTTGCGGGCCTTCATCGCGTCGAGCGCCCGCGGCGAGAGGGTGAGCGGCGCCAGGCCCGGCGGGCAGGAGAGGCACTTCTGGGTGCCGGAGTAGACGGCGTCCGCCTCCCAGGCGTCCACCTCCACCGGCACGCCGCCCAGGGAGGTGACGGTGTCGACCACCAGGAGGGCGCCGTGCTGGTGGCACAGCTTGCCGAGCCCCTCCATGGGCTGCTGGGCGCCGGTCGAGGTCTCGGCGTGGACCACGGCCACCACCTTCACCGGCGCGTTCTTCCGCAGGGCCTCCTCGACGCGGGAGATCTCGGTGACCTGGCCCCACGGCGTGTCGAGCTTGACCAGCTTCGCGCCGCAGCGCTCGACGATGTCGGCCAGGCGGGCGCCGAAGACGCCGGCGACGCAGATCACGGCCGTGTCGCCCGGCTCGAGGAGGTTCACCAGGGCCGCCTCCATGCCCGCCGAGCCGGTGCCGGAGATGGCGATGGTGAAAGGGTTCCTGGTCCGGAAGACCTCCCGCAGCTGGGACTGGACGTCGTTCATGATCCCCAGGAAGGCGGGATCGAGGTGTCCCAGCAGCGGGACCGACATGGCGCGCAGCACGCGCGCGTGGACCATGCTCGGGCCGGGGCCGAGGAGCAGGCGGGAAGGGGGATTCAGCTCGGGAACGGGCATGGCGGCACTCCGGACGTGGGGGGCCCGATGATACGCAGGGGGCGGGCCCGGGGTCGAGCACGTCGTTTCTCCGCCTGGGGAGCGACGATTGCCACCGGGTCCGGTTCCGCTTAGAGATCCGGGGAGATGCGCAAGGGCCCGGGAGCCAACGACCCCTGCTGGTGCGGCAGCGGCAAGAAGTACAAGAAGTGCCACCGCGACCAGGACGCCGCCGACGGGCCGCCGAGCCGCGCCGGCGCCGTGAGGCCCGGCGCGATCGGCCCGCGCCGCGCGGTCCCGCCGAACATCCCCCGCCCGGACTACGCCGAGACCGGCAGGCCGCGCCCCGTGCCGCGCCTACCCGACCCGGCGGAGCGGCTGGCCCGCATGCGGCGCGCCGGCCGCGCGGCGGCCGAGGTGCTGGCGGAGGGGGGGCGCGCCGTGGCCCCCGGGGTGACCACCGACGAGATCGACCGCATCGTGCACGAGGCCTACATCGCGCGGGGCGGCTACCCGTCTACGCTCAACTACCACGGCTTCCCCAAGTCGCTGTGCACCTCGGTGAACGAGGTCATCCTCCACGGCATCCCCGACAGCCGGCCGCTCGCCGCCGGGGACGTCGTCAACCTGGACGTCACCATCTTCCTCGACGGCTTCCACGGAGACTGCTCCGCCACCTTCCCGGTGGGCGAGGTGGACGAGGAGTCGAGGAGGCTCCTCCGCGTCACCCGCGAGTGCCTGCTGCGGGGCATCGAGGCGGTGCGGCCCGGCCGGCCCCTCTCCGACATCGGGCGCGCCATCGAGACCCATGCCACCGCCCACGGCTACGGCGTCGTCCGGAGCTTCTGCGGCCACGGCATCGGCGAGGAGTTCCACCTCGACCCCCAGGTCCTCCACTACTACGACCCCCGGGCCCGCACGCCCATGGAGGAGGGGATGTTCTTCACCATCGAGCCCATGCTCACCGTGGGCTCGCCCGACCACGTGACCTGGCCCGACGGCTGGACGGCGGTGACCGTGGACGGGAAGCGCTCGGCCCAGTTCGAGCACACCATCTGCGTGACGCGCGGCGGAGCCGAGATCCTCACCCTCGGCCCCGACGGGAATCCCTGAGCACCCCATGGGCACCCTCACCCGCGAGGAGGCCTGGCAGAAGCTCTGCGAGTGGACCGAGACCGCCTCGCTCCGCAAGCACGCCCGCGCCGTGGAGCTGGTGATGCGCGCCGCCGCCCGGCGCTACGGCGCCGGAGAGGCCGACGAGGGCCGCTGGGGCATCGCCGGCATGCTCCACGACGCCGACTACGAGCGGTGGCCGGAGGAGCACCCGGCCCGCATCGTGGCCTGGCTGCGCGAGCGCGGCGAGCCGGAGATCGCCCACGCCGTCAGCGCCCACTACACCCGCTGGAACGTGCCCCAGGACACGGCGCTCGACCGGGCCCTCCTGGCCTGCGACGAGCTCACCGGCTTCGTGGTGGCCGCGGCGCTGGTGCGGCCCGAGGGCGTCCGGACGCTGGAGCCGAGGTCGATCCGGAAGAAGCTGAAGGACCGGGCCTTCGCTGCCAAGGTGGACCGCGGCGAGATCGAGGCCGGCGCGAAGCTCCTCGGCGTGCCGCTCGACGAGCACGTGGCCTTCGTCATCGAGGCGCTCCGGCCCCACGCCGAGGAGCTGGGGATCGGCGGGGGCGGGTGAGCCGTCCGCGCCGGCCTCCTCACGAAGGCCGGCCGTGGCGCAGCCGCTGGTTGTCGCGGTAGGGGAAGATGTCCACCACCTCGCCGGCGCGGTGGCGCTCCTGCATCGCCCGCCAGAAGCCGGCGGTGAGCACCCCTCCCTGGGCGGCGACGAAGACCTCGCGCAGCCGCTCGGGCAGCCCCAGGAAGCGGATGAACTCCTCGGGGAAGACGTCGTTCGGCCCCACGTAGAACCAGGGCTCGCCGGAGGTCTCCTCCTCCTCCTCGGAGGGCTCGGGGAGGTCGCGGAAGTTGCACTCGGTCACCAGGGAAAGCTCGTCGTAGTCGTAGAAGATGACGCGCCCGGTCCGGGTGACGCCGAAGTTCTTGAGCAGCAGGTCGCCGGGGAAGGTGTTGGTGGCGGCCAGGTCGCGCAGCGCCTGCCCGAAGTCGAGCAGGGCGTGGCGCGCCGTCCACTCGTCCCGCTCCCGGAGGAAGAGGTTCAGGGGGGTGACGCGGCGCTCGGCGTAGAGGTGCCGGATCGAGACCTGGTCCCCCTCCAGGCGCACCGTCTCGCCGGCGTCGCGCAGGAGCTCCTCGAGCAGCCGGGGGGCGAAGCGGGCCCGGGGGAAGGCGAGGTGCTCGAACTCCTGGGCATCGGGCATGCGCCCGGCCCGGTCGTGGAGGTGGACCAGCTGGTACTTGCGGCGCACCTCCTCGCGGGTGGTGCTCTTGGGCGGCTGGAAGCGGTCCCGGATGACCTTGAAGACCACGTCGAGCGAGGGGAGGGTGAAGACGCTCATCACCATCCCGCGCTCGCCGCGGGCCTCCTCGAATCGCTCGCGGGTGTGCTGCAGGTGCTCCTGGATCTCGCGGAAGAGCTCGGTCTTGCCCTGCTTGTGGTAGCCGATGGAGATGTAGAGCTCGGAGACGGGCTTGTGGGGCAGCAGGGTGCGCAGGAAGCGGACCAGCTCGGCGGCCCGGTCCACCTCCACCTGGAAGTAGGAGCGGGTGAAGCTGAAGACCACGGCGGCGTCGTCCAGGGTGAGCAGCACGGCGTCGAGCGTCAGCCCGCCCTCCTCGTGCAGGACCGGCAGGATCAGCGGGTGGATCTCGCTCCCCCGGCGGATCCGCCCCACCAGGTAGGCCCCCTTGTTCCGGTAGAACACCGGCTTCAGCATCTCCACGGCGTCGAGGGGCCCCTCGGTCTCCAGCGACTGCAGGTGGGAGTCGATCTCGGCCCCGGCGAGCCGGGCGTCGCCCGGCAGGTCGATCCAGGGGACCCCGAACGGCTGGTCGCGCAGGATGGCGGCCACCAGCGCCTCGCCGGACTCGCGCCGCGGGTAGACCCGGTGGAGCGGCGTGGCGCCGGGCGGGGGGCGCACCTCCTCGTCGGCGGCGGTGAACTCGATGGCCGGGTCGACGCCGACGGTGGAGAGCACCTTGCGGGTCACCGAGCTGAAGAAGGTGCAGGCCAGCTCGCGGTCGGGAAGGGGCTCGACCCGCGAGGCGTAGCCCGCCCGCATCCGGCGCCAGAGCCAGTGGTCGGTGGCCCGCTCGCCCAGCATCCCCTGCAGCTCCTCGACGATCCGCCGGATGCAGCGCGGCCGGAGCTCGAGCCGCTCGCGGGCGTCGGACTGCGTCCCGCGCCAGTCCCGCTGCTCGAAGCGCGCGCGCGCCCGCCGGGAGATGCCGCGGAACTCGCGCTGGTAGTCGAGGTAGGCCGCGAAGACCGCCGAGGCTGCCCGCTCGGCGAGCTCCAGGATCACCACCGCCGTGGTCAAGCGGTCACTCCCTCCGGATCCGCGCCCGCATGCGCGCGGGGCGACGGCGCGGGGCGGGCAGGGGCACCTCCCCGCTCGTCACATAGGCCAGGCCCTGGAACGTCGCCACCAGATCCCCGGTGCGGTCGGTGACCCGGACCGCGCAGGAGGAGAGGCGGGTGGTCCGCGCGATCTCCCGGGCCTCGGCGGTGAGCAGGCCGCTCCCGGCCTTGTGGTAGGAGATGCTCACCTGCACCGCCACCGCCACCCGCCCCCGGGCGTTGGAGCAGGCGGCGAAGGCCAGGTCGGCGAGCGTGAAGACCGCGCCGCCCATGGCCACGCCGTTGGCGTTCCGGGTCCGATCGGAGACCCGCATGCGGGCGCGGGCGAAGCCGGGGCGGACCTCCACCAGCCGGACGCCGGCCAGGGCCGCGAAGCGGTCGCGGCGGAAGTACGAGGCCAGGTCGCGGTCTGCCCGCCGGGGCCGGTCCATGTACCACGAGCATACGATGTCGGCGGGCCCCGATCACGGGCCGCGCACGCCGGTCGCCAGTCGCGGCGCGGGGTTGACGCAGCGCGTACCGACGCACGCCGAGGGGTCCTCCTGGGGACCACCCGCGCGGGATGTGTGCTTTCGGCGCCCGGGTAGGCATGCTCCACTCTTCCGGAGGGCAGCCGGAGCCGCATCACCCTCAGCGAACCATCCCGCGGGCACCGCCCGCGTCGCTCGCAAGGCGGGCCTCGCGGGTGCCATGAACCACCGGCGAAAGGGTACCGACATGACGACATCGAGAGCCATGGACTCGGCGAAGCGACTCGGACCGGGAGCGCTGGCGCTGGCGGTGGGCCTGGGGCTGGCGGTGCCCGCGCTGGCGGCGAACCTCTCGGAGCTGGCGCTTCCCGGCGGCCCGGCGACCACCGCCGCGAAGCCCATCTCGCAGATGCCGGGGCGCACGGCCTCGGCGTTCGTCGACCCGAGCCTGCTGCGCGCGCAGGGCCGGGTCGAGGTCTGGGTGAAGCTCGCCGACCGGCCGCTCGCCGAGGCCCACGGCGCCAACGCCAGGACCCGCGGTGGGGTGCTCTCCCTGGAGCAGCGCCGCGCCTATCTCCAGGACCTGGACCGGAAGCAGGCGGATCTGTCCTCGACCGCCGGGCGCATGGGCGCCAGGGAGCTGGGCCGGGTATCCCGCGCCCACAACGCCGTGGCGCTGCGGATCGACGCCTCCCGGATCCTCGACCTGGCGAGCCTCCCGGGCGTGGTGGCGGTGCGGCCGGTGCGGAACTACGAGCTGGCGCTCTCCGAGACGGTCCCCTACATCGGCGCGGCCGCGGCGCAGGCGGCCGGCAAGGACGGGACCGGCGCGCGCGTGGCCGTGCTCGACTCGGGCATCGACTACACCCACCGGAACCTGGGCGGGCCGGGGACCGCCGCCGCCTATGGCGACGCCGTGGCGAGCTTCCCCAACGCCTACTTCCCGAGCGCCAAGGTGGTCGGCGGCTTCGACTTCGTGGGGAGCCAGTGGCCGACCCCCGACCCCCGCTGCGGGTTCGCCGACCCCCCGACGAACAAGGTCCCCAACGTCTGCATCGTCCCCGATCCGAACCCCATCGACGACGGCGCCGGCGGAGGCCACGGCACGCACGTCTCCGACATCATCGCCGGCCGGAGCCTCGACGGGACGCACGTCGGCGTGGCCCCCGGCGCGCAGCTCTACGCCCTCAAGGTGTGCAGCTCGGTCTCCACCTCCTGCAACGGCGTGGCGCTCCTCCAGGCGGTCGACTTCGCCCTCGACCCCAACGGCGACGGGAGCATGAAGGACGCCGTCGACGTCATGAACCTGTCCCTGGGCTCGAACTACGGCCAGAAGGAGGACGACCTCAGCGAGGCCCTCGCCGAGGCCGTCGACTTCGGCGTGGTGGTGGTGGCCGCGGCCGGCAACGCCGGCAACCGGCCGTACATCGTGTCCTCCCCCTCCACGGCCCCGGGGGTCATCAGCGTGGCGCAGACGCAGACGCCGAGCGCCAAGGCCTATCCGCTGGTGGTGAACTCGCCGGCGGCGATCGCCGGCACCTATCGCAACACCGAGACGGTCGAGTGGTCGCCGGTCGACCACCCGGTGACCGGCGACGTGGCCTTCGTCGGGCGCGGATGCCCTGCCGGGACCATCAGCGCCACCAACCCCGACGACCCCTACCTCGCCGACCCGGCAGGCAAGATCGCCCTCGTCGACCGGGGAGGCTGCGCCGTCAGCTGGAAGATCGACCGCGCCGTCGCCGCCGGCGCCACCGGGGTGCTCATCGGCCTGGTGGCCGCCGGCGACGCCATCTCCTTCAGCTACGGCGGCGGGACGCACTTCGCCCCGACGCTGATCATCATCCAGGCCGACTCGAACCGCATCAAGGGCGCCCTGGCGACGGGCCCGGTCAACGCGACCATCTCGCCGGCCAACGCCATCCCGCTCGTCGGGAGCATGGTCTCGTCCTCGGCCCGCGGGCCGAGCGTGAGCTACAACGCCATCAAGCCGGAGATCGGCGCCCCCGGCGCCTCGGTGTCGGCGCAGTACGGGACCGGCACCGGCGAGACCGCCTTCGGCGGGACCTCCGGCGCCACGCCCATGGTGGCGGGCTCGGCCGCGATCCTGGTGGGGGCCGTTCCCGGCATCGAGCCCATGGAGGTGAAGGCCCGCCTCATGAACACCGCCGAGACGAACATCCTCCACAACCCGGCGCTGGCGCCCGGCTACCTCGCGCCCATCACGCGCATCGGGGCCGGCGAGGTGCGGGTCGACAAGGCCCTGGGGGCCTCCTCGGCCGCCTGGGTGCGCTCCTCCGACTCCGCCGCGCTCTCCTTCGGCTACCACGCGGTGAGCCGGACGGACTCCTTCGACCAGACGGTCCGGGTCGAGAACCTCGGCAACCGGTCGAAGACCTACGCCATCGCCTCCTCCTTCCGCTACGCCGCCAAGGCCGCCAGCGGCGCGATCGAGGTGCGGGCACCCAAGTCCATCCGCGTCGGGGGCCGCAGCAGCGCGGAGTTCCGGGTGACCATCGTCGTCCACCCCGAGAACCTGCCGGCGTGGAACATCAACGGCGGGGGCCTGGGCGGGAGCGGCGCCACGCTCGACGGCCTGGAGATGGACGGCTACCTGACGCTGACCTCGGGCAGCGAGAGGCTGTCGCTCCCGTGGCAGGTGCTGCCCCACCGGGCGGCCGCGCTCTACACCGGCGACGAGGTCAAGGTCGGGCGCTTCCTCAACGTCTTCAACGCCGGCGTGGCGGACGGCCGGGCCGAGGTCTTCTCGCTCACGGGCAGGAGCTCGAGGATCCCGCGGAGCCAGCTGCCCGGGCCGGGCGACAACTTCGCGGTCATCGACCTCAGGGCCGTCGGCGTCCGCGACGTCGGGGCGCTGCAGTTCGGCATCAGCACCAACGGGGCCCGCGCCCACCCCAACTATCCGGCGGAGTTCGACGTCTACGTCGACACCAACCGCGACGGCGCCCCCGACTTCGTCATCTTCAACGCCGAGAACGGCGGCTTCGGGGTCACCGGCCAGAACGTGGTCTTCGTGGCCAACCTGGCGAAGGGGACCACCGCCGCCTACTACTACACCGACGCCGACCTCGACTCCTCGAACGCCATCCTCACGGCGCCGTACAGCGCCCTGGGGATCACGGCCGACAGCCAGTTCGACTTCTCGGTCTACGCCTGCGACAACTACTTCACGGGCCAGTGCACCGACGCCATCGAGAACATGACCTACACCCCGTCGCGGCCCCGCTACGCGGCCTCGACCGGCCAGGTCGCGGTCCCGTCCCGCAGCGTCGGCTCGTTCTCCGTGTCCTCGGTCGCGGGCGGCGCCCAGGCCTCGCCGTCGCAGACGGGGTTCCTGCTGCTCTTCCGGGACTCGGATCCGCAGCAGGAGTCGCAGGCCGTCCAGGTCGACGAGTAGCGGGATCGCCGGAACGGGCGGGGCGGGCCGGCGGCGCTGGCCTGCCCCGTCGCTTTGGGGGTACCCTGCGTCCCCGTTGCCGACCACACGCCCCATCGCCCTGCTCTTCGACCTCGACGGCACGCTGGTCGACTCGGTGGAGCTCATCCTGGCGTCGGCCCGCCACGCCTTCGAGGGCTACCGCGGCCGTCGCCCCACCGACGCCGACTGGATCGCCGGCATCGGCAAGCCCCTGCGGGTGCAGCTCGAGGAGCTGGCGGAGCGGCCGGAGGACGTCGAGCCGCTCTTCCAGCGCTACCGGCAGTTCTTCCGGGCGAACCACGATGCCATGACGCGCCCCTTTCCCGGCGCCGTGGAGGTGGTGGCCTCGCTGCGCGCCGCCGGCCACCCGGTGGGCGTGGTGACCGCCAAGTGGGTCGAGCCGGCCTGGCGCTCGCTGCGGCACACCGGCCTGGCGCCCCACGTCGAGGCGGTGGTGGGCGCCGACTCCCTCGCCGAGCACAAGCCCGACCCGGCGCCGGTGCGCCTGGCGCTGTCGCAGCTGGGCCGGCCGCCGGAGGAGGCGCTGCTCCTCGGCGACTCGCCGCACGACGTGGCCGCGGGCAACGCGGCCGGCGTGGCAACCGCCGCGGCGCTGTGGGGCGCCGGCCCGCGCGAGGTGCTCTCGGCCGCCGGCCCGCGCCACGTGCTCTCGGACATCCGCGAGCTGCCCGGGCTGGTCCGCGAGATCGAGGCGGGGCGCTAGTCGAGCGGCGGCCTACGCCTGGGCGCCGCCCCCGCCGACCGCGAACCCCTCCGGATCGAGCCCCAGCCTCCGCACCGCCTCGGCCCAGCGCATCTCCAGGGGGACGTCGAAGACCAGGTCCTCCTCGAGCGCCGCCGGGACCCAGGCGCCCGACGCGACCTCGCCCTCGAGCTGCATCGGCCCCCAGCCGGCGTACCCCAGGACGAGCTGGTACGGCCCGGCGTCGTCGTTGCTGGCCACCGACTCCAGGAGGTCGCGCGAGCCGCCCAGGGCCACGGCCCGGCCGACGCGCAGGTGCTCCTCGCCGGCCGGCACCACGCCGGGCCGCCACAGGATCCAGAGCCGCTCCGGCTGCACCGGCCCGCCCTGCAGCACCGGCACGCCGTCCCTCCCCACCGCGCGCGCCAGCGCGCGGAGCGCCGGGTCCACGGCCTGGAGCACGTCGCCGGCGCGGACCGCGGCCGGGCGGTTCACCACGAAGCCCAGCGCCCCCTCGGCGGCGTGCTGCGCCATGAGCACCAGCGAACCCTCGAAGTTGGGGTCGCGAAGCGCCGGCGAGGCGACGAGCAGGCCGGGGGCGAGGGAGCTGTCGGGGCGGCTCCGGGGCATGGCACCCCAGCCTACCTCTTTCCCGCCGCGGGCGGGGCGGCGGCCTGGGCCGCGCCCGGCGGCGGCCGGGGTGCGGGCACGAGCCAGGTGCGCAGGATGGCGTCCCAGTGCTGCGGGGTGATCTGGTCGACGGGCGTGACCCAGATGCGGCCGGCGCCGCCCTCCACCGAGGCCGCCAGCGCCGCCGCCAGGTCCGCCGCCGGTACCACCTTTCCGCCGGGGCCCCACAGGCCCACCGAGAGCGTCCAGCGGCCGGCGGGGAGCGTGGCGGCGAGCCGCCGCGCCAGCTCGCGGGAGGCCTCCGGCGGGAGCCCCTCCAGCGCGAAGTAGTCCCACACCACCAGGTGGTCGGCGTGGCGCAGCAGGCGGGCGTAGTCGTGGCCGTGGTCCTTGCCGTCGCGCCGGAGGTCCTTCCAGCTGGCGGCCACGTCGAGGTAGAGGAGCTTCCCGTGGCGGTGGGCCGCCTCCGCGGCGCGCGCCACGAAGGACTCCAGGAGGCCGCACTTCCATTCCCAGACGGTGGGGTCGTCCACGTCCACGCGGCCACGCCAGTCGCGGGGCCATGAGGAGCGCCCGCTCGCCCGGCGGTAGGAGGCCAGGTCCGCCGGGCCGAAGGAGGTATGCCGGTAGGCCGCCTCGGTGACGTCGATGGCGTCGATGGGGTAGCTGGCCGCCAGGTATTCGATCATCTCCAGCACCACCTTGCCGAACTCGCCCTCGGCGAGCTCGGCCAGGCTCACCTGCTCCGGGTGCGGCGTGCCGTCGGCCTGGATCGCCGCCGCCCCCGGGTGCGTCCGGATCCAGCCCGGGGCGTAGAGGTCGATGAAGGCAGCGACCCGGAAGCCCCGGTCGCGGAGCTCCTGGGAGGCGACGAGCAGCAGGTCCCGGGGCTCGCCCTTCTGGTGGTTGGACCAGCGCTCCTCGTGGCCTGCCCAGCGGAAGTAGGTCCACTCGGCGCGCCCGGCCCCGATGCCGATGAGGTCCGCCATTCCCACCAGGGGGCGGTCCAGGAGGCGGCGGGTCGCGTCGCGCCAGTCCGGCCAGGCGTCGAAGTGGGTGGAGAGGGACAGCTGGAATGCGGGGCGCGCCACCCCGGCGCCCTCGAGGGCGACCGCCCCGGGGGGCGGCGCCGCGGCCCGCTCCCGGGCCATCCAGGTCCAGGTCGCCGCCGCGGCCGCCAGCGCGACCGCAACCATCGAGGCGCCGAAGGCCCACTGCCGCGGGGGTGCCGGCGAGGGCCCCAGGCGCCGGATCTTCTCCCACTTCTCCTCGGCTCGGCGCATCTCTTTCCACCAAGAGTGAATGACGACCGCGTTGTAGAAGTACGAGACCGGCAGGATGAGCAGGCCCCAGGGGAGGTACCACAGGTCGCGCAGGTCGCGGTCCAGGAGGATGCCGTAGACCGCCACCGCGAAGAAGAACGAGAGACCGAGCCAGGAGAGGATCTCCCAGGGGCCGTCGGGGTGGAGCCAACCGCCCGTCAGGGCCACCGGCAGCGCCAGGGCCAGCGCCGCCTGGAGGACCGGCACGATGGCCATGTTGGCGAAGTTCACCGGCAGGTAGAGGGAGAAGGGCCAGGCGCTGCGCCGGAGGAAGAGGCCGCGGTGGAGCCGAGCCACCTTGAGGTAGCTGCGCACCCAGCGCACCCGCTGCTTCCACAGCGCGGCGAAGGTGGCGGGGCAGTCCGCCAGCACCGCCGGCTCCGGATCGAAGACGATGCGCTTGCGGCGGGCCTGGAGCCGCCAGGTGATCTCCAGGTCCTCTCCCCAGATCTGCTGGAAACCCCCGATCTCCTGCAGGACCCGGCGCCGGATGGCGCCCAGGTTGCCGGAGATGATGGGCAGGCAGCGGATCACCGACAGGGCGCGGCGGACGTAGCCGGTGCCGATGTGGGTGGTGATGGCGAGCAGCTTCTGCAGGCCGGTTCCGGCGCGCAGGGGCATGTCGTTGCCGCACACCGCGTCGATGGAGGGGTCGGCGAACCAGCGGGCCATGTGGGCCACGGTGTCGCGGAAGAACAGGCTGTCGGCGTCGGTGTAGAGAACCACCTCGCCGCTGGCGGCGGTGATCCCGGCGTTGAGCGCCGCGGCCTTGCCCGCGTTGGCCTGGCGGATGAGGCGGATGCGGCCGGCCTCGGCCAGGTCCCGGACTCGCTCTGCCGTCCCGTCGAGCGAGCCGTCGTCCACGACGATGACCTCGAGGTCCGGCCACTCCGACTCGAGCAGCGTCTCCAGTGCCACCCGGATGGTGCGCTCCTCGTTGTAGGCAGGCACCACCGCGCTCACCCGGCCTACGAAGGGGGGGAGGCGGCGCAGGGTCCGCCGCTTCCAGACCTCGTAGAGGATGGTGAGGGGAAAGTAGAGGACGCCCTGGAGCCCGAGCAGGAAGACCACCAGCCCGAAGGCCCAGAAGAGGGCGTGAAGGAGGGCCATGGCGTCAGCGGACCAGGTTCAGCGTCCGGAAGGCCATGGCGAAGTGTACGCCGACCTGCATGCCGCGGTGGGCGGCGCGGCCCTGGATCACCTGGGGGTCCATGTAGCTCCGGTGCTCCTGCGTCCGGTGCAGGGCACAGGCCTTGAGGTGGGCGTCGAGGTAGTGGGTGATGTCCACGTAGTAGTTGGGTGCGAACTGGCCCGGGGTGGAGACGTCCTCGTAGCACAGGACGGTGGGGACGGCGCGCGCCGCCTCGCGGGTGGCCGCGAAGACGGCGCGGTGGTCGCCATGCACGTCCACCTCGGTGTGCGTCAGCACGGTGGTGACGCCGAGCTCCCGGATCCTCTCCTCGATGATGGCCTTCATCCCCGGGATCCTCTCCGAGAGGCCCGTGTCGGGGAAGTCCAGGACCCAGTGACCGTCGAGCCCCAGGAACTGCGCCGCCCGGCGGGCCTCCGCCTCGCGCTCCCCGTCGCGGTCGGTCCCTCTCTCCCCGCGGGTGAAGGTGAGGCCGTACACCCGGGCGCCGCTGCCCTTGAGCTTGAGCAGGAACCCGCCGCAGCCGAGCTCGATGTCGTCGGGGTGGGCGCCCAGCGCCAGCACCACCTGGCCCGCGAACTCGCGAACCGGGGGTCCGCTCCGGAGCACCGCCACGAAGGCGATGGCCAGGCCCGCGAAGAGGACCACCTCGGTGGCGGCCTCGAAGAGCCCGGTGTCGAGCCGGCGCCACAGGAAGCCCCTGGCAACGTGGCTCAGGACGTTCAGCACCACGAGGGCCGGCAGCACCCAGGCGGCGAAGACCCAGGCGCCAGGTCGGCGGCGGAGCTGGCGGCGGGTCTTCCGCGCCACCAGCAGGACCACCGGCAGGAGCGCCGCGTAGGCCAGCACCTCGAACCAGCCGGCCGCGGTGCGCACCGGGGCCAGTCCCGCCTCGCGATCCAGGTCGGCGACGAGCTGCGCCGCGCCGGCGTCCGTTGGGCTCATGCGGAGGGCCAGGCCGGCGTGCTCGCGGGCCGGCGAGATCCGCCCCAGCGCCAGGTAGGCGCGGCCCAGGCCCACGTGGCTCCCGGGGGAGTCCGGATCGAGCCGGGCCACGCGGTCCCAGGCGTCCACCGCCTTCTCCCAGTCCCCCTTCTGCTGCAGGGTCTCCGCCAGGTGGCGCAGCACGTCGGGGTCCGAGGGCGCGAGCCGCACCGCGTGCTGCAGCGCCTCCACGGCGCGGTCCGGGTCGCCCTTCTGCGAGAGCATCCGGGCCCGGTCGCGGAGCAGGTCCACGTCGTCGGGGTAGAGGGCCAGCGCCCGATCGAGGACCGGGGCGGCGCCGTCGGCGTCGCCGCGCAGGAGCCTGACGTGGGCCAGCCCCTTGAGCGCCTCGTGGTGGCCGGCGCTCCGCGCCAGCACCTGCTGGTAGAGCCGCTCGGCCTCCTCCAGCCGCTTGGCCCAGGCGAGCACGTCGGCGAGGTCGCTCTGCAGGCCCAGGTCCCCCGGCCGCCGGGCCAGGGCGTCGCGGTAGAGCACGATGGCCCGGTCGTAGTCCGCGGTCCAGGCGAGGAGCTGGCCCAGGTGGGAGAGCGCATCCACGTCGCCCGGCGCCAGGGAGAGGATCCTCTGGTACGTCCGTACGGCGGCGTCCAGCTTGCGGGCCATGGTCTGCGCCCGGGCGTACCTCCTGAGCCCCTCGACGCTGGGCGCCGTGCCCTCCGGCGCCGCCGCGGCGGCCAGCGCCGCCGCCTCGCGGCGCGCCTGTGCCAGGGCGAGCGGGATCGCCGCCGCCGGGGCGGCTGGACCCAGCAGTGCCAGGGCCAGGAGCGGGCGGGGCCAGCGTCGCATCGAGGAGACCTAGAAGAGGCCGGTGCGGTACTCGAGGTCGAGCAGCAGGGTGCCGTCGTTGCGGGTGGCGAGGCTGGTGGTGCTCCTGGGGCTGGGGTTCCGGACCCACTTGAGCCCTCCGCCCACGGAGAGCGCGTCCGCGACCTGGTAGCGCGCGCGGGCCCACCAGATGTCACCGTCCTTGCCCGAGAACTGTACGTTGGCCGAGGTGGCGTAGCGGTCCAGTATCCACTGGAGGTCGAGCGACAGGCGCTCCGCCGGCTGCAGCTCGACGCCGGAGACGATGGACCAGCTGAACCCGGAGTCGAGGTCGCGGTTGGGGATGTAGCGCACGCTCGCGCCCCAGCGCTCGGCGCGGTAGGCGAGGCCGCCGCCGAGGAGGAGCTCGGTCCGGTAGACGACGTCGGTCGACGCGGCGCAGAGGGTCGGGTCCACGTTCGGGCAGGTCGTGCCCGCCGGGGCACCCGGGACCGGCCGCCCCAGGATGGCGGTGCGGCCGGGGCTGGGATCGCGCAGCACGGCGGCCATCAGGCTGCCGGTGAAGCCCCGGCCGAGGCGCACCTCGACCTCTCCGGTCACCTTGTGGTTCACGATGCGCGTGGCCGTGTCGTAGAAGAAGTCCGGCGCGAAGAGCTGGTAGTCGAGGCCGGCGCGGACGCGCCCGGAGAACCAGTGCGAGGCCTCGAGGTCGACGCGCGGCACCAGCCCGTAGGCGTTGGAGTCGGGCGTGGGGCGATTGGCGCCGGTGTAGCGGTACTTGCGGAGGGTGAAGTCCGCCTTGAGGTACGAGTCGGGGGCGTAGAACCAGTAGCCGCTGGCGTAGCCCTTGGTCGACTCGTAGAAGATGTTGTCTGTCCAGCCCCCTCCGGCGAGCAGCTCGAGCCGGTCGAGCCCGCCGTAGGAGGCCTGCGCCTCGACGGCCTGCTTGGAGGTGCCGGGCTCGGTGCCGCCGAGCCAGCCCTGGAGCCGGAGACCGCGGCTGGTGCGGAGGCTGGCCAGGTCGTCGCGCGCCTCCCGGTCCCCCGGATCGAGGGCCAGGGCCTTCTCCAGGGCCGCGGACGCCTCGGCGAAGCGCCGCATGGCCTTCATCGTCCAGCCGATCCGCTTCCAGACGTCGGCGGAGTCGCCGCCGGCGGCGCGGGCGGCCTCGTAGGCCTGGAGCGCGGCGGCGTAGTCGCCCTCCTTGCGCAGGGCGTCGCCGCGCTCGCGGAGCTCCTGCACCGAGGACGTGTTCCGCGGCGGCTCGGCCCCGGATGCCTGGGGCAGGGCGGGGAGGGGAGAAACCAGCGTGCAGGCGAGCAGTGCCACCCTCAGGCGCATCGACCGTTCCTCCAGGCGTCGTCGAGGGCGTCCAGCACCTCGCGCGCCGACAGGACGTTGGCGCCGACCCGCGCGTTCACTTCCAGCACGGCCGGCGCCCCGTCGGTTCCGAGGCGGATGTCGAGGTCGAGCGGCCCCTCGAGGCGCAGCGCGCGGGCGGCGCGAAGCCCGAGCTCGACCACGTCGGGAGCCTCCACCCGCTCGACCCCCAGGGCATTGCCGACCAGCCCGTCCCTGAGCCCCGTCTTCCTGAGCACCACGGCGCAGGTCGCGCGGCCGTCCGCCTCCAGGAAGAGGTTCAGGTCGTACTCCTCGCCGGGCAGGAACTGCTGCCAGACGACCTCCTCGGGCCCGGCGGGCTCGAGGTCGTCGGCCCAGCGGTGCACCCGCACGCCGCGCCCGCCGCGGCCGAAGCGGGGCTTGGAGAGCAGGGGGAGGCCGAGCACCCCCGGCAGCCCGTCCCGGGGAGTGGCGCCCGCGAGGGTGACCGGAACCGCCACGCCCCGGCGGCGGAGCTCCTCGGCGGTGCGAAGCTTGTCGTTCGCCACCTCGACGCCCGGCGGATCCGAGACGCAGGCGGCGATGCCGCGCCGCCGGAGCTCCGGTCGCATCCGGGCAACCAGGGGCAGCTCCTCGGTGACGGTGGGAAGGACCAGCGAGACCCCTTCGCGAGCCGCGATCTCGAGGAGGGCCGAGGGGAATCGGGGGTCGCGCGCCGCGGGGACCAGGCGGAAGTCCGGGGCCGGGGACTCCCCCGGCTGCATGTCGGTGCCGACGACCCGGCAACCCTTCTCGGCGAAGTACCTGGCGGCGGCCCGCCCGGCCGGCCCTCCCACTCCCGTCACGAGGATGGTACGCACCATTCGTGTAGGCCCCTCCGTTGCCCTCGAAGTAAAAGGACACTTGGGGAGGCCCTGGAGCCACGGCTCAGAGGGGTACTGCGCCCCCGGGGTGCGGGGATCTCGCCCGGGGTGGAGGTGGAGGTGTGTGCGCTACCGCCCCGGGGGGCGCCGGGCGAGGATCTTCTCCATCTCGTCCATCACCTGGTTCATCTCGGCCATGGCGGCGTCGAAGGGCGCCGACGTGGTCGGGTCCACGCCCGCCGCCTTCAGCAGGTCCACCGCGTACCTCGAGCCCCCCGCCGAGAGCATGGCGAGGTAGCGGTCGCGCGCCGCCGTCTTCCCGTGCGCCGTCTCGTCCCGGATGGCCCGCGCCAGCGAGGTCGAGGCCACCAGGCTGGTCGCGTACTGGTAGACGTAGAAGTCGTAGTAGAAGTGCGGGATGTAGGCCCACTCGACGCCCATCAGGTCGTCGACGCGGCAGATCCCCTGGTCGTGCCCGTAGTACTCGCGCACCAGCTTGAGGTACAGCGCCGAGAGGCTCTCCCCCGTCAGCGGCTCGCCGCGCTCCGCCATCTCGTGGATGGCGAGCTCGAACTCCGCGAACAGGGTCTGGCGGAAGAGGGTCGTCCGCACGCCGTCGAGGTAGTTGCCGAGCAGCGCCAGCCGGGTGGCGTCGTCCCGGGCCCTCGAGAGCATGTAGTGCAGGAGCAGGTTCTCGTTCAGCGTCGAGGCCACCTCGGCCACGAAGATGGGGTACGAGGCGGTGGGGTAGGGCTGGCTCGCGTACGCCAGGAAGGTGTGCATCGAGTGGCCGGACTCGTGGGCCAGGGTGGTGAGGTCCTCGTACAGCCCGTTGAAGTTGAGGAGCTGGTAGGGGTGCACGCCGTAGACCCCGGTGGAGTAGGCGCCGGAGCGCTTCCCGGTGGTGGGGAGGTAGTCGGTCCAGCGGCTCTCGAAGCCCTTCTTCAGGGCGGCGACGTAGGGCTTCCCCAGGGGTGCCAGGGCCTCCAGGGTGATGGCCCGGGCCTCGTCGGGGCCGAAGGTCAGGTTCACCTTGTCCACCAGCGGCACGTAGAGGTCCTGGTAGCGGAGCTCGGGGAGGCCGAGCATGCGCTGGCGCAGCCGGAGGTAGCGGTGCAGCGTGGGCAGGCTGCGCCGCACGTCGGAGACCAGCTGCCGGTAGACCGCCGGCGGGATGGCGTTCTGGAAGAGGGCGGCCTCGAGCGCCGAGCCGTAGCCCCGCACCTTCACGTCGAAGAGGTGGGCCTTCACCTGGGAGTACAGGGTCGCCCCCATGGTCCGCTCGAACTCCTTGAGGGCGCCGAAGAACGCCCGGAAGACCTTGTCGCGATCCTCCCGGGAAGGATCGGCGCGGTGGAGCGTGTAGGCGGCGGGGTCGAGCCGGACCTTGCCGGTGGAGAGCTCCACGGTGGGGTAGGGGAGGTCGGCGTTGGAGAGGATGGTGTAGGCCGATGCGCCGGCGTCGGCGAGGTTCCCGGCCTCGGCGGCGACCCGCTCCTCGGCCGCCGAGAGCGTGTGCGGCCTCCGGCGCAGGACGTCCTGGACGTAGAAGGCGTAGTCCCGCAGCCGGGCCTCGCTCGCCAGGAACCCCCGCACCCTGGCCGGGTCGATGGAGAGGATCTCCGGCTCGATGAAGGAGGAGGCGGCGGAGATGTCCACCGCGAGCTGCTGGGCCCCCTGCTTCATCTCCCGCGGGCCGGCCGCCCGGATGTCCTCGTCGGCGCGGGTGGAGGCGTAGACGTAGAGCCTCTCCAGATCCCGCTGCAGGCCGAAGGAGGCGTCGAGCGTCCGCCACAGGGCCTCCGCCGAGTCGCCGAGGTGGCCGCGGTGCGAGGCCAGGGCCGGGATTCGCTTGCGGAGATCGTCCCGGGCGGCCTTCCAGGCCTGGTCGGACGGGTACAGATCCGCCAGGTTCCAGGTGTACTTCTCGGGGATCTCGGCGCGCTCCCGCGCGGCGGCCGGGGCCGCGAGGGACAGGGCGAGCAGGATGGCGTGGCGCGTGCGCATGGACGTCCTCCGGGGGCCGCATGAGAGCACGCCGGGCCCCGGCCGTCGACGTCCCGGGTGCGGCCCGCGGCGGGGAGGCAGGCCCGCCCCCCGCGGCGTCTTGCCCCGCGCGGGCGCCCATGACAGGGCGGTGACCCGCGCCACCGATGCTCGGCTGCGTGCTCGCCGCCGCCGCCGCCGCGGTCGCCTATGTCCTGACCTTCGCGGCCATCCTCGCCTGGCTCCCGCTGCTGGCGGTCCTGGTCCTGGTCACCGCGCCCTTCGACCGGAACCGGCGCATCGCCGGCCGCTTCCTGCGCCTGCTGGCGGTCTTCGCCACCCTCACCTTCCCGCCGTGGCGCATCCGCATCGAGGGGCGCTGGCCGCCCGGCCGGCGGGCGCACGTGGTCGTCTCGAACCACCAGTCGATGCTGGACATCTTCGTGCTGGCGCGGCTGCCGCGGGAGATGAAGTGGGTGGCGAAGGCGGAGCTGTTCCGCATCCCCTGGATCGGGTGGATGTTCCGGCTCTCCGGCGACATCCCGGTGGACCGGGCCGAGACGCGCAGCGGGCGCGAGGCCATGGCCCGGGCGCGCCGCTACCTGGACGGCGGCATGCACGTGATGCTCTTCCCCGAGGGCACGCGCAGCCGCGACGGCGCCCTGCTGCCGTTCAAGCAGGGGGCCTTCAAGCTCGCCATCGAGGCCGGTGCCCCGCTCCTGCCCGTCGCCATCCACGGCGCGGCGGAGGGCATGCCCAAGGGGAGCCCCTGGGTGCGCCCGGCACGCGTGCGCGTGCGGATCCTGGAGCCGGTGGAGACCGCCGGGCTGGGCGAGGGCGACGTGGCGGCCCTGGCGGAGCGGGTGCGTGCCCGCATCGGGGCGGCGGTCGCGGAGCTGCGGGAGTCGGCCGCCTCCGGCGATCCGGCCCCGGGCGGCGTCAGCCTCCGAAGCTGAAGTCGACCGAGGCCTGGCCGCTCGCCGGCACCGTCACCTGGGCGCTCCTCTCGCCGAGCTTCTCGTGCCAGGCGGTCACCGTCCAGGCGCCGGGCGGCACCTCCGGGATGGCGAAGGTGCCGTCGGCGCCCGAGACGGCCGAGGGCCCGTCGGCCACCACCACCCAGGCGCTCATCCAGCCGTGGACGTCGCACCGCACCCGCACGGCGCCGGGGCCGTCGAGCTTGCGGGCCACCCTCTGCCCCTGCGCGGGCAGCGCCACGTTGAAGGCGGTGGCCCGGCCCCGGTAGCCGTGGACGTTGTGGAGGACCGGGTCGCTGTTGACGATGTCGAGCGTGCTCCCCACCGCGGCGGCGAGCACGTGCGGGACGAAGCGGCATCGGCGCTGGTCGAGGACCAGCGCCCGCGCCGCCGGCCGGGTCGGCGCGCCCTTCACGGTGACCACCACGTTGGCGAGCTTCCCGCCGGCGGCGACCACCGACTCGTCGGGGGCCGCCCCCCCGCAGGACGACCGGTCGCGGGTAACTTCACGCGGCGCGGGGCCGGGGGCCGCGCCCGCGAGCCGCAC
>DATIFE010000104.1:0-2546 GCA_035455425.1 Anaeromyxobacteraceae bacterium | reverse complement strand
AAAAGCCGAGGGCGGGCCGCGCGGCCCGCCCCCTGCGACGCCCCCGCCTGGCGCGGGGCGCCTACTCCTTGGGCGGGGCCGCGGCCTCGGGGGCGGCCTGCACCTCGCCCTTGCGCACCACCTCGACGCCGGCGCTGGCGGCTCCCCGGTCCTCGCGCGGCGGCCGGCGCTCTCCGCGGCCGCGCCGCTGCTTCGGGCCGCGCTCGCTGGCGGCGTCGCGGTCCTCCTCGCCGGGGCGCTCCTCCTTCACGCCGTGCTCGGCCACCCAGGCGCCGTAGCGCGAGCGGCCCTCGACGCAGGCCTCGGCCACCTTGCCGGTGAAGAGCTTGATGGAGCGGATGGCGTCGTCGTTGCCGGGGATGACGTAGTCGATGCCCTCGGGGTCGCAGTTGGTGTCCACCACCGCCACCACCGGGATGCCGAGGCGGTTGGCCTCGTGGACGGCGATGTACTCCTTCTTGGTGTCGACCACGAACAGGGCCGCCGGCAGCCGCGACATGTCCTTGATGCCGCCGATGTTGGTCTCGAGCTTCTCGCGCTCGCGCTCGAGCTGGGCGACCTCCTTCTTGGGGAGGCGCTCGTAGGTGCCGTCGCCGGCCATCTTCTCGATGGTCTTGAGCCGGTCGATGCCGGTCTTGATGGTCTTGAAGTTGGTGAGCGTGCCGCCGAGCCAGCGGTTGGTCACGTGGAACATGCCGCAGCGGCCCGCCTCCTCGCGGACCACGTCCTGCGCCTGCTTCTTGGTGCCGACGAAGAGCACCGTGCCGCCGTGGGCCACCGCGTCGCTGACGAAGCGGAAGGCGCTCCGCGCCAGGGACACGGTCTTCTGCAGGTCGATGATGTAGATGCCGTTGCGGGCCCCGAAGATGTAGGGCTTCATCTTCGGGTTCCAGCGCTTGGTCTGGTGGCCGAAGTGGACGCCGGCCTCCAGGAGCTGCTTCATGCTGATGGCCGTGCCCTGCGACTGGAGGGCCTGGGCCATCTCGCCGCCGGCCGCCGGGGGCGGCGCGGGGGTCTGGCTCTGCTCGGGGGTCTCCGCGGTCTGCATGTCTCTCCTCCGGTTCGGGTCCGCCACTCCCCAGGCTGCCGGCACCGTTCTCCCGGGGATGCGATGCGGGAGGAACCGCCCTCCGCACGTCCGCGGGCACCGGGGTGCCGCTGGGAAAGTGTGTGAATTTGCCGCCCTCGCTTCGCGCGAGGCCCCCGCCCGCGAAGCCTGCCGACGGGAAAGGGGACGGTCATCTAACACGTACCGGCTCTTTCCGCAAGCGCCGGAGGATCCCAAGGGCGCGGAATCACTGCACGAGCGGGCCGCGCCAGCGGCCCACGAGGCTTCTGCCGCCACCGCCGAGCAGGTGGCCACGCACGGCATCCGCTCTATGATGCTCGAATGGCTCTCGACCAAGGCAGCGTCGCCCCCGACTTCGCCCTTCCCGACCAGGGCGGAAAGACCGTGAGGCTCTCCGACTACCGGGGCCGGCGGCTGGTGCTGTTCTTCTACCCCCGGGCCGGGACCAGCGGCTGAACGCGGGAGGCCTGCGACTTCCGGGACGAGGTCGACGCGTTCAAGAGGAAGAAGGTGGCCGTGGTCGGCGTCTCCAGGGACGAGCCCGCGGCCCAGAAGCGCTTCCAGGAGAAGCACCGGCTGCCGTTCCCCCTCCTCTCCGACCCCGACGCCAGGGTGCAGAAGGCCTACGGCGTCTGGAAGGAGAAGAACATGTACGGGAAGAAGGTGATGGGGGCGGAGCGGACCACGGTGGTGATCGGGGCCGACGGGAAGGTGGAGCGGGTCTTCGCCAAGGTGAAGGTGGACGGCCACGTCGCCAGCGTCCTCGAGGCGCTGTGAGGCAGGGGAGGGGGGGCGCGGCGGAGCGCGCCATCCGGGACGAGCTCGTCGACCCGGCCGTGCTCGAGGCCTACGGGCTGGCGCACGACCAGGGCTGGCTCGCCGACCGGGCGCTGGAGCGGGTGCTGCGGCGCGAGCGCCGGCTCTTCGCCGCCGAGCGCCGCGCGGCCTCCGAGGCGGTCTACGGCCTGGTCCGCTGGCAGGGACAGCTGGAGTGGCTCCTGGGGAAGGAGGGGCCGCGGGCGCCGGTCCCGCTGCGCTACGCGCTCTGGCTGGCCCGCTTCGGCGGCCTCCCACCCGCGGCAGCGGCCCGGCGGATGGCGCTGTCGCCCCGGTCCCTGGCGGCGCTGGAGGGCGCCGACGCGCGCATCGCAGCGCTCCCCGATCCGGTGGAGCGGTTGGCGGTCGAGGAGTCCCTGCCCGGCTGGATCGCCGCCCGCTTCGCCGAGGAGCTCGGGCTCGAGGAGGCCCGGGAGCTTTGCCGGGCCATGAACCGGCGGGCGCCGCTGACGGTGCGCGCGAACCTCCTCCGGGCGTCTCGCGACCAGCTCCGGGCGCGCCTCGCCGCCGAGGGAACGGCCGCCGCGCCCACCCCCTTCTCGCCCTGGGGCCTGGCCCTCGACGGCAACCGGAACGCCTTCGCGCTCCCCTCCTTTCGCGAGGGCTGGTTCGAGATCCAGGACGAGGGGAGCCAGCTCCT
>DATIFE010000103.1:0-4609 GCA_035455425.1 Anaeromyxobacteraceae bacterium | reverse complement strand
ATCGCCCGCTACCTGGGCATCGCCCAGGACGAGATCGGCGCCCTCTCCCGCCAGGGCCAGAACCCGGAGAAGGTGTCGTCGATCTGCGCCGTGCTGGCGGAGACCGACGTCATCAACATGGTCTCCCGCGGCATCTCGGCCGCCAACATCCTCAAGGGGATCCACGTCTCCATGGCCGGGCGGCTGGCGAGCCTGCTCAAGGGCATCGCCGTGAACGACGGCACCGTGCTCATGACCGGTGGCCTGGCGCTCGACGACGGGCTGGTGGCGGCGCTGCGCGAGGCGATGCAGCAGGAGCGGGTCAAGCTCGACGTCAAGGGCCACCCGGACGCCATCTTCGCCGGCGCCATCGGCGCGGCGCTGTGGGGAGCCTTCCGCCACCAGAAGCTCGCGGCCCAGGGCCGCATGGCGCTGGCGGGCTAGCGGCCATGGGCACGCGACGCGAGATGCGCAGCCTCCGCCCGGAAGACCTCGACCGGGTCATCGCCATCGACCAGGCGGTCACCGGGAGGGCCCGGCGCGGCTTCTTCGCCAAGCGCCTGGCCGCCCTCTCCGCCGGGCCCGAGGGCCTCACCGGCGTGGCGGCGGAGGGCGACGGCAAGCTGGTGGGCTACGCCCTGGCCGGCGTCCTCGACGGCGAGTTCGGGGGCCAGGCGCCGGTGGGCGTGCTCCACGCCATCGGGGTCGACCGCGCGGTGGCGCGCCAGGGGGTGGCCTCGGCGCTGTCGGCGGCGCTGGAGGGGCTGCTGGCCGACCGGGGCGTGCGCGAGATCCGGACCGAGGCCGACTGGGCCGAGCACGACCTGGCGGCCTTCTTCTCCGCCACCGGCTACCGGCTCTCGCGCCGCCTGGTGCTGGCGCGCCCGGCGGGCGACCTGGTCGAGGAGCCCCCGCCGAGCGGCACCGAGGAGTTCACCTGGGAGCAGATCCCGGTGCGATCCATGGCCGAGGGCGACCTGCCGGCCATCGTCCAGGTGGACCGCAAGATCACCGGGCGCGACCGGACCGCCTAC
This sequence comes from Anaeromyxobacteraceae bacterium, assembly GCA_035455425.1. Lineage (GTDB taxonomy): Bacteria > Myxococcota > Myxococcia > Myxococcales > Anaeromyxobacteraceae > JACRMN01. The sequence continues at coordinate 3,596 of DATIFE010000103.1, read as the reverse complement.
TACCAGCGCAAGGCTGCCGAGGTGCTGCGCCAGTCGGGCGTGCGCGTCTCCCTGGTGGCCGAGATCGACCGCCAGTTCGCCGGCTTCCTCATGGCGCGGGTCGACCTGGGGGAGTTCGGGCGCACCGAGCCCACGGCGGTGATGGACACCCTGGGCGTGCACCCCGCCTTCGCGGGCAGGCACGTGGGGCGGGCCCTGATGCGGCAGCTGCTGCTCAACCTGGGCTCGCTCCGCGTCGAGCAGGTCGTCACCCAGGTCGAGTGGGACCACTTCGACCTGCTCCGCTTCCTGGCCCGCACCGGCTTCGGCCTCTCGCAGCGGCTCTCCTTCGAGAAGCCCATCCCGTGATCGGGCGGCCGGGGAGGTCCCCCGAGAGGGAGGGGTGCCGATCGGCCGGGGCGGTGGAGGGTATAAGGATGGCGTCGCAGGTGCTTCCGCCGCCGGTCCGCGGGGACCTCCCGCACGGCCGGCCGGCCCGCGAGGAGAGGAGAGGCCCGTGAAGCTGGACACCATCGCCGTCGATCGCTCGAGGTCCCCGGCCGCCATCGACTTCCGGCCCGGCTTCAACGCCGCCGTCCCGTTCATCGACCGGCACCTCGCCGAGGGGAGGGGCGCCAAGGTCGCCATCCGCAGCGCCGCCGGCGACGTAAGCTACGCCGAGCTGGCCGCCAGCGTGAACCGCTGCGGCAACGCGCTCCGCAAGCTCGGCCTGGAGCGCGGCCAGCGCCTGCTCATGGTGGTCAAGGACTGCCCCGAGTTCTTCTACCTGTTCTGGGGCGCCATCAAGGCCGGCATCGTCCCGGTGCCGCTCAACACGCTGCTGCGGGCCGACGACTACCGCTACATCATCCAGGACTCGGCCTGCTCGGCGGTGTTCTGGTCGCCGGAGTTCGCCGCCGAGGTCGAGCCCGCCCTGGCGACGGCCCGGCCGCCGCCGGCGCTCGCCATCCCGGTCGAGGGCAAGGCGCGCAACCTCAAGGCGCTCCTGGCCGAGGCGCCGGCGGCGCTCGAGGCGGTGCCGGCGGCCGCCACGGCCGCCTGCTTCTGGCTCTACTCCTCCGGCTCCACCGGGCGCCCCAAGGGCGCGGTCCACCGCCACCGCGACATGGTGGTCACCAGCCAGTGGTACGGGCAGGACGTACTCGGGGTGAAGGAGGACGACGTCTGCTTCTCGGCCGCCAAGCTCTTCTTCGCCTACGGGCTCGGCAACGGGATGACCTTCCCGCTGTGGAGCGGAGCCACCTCGGTGCTGCTCGAGTCCCGCCCCACGCCGCAGAGCACCTTCGAGACCATCGCCCGCTTCAAGCCCACCCTCTACTTCGGCGTGCCGACCCTGTACGCGGCGCAGCTGCAGGCGCTCGAGTCCGCTCCCGCCGACCTCTCCTCGGTGCGATACTGCGTCTCGGCGGGCGAGGCGCTCCCGGCCGACATCTTCCGCCGCTGGAAGGAGAAGACCGGCCTGGTGATCCTGGACGGCATCGGCTCGACCGAGGCGCTGCACATCTTCATCTCCAACCGCCCGGACGACGTCCGGCCCGGGACCAGCGGGCGCGTGGTCCCCGGGTACGAGGCGCGCATCGTGGACGAGCAGGGCGCGGAGGCCAGTCCGGGGGAGCAGGGGCGGCTCCAGATCAAGGGCCCCTCCACCGCGGCCTACTACTGGAACAACCCGGAGAAGACCGCGGCCACCATGCTCGGCGGCGACTGGCTCGACACCGGCGACACCTACGTCCTCGAGGACGGCTACTACCGCTACTGCGGCCGCAGCGACGACATGCTCAAGGTGGGCGGCATCTGGTGCTCGCCCATCGAGATCGAGAGCCTGCTGGTGAGCCACCCCCGGGTGCTGGAGGCCGCGGTCATCGGCTGCGAGGACGCCGAGGGCCTCTTCAAGCCCGAGGCCTGGGTGGTGCTGCGCGAGGGCGCGGTGGCGAGCGAGGCGCTGGCCGCCGAGCTCATGGCGCACTGCAAGAAGAGCCTGGCGCCCTACAAGTACCCGCGCCAGATCCACTTCGTGGCCGAGCTCCCCAAGACCGCCACCGGCAAGATCCAGCGCTTCCGGCTGCGGCAGGACGCCGCCCGGCCCGGCGGGCACGCGTAGGTCGGCACCCGGCCCGACCCCGGAGTCCCGGACGGGCCCCGCAGCGACTGGTGTCGCCGGGGACGGCCCGCGCCGCTAGAAGCCTGGCGTGGACGCGACGCCGCGGAGGATGCTGAGCACCTACGTCGTGCTCACGCTGCTCTCCACCTTCGCATCCTCCTTCATCTGGGGCATCAACACCCTCTTCCTGCTCGACGCGGGCCTCTCCATCACCCAGGCCTTCGCGGCCAACGCCTTCTTCACCCTGGGAGAGGTGATCTTCGAGGTTCCGACCGGCGCCGTGGCCGACACGTTCGGCAGGCGCGCGTCGTACCTGCTCGGCACGGCCACCCTGCTGGCGGCGACCCTCCTGTACCTGATGATGTGGAGGGTTCACGGGCCGTTCTGGGGATGGGCGCTCTCGTCCGTGCTGCTGGGACTGGGCTTCACCTTCTTCTCGGGCGCGACCGAGGCCTGGCTGGTCGACGGGCTGAGCGCCACGGGCTACCGGGGCACCCTGGAGGCCGCATTCGCCAGGGGACAGGCGGCCACCGGCGTGGGGATGCTCACCGGCACCATTGCCGGAGGCGTCGTGGCGCAGGCGACGAACCTGGGCGTGCCCTACGTGATGCGGGCGGCGACCCTCGGCCTCACCTTCCTGGTGGCCTTCGCCTGGATGCGGGACGTGGGCTTCACGCCGAGGCGGAGCGCCTCGGCGATGGGGGAGATGCGCGGCGTCCTGGCGGCCTCGCTCCAGCACGGGATCCGAAACCCGCCGGTGCGCTGGGTCATGCTGGCGGGCATCTTCGGTTCCGGGGTCCCCATCTACGCCTTCTACGCCATGCAGCCGTACCTGCTCCAGCTCCACGGCCGGAGCGACTACGCCGTCGCCGGGCTCGCGGCCGCACTCGTGGCGGCAGCCCAGATCGCGGGCGCCTTCCTGGTTCCCTGGGCGCGCAAGGCCTTCCGGCGCCGGACGTCGGCGCTGCTGCTGGGATCGGTCGCCAGCGCCGCCGCGCTCCTGTCGATGGGCCTCTTCGCCCGCTTCTGGGTGGTGCTGGCGGTGCTGGCCGCCTGGGCGCTGCTCTTCGCCGCGGCCATGCCGATCCGCCAGGCGCTTCTGAACGGGCTCATCCCGTCGCCGCAGCGGGCCACCGTCCTCTCCGCGGACAACCTGCTCGGCTCGCTGGGCGGCGCGCTGGCCCAGCCGGGGCTGGGGCGGGTGGCGGACGCCTGGGGCTACGGGGCCTCGTACGTCGCCGCCGCCGCCGTGGAGCTCCTGACCTTGCCGTTCCTGCTCCTCGCGCGAGGCGAGCGCGCGCCGTCGGACCGGGTCGCGCCCGAGGTCGCCGCCCCCGCCGCGCCCACGCCGGTGGGGCAGGGCGGCGCCGGCGCCTGAGCGCGGGCCCGCCCGGCGCCTAGCTACCGCCCGCGGCCAGCGCCACCAGGGCGCGGTCGCCCTGGAGCGCCGTGCGCTGCATGTAGAAGGAGAGGCCGCGCCGCCCGCCCAGCTCCT
>DATIFE010000102.1:0-22818 GCA_035455425.1 Anaeromyxobacteraceae bacterium | reverse complement strand
GTCTGGCACTCGACCTCCCACGGCCGCGGGGACGACGGTGTCTTCTTCTTCGACGCGGGCCGCGTCGGCACGACCGACGCGCTCGCCTGCTCCCTGGTCCGCGCCGTGGCCGCCGAGCTCGCGGCGGCGATGACGGGGCGGCGCGTCCCGTAGGAGGGCGGGGTCTTCCGTGCTTCTTTGCGCCCCTTCCCCGATGCTCCGCCGAGGCTACGCAACCCTTGCGCTCCGCGGCCTCGCCGCGCCGGAATACCATCGTGATATCATGCCGTTGAGCGTCTGGACCGGTCCGGGGCTGGGCACACCGGTTGCAGCGCGGAGGCCGCAATCCATGACCACCGACCTCGCCGCGGCAACTGGCCGCACAGCCTCCGCCGTCTGTCTCGCCGCCGCCCTGGCCCTGCCCCTGTGCGCCCGGGCTGCTCCGCCTCCCGGGCCGGCGGCCGAGTACGCCTATCTCAAGAGCGGCGCCCGCGTACCGCTCTTCGACGAGTCGGCCGGGGCCACCCCGGTGGCCCGCGTGGCCGGCGAGCCGATCGAGCTGCGCGACCTGGTCGAGGCGCTGACCCTGGCGCACGAGACGCGGGGCGACCAGGTGACCCAGGCGCGGCGCGACGTCGGGGCCCTGCTCGGGCGGCTCATCGACGTGCGCCTCATCGCCACCGAGGCCCGCGCCTCGGGCATGGCCGACCTCCCCGAGGTGCGCGGCGCCGTGACCGCCTACGGGGAGTCCCGGCTGAAGCTGGACGTGATGGGCAAGGCCGTGGCCCACGTGCAGGCCAGGCCGGCCGAGGTCGAGCGCGCCTTCCGCGCCCGCGTCCGGGAGTGGAAGGTGACCTTCGCCCTGTGCCCCAAGGAGGAGGACGCCCGGGCGCTGGTCGGCAAGGCGCCCGGTCCCGGCTTCGAGGAGGCGGTCCGCCAGGCCATCGCCGGCGGCAAGGCGCAGGGCATCGGCAAGCCCGAGTACCTTCCCGAGGCCAAGGCCTTCCCGGCGGTGGCCGCGGCGCTGCGGACCCTCAAGACCGGGCAGATCGGGGGTCCGGTGGCGGTGACCGGGGGCTTCGCGGTGGTGCGCCTCCACGGGGTGCGCTACCCGGAGGACGCGGCCGTGCGGGCCCAGGTGGCGAAGGAGATCGCGGCGCCGCGGCGGCGCAAGGCGCTGGAGAAGTACCAGGCCTCGCTCGTCAAGAGGTACGCCAAGGTGGACGACAAGCTGCTCAAGACGGTCGACTTCGAGAGCCCCACGCCCGGCTTCGACGCCCTGCTGAAGGACCGGCGCGTCGTCGCCCGCATCCAGGGCGAGGCGCCCCTGACGGTGGCCGACGTCGCCGAGGAGATGAAGCGCAAGCTCTACCACGGCATCTCGCAGGCGGAGGGGCGCAGGCGGCTCAACCTGCGCAGGGACCAGCTGGCCCAGGCGATGGTGGACGGCAGGGTGACGCTGCACGAGGCCCGCCGCCAGGGGCTCGACCGAACGCCCGAGCACCGGCGGCAGGTGAAGCAGTTCGAGGAGCAGCTCCTCTTCAACACCTACCTCGAGAAGTCCATCGTCCCCAACCTCACCATCTCCGAGCAGGAGCAGCGGGCCTACTACAAGGAGCACGGGGCGGAGTACGCCGTGCCCGAGTTCCTCAAGCTCGACAGCCTGGGCTTCTCCTCGGCCGCCTTCGCGCAGCGGGCGTTCGAGAAGCTCCGCGGCGGGGCCGACTACCGCTTCATGGCGACCAACGCCGACGGCCAGCTGCCGCCGGAGCAGCAGGCCATCCGCTTCACCGGCTCGACGTACACCGCGGCGGAGTTCAGCCCCCAGCTGGTCAACGCCCTGGCCGGCGCCAAGGCGGGGGACTACCGCCTCTACTCCGAGGGCGGCGCGCACTACGTCATCCGGGTCAACGAGCGGATCGCGGCGCAGCAGAAGCCCTTCGAGGCCGTCCAGGAGGCCGTCCGCGAGGCCCTGCTGCAGCGGAAGGTGGGGCAGGCCATCCAGGAGACCAGCGCCCGGCTGCGCCAGACCTACGCCGTGGAAGAGCTCGTCGCCCGCATCGGCGAGTGAGCCGGGAAGCCCTCGGGAGGCGCGACATGAGCCACGTCAAGAGCATCCCCCCGGCGCTCCTCGCCCTGGCCCTGGCGGCTCCGGCGCTGCTGGCGGCGACGCCGGCCGCCGCCCAGGAGCGCAGGTTCAAGGGCAAGGACTGCCTGGAGTGCCACGCCAAGTTCGCCGACAAGGTCGCGCCGCTCAAGTACCAGCACTCGTCGGTGAAGCAGAAGCGGTGCGAGGAGTGCCACCTGCGCCACGGCGCCATCCCGCGACTGGTGCTGAAGCAGCCGGGCAACGCCCTGTGCACCACCTGCCACAAGCGCGAGAGCATCGGCCTCAACCAGCAGTTCCGGCACACGGCCGTGGAGAAGGCCGGCTGCCTCACCTGCCACGACGCCCACGGCTCGAACGAGGCGCATCTCCTCAAGGTCCGGGGGGCCGAGGGCTGCTACTCCTGCCACCCGCGGCAGCAGTTCGAGAAGAAGTACGGCCACCCGCCGCTGGCGAAGGACGGATGCCAGGCCTGCCACCTGGCGCACGGCTCGGCGCACAAGGACCTGCTCAAGGCGGGCGAGGGGGCCCTGTGCGGGTCCTGCCACGCCACCAGCGGCGCCGGGTTCCGCAAGGCCCACGGGGAGTACCCGGTGGCGAGCTGCAGCTCCTGCCACGACGCCCACTCCGCCGACCGCCCCAAGCTCCTGCGCGCCTCGGTCCACGAGCCCATGACCGGCGGGGGCTGCAGCTCCTGCCACGCCGATCCCAAGTCCACCAAGCCCTTCGCCCTGCAGGAGGACCGCACCAAGCTCTGCTCCACCTGCCACGATCCGAGCGCCGTCGCGGCGGGGAAGGTGGTGCACGCCCCGGTGCGGAAGGGCGAGTGCCTCGCCTGCCACGATCCCCACGCCGCGGACGCCAAGGCGCTGGCCCGCGCCGCCGGCCCGGCCCTGTGCGTCCGCTGCCACGCGGCGCAGGGCGAGCGCTTCGCCGTCCCCCACGCGGTCATCGCCAAGGGGGGCGGGTGCGCCGCCTGCCACCAGCCCCACGCCGCCAACCAGAAGGCGCTCCTCCAGGCGGAGGGCGAGGCGCTCTGCGCCCGCTGCCACAAGAAGACCATCGACGCCGGCTCGAAGCAGAAGGTGGTCCACGCCCCGTTCTCGAGCGGGGACTGCACCACCTGTCACAACCCGCACGGATCCAACGTCACCGGGATGATGAGGGCCCGCAGCGATCGGATCTGCTACTCCTGCCACGCCGACGCGGAGGCCCGGTTCCTCAAGGCCTTCACCCACCGGCCGGTCCTGGACGGCAACTGCACCGCCTGCCATCAGCCCCACGGATCGGAGAACGCCAAGCTCCTCAGGGCCAGCGGCGCCAAGCTCTGCCAGGGCTGCCACGCCGAGCTGGTCAAGCCCGCGGCGGCCGGCGGCGTCAACCACAAGCCCTTCGCCGACGGCAACTGCCTCGGCTGCCACGACCCCCACGGCTCCTCCGAGAAGGGGATGCTGGTCCGGGACCAGAAGGGCCTGTGCCTCCAGTGCCACGAGAAGCAGGCCAAGGCCGCGGCCGGCGCCAAGAGCGTGCACGCCGCCTTCGACCAGGGCAAGTGCAGCGGCTGCCATGCGCCCCACAAGGCGGCCATCAAGGGGCTGCTCCTGGCCCAGGCCCCCGACTCCTGCTTCGTCTGCCACCAGGACCTCAAGAAGCGCAGCGCCGCCGAGAAGTCCCACGCGCCCGTGGACAACTGCCAGAACTGCCACGAGCCGCACGCGGCCGCGGCACCCCGGCTGCTGAACCAGCCGCTCCTCGAGGTCTGCGGGCAGTGCCACGATGCCCAGGCACCGGGCTTCGTCACCGCGCACCTGGGCATCGCCGCCAAGGACGTGAACTGCGTCAGCTGCCACGATCCGCACTACTCGAAGGATCCGAACTTCTTCAAGGCCCAGCAGCACGCCCCCTTCGCCGCCCGGCAGTGCGACGCCTGCCACGAGGCGGGGAAGAAGAAGTAGGGGAACCCCATGCGACTGCGCCCCGCTCTCCTCGCACTCGGCCTCGCCGCGGCCCTGGCCCCGGCAACCGGCCGGGCCCAGGCCTCGAAGTACAACCTCAAGCCCGGGGGAGGCGGCCGGGTCTGCCTCGGCTGCCACGTGACCTTCGGCGACGTGCTCAAGCGGCCCTCGGTGCACACGCCCGTCAAGGCCCTCCAGTGCACCGGCTGCCACTCCCCCCACACCTCGAACCACCCCAAGCTCCTCGCCGCCGCGCCCGACGCCACCTGCGGCGGCTGCCACGGCTCGGTGACGCCTGCCCAGGCCAAGAGCGTGCACAGGCCGGTCGCCGAGGCCAAGTGCACCAGCTGCCACGACCCCCACGGCTCGGGCTTCAAGGCCAACCTGGTGAAGGGCGGCCGCGACCTGTGCGCCACCTGCCACAAGGGCATCGTCGAGGCTGCGTCCAAGGCGACCGCCAAGCACCGCCCCCTGGAGCAGTCGGGGTGCGGGGCCTGCCACCTGGCCCATGGATCGGCGCAGGGCCCGAGCCTGCTCCGCAAGGCGGTCCCGGCGCTCTGCGTCGAGTGCCACCGCGTCGACCGGCCGGCGTTCCTCAAGCAGCACCTGGGCTACACCGTCGGCAAGAAGGACTGCACCAGCTGCCACGACCCCCACGGCTCGAGCCGCCGCGGGATGCTCTACGACAAGGTCCACGCGCCGGTGGCCCGCGGCATGTGCAACCAGTGCCACGGGGCGGCGGGCTCGGCCGATCAGTTCGCCACCAAGGCGGCGGCGTCCGCGCTCTGCAAGGGGTGCCACGCCCAGAAGCTGCAGGCGATGATGGAGAAGAACCGGATCCACGCCCCCGTGGTGGAGGGAGCCGGCTGCCTCAACTGCCACGCCCCCCACGCCTCCAAGGAGAAGGGCCTGCTGCGGGGCGACATCGTCACCGTGTGCGGCTCCTGCCACGCCGAGAGCATCAAGCGGGCCGAGCGCTCCGACGCCAAGCACCCGCCGGTCGTCGCCGGGGAGTGCACCGCCTGCCACGACCCGCACAGCGGCAACCGCCCCCTGCTCTTCACCGACGCCACCGTGGTGACGCTCTGCGGCACCTGCCACGACTGGCTGCAGCACTCCTCGCACCCGATGGGCGACAAGGCGAAGGACCCCCGCAACCGGAACCTGACCGTGGACTGCCTGAGCTGCCACCGGGGCCACGGGACGGAGCACAAGAAGCTGCTCCTCGAGGCCACGCAGCCCGAGCTCTGCACCAAGTGCCACACCAAGTACAGGGGGTGAACTCGTGCCCGCTCCTCGCCTCGCTTCCCTCCTCGCGGCCGCCTGCCTCTTGCTCGCGGCCGCGCCGGCCGCGGCGGCCGTCTCGGTCACCTACGCCGCCTCCATCTACGCCGACGCCGCCGATCGGCCTCTCAAGGACGTCGAGGGCGTCGCCTGCGGGGCCGGGGGCCAGATCTCGGTGGCCGACACCGGCAACGGGCGCATCCTCCGCTACCTCGTGGCCGACAAGCAGGTGCAGCCCCTGGCCGAGTGGCGCTTCGCGGAGCTGCCCTACCCGACGCGCCTGCAGCTCGACGCCCAGGGCAACCTGCTGGTGCTCGACCGCAAGGTGCAGCGCCTGGGCCGCGTCGATCCGCAGGGCAAGTTCCTGGGCTACGTCGCCTTCCAGGGAGTCCCCGGGCCGGTCGTCCCCGGCGCCTTCAAGGTCGAGGGGGAGAGCCTCTACGTCCTCGACCTGGCCACGGTGAGCGTGCTGGTGAGCGACCTCGCCGGCAACGTGGCCCGCCGCCTCGACCTCCCGCGTGGAGAGCCTGCCTTCACCGACGTGGCCGTCGACCCCGCCGGCACCGTCTACGCGGTCGACGCGGCGGGCGTGGCCATCTGGGCGGCGGAGCGGGGAGCCGGAGCCTTCAAGACCATCACCCGCAACCTGCGCGACGCCGTGAGCTTCCCCGTCTACGCGGCGGTGAGCAGCGGCCGGATCTTCCTCGTCGACCAGGCCGGGAACGGCCTGGTGGCCCTGGGCCTCGACGGGACCTTCCAGGGGCGCTTCCTGGCGATGGGCCGCGGCGGGGGCGCCGTCTTCTACCCGGCGCAGATCTGCATCGGGGATGCAGGCTGGGCTGCCCTCGCCGACCGCGGCAACAACCGGGTCCAGCTCCTGAGCCTGACGCGCTAGGATGCGCCAGGGCCTGGCCATGGGGATCCGGACCTGGGGGACGCTCCTGCCCGTCGGCCTGGCCGCGCTGGCGCAGGCCTGCGCCTCGGACGTCACCACCGGCCCGGACCTGGTGGGGGTCCCGGTGATCACGTACCGGGCGCCCGGGGCCGCCTTCTCCTCCTTCGGCAGCTTCGCCATCGTCTCCCGGCCCGCCCGGATCGACGCCTCGGGCGCCCCGGCGACGGTGGACGCGCCGGGGCTGGTGGCCGCGGTCGCCGCGCACCTCGAGGCGCGGGGCTTCCAGCAGGCGGTGGTCGTCGATCCGGCGGCTCCCCCCGCGGCGCCGGTGGCCGCCGACCTCTCGGTGAGCATCGTGGCCCTGGATCCTCCCCAGCCGCAGGACCCGACCTCCTGGATCGGCGATCCCGCCCACCCGGCCCCTTCGCTCTTCGGGTACGCCGGGAGCTGGGGCTATCCGTGGACCTGGGCGCCGCTCGCCGTCCTGCCCGGTACCCTGCTGGTCGAGGTCGCGGACCTGGCGGGCGCCGGCACCGGTGGACCGGTGGTGGTCTGGGTGCTGCTGGCGCCGGGGGCGGCCACCGGAGGCGGTTCCTACGACGCCGCCGGCGTCCTCGAGGCGGTCGACCGCGGCTTCACCCAGTCATCCTATCTGAGCGCAGGCACCCCATGAGCCGGATCGGCAGGCTGGCCTCGCTCGCGGTCCTCCTGGGCGCAGCCTCGGCGGCGCGCGCCGAGGGATTCGCCGAGGCCAGCTACCAGAGCGGCCGCCTGATCTCGGTGGCCTGGGAGGCCGGGAGGCCGCTGGGCAACCTCCGCGACTTCACCGGGGCCACCACCGCCTGGGGGACCCACTTCGACCTCCGCCTGGCCGTCGCCCGCCGTCTCTCGGTGGGCCTCGCCGCCTCGTGGAGCTGGTACTCCCGCAGCCTGTCGGCGGGGACGATCGAGCTGCCCGCCGCCACGCTGACCGGACCCGTCTACCGGCGCGCGCAGTTCCTGACCCTGCGGGCCGCGGCCCACTGGTACCTGACCGGCGGCGCCGTCCAGCCGTTCGTCGGCCTGGGGGCCGGAGGAGCCTGGGGCGACACGCTCCAGGAGGCCCCGGGGCTCGCCGTCCGCTCCCGCCGCTACGGCGTGGGGGTCGATCCGGAGGGGGGCCTGCTCGTCACCTTCCGCCCCGGCGTCGCGCTGTTCCTCCAGGCTCGCTACCAGCTCGCCAGCAACCGGTTCACGCCGTTCCGGAACCCGACCTGGCTCGCGCTGGACGCGGGCCTCGCCGTCTACTGACGGGCCGGCCCGGGGCCGGCGGGGGCCGTCAGCGCAGGGATCACGGCGCGGAGCCGGTCCGCGACCTCCCGCTCGGTGGGAAGCGGCGCCCCGCGGCGCCTGCCGTCGGCGGCGACCTGGTCGTAGGCCCGGCGCACGGAGTCCAGGGAGCTCGCCACGAACTCCCGGACCGCGGCATCGAGCTCCGGGCCTTCGCCGTCGAGGTACCGCCGCCCGTAGATCAGGCGCTTCTCGTGGTCCACCAGGGACACCAGGGCCCTGGTCTCGCCGGTCCGCTGGGCGACCGCCGAGATGCGCAGCACGGGGCGGCCGCCGGTGCCGGCGGCCACGGGCAGGTCGACCTGGCCCGCGAGCGCGGGCGTGGCCGCCCGGGCCCGCGCCACCTCCGCGCGCAGGAAGCGGTACGGGGCGTAGTCCGGGAACCGCTCCTGCAGCGCCGTCTCCAGCCGCCGGTAGGGCTCGAGGTCTTGCTCTCCCCAGAGGGCCAGGGCGTGTGCAGGGTCGTACAGCCGGGCCGCGGCCAGGTTGCGCTCCCAGCGGGCGCGGCCCTCGGGGCCCGGTGCGGGATCCAGGTAGGGGAGGAGGCTCTCCCGCGCCTGCGACAGGGCGCGGGCGTTGTCTCCCTGCAGGTGGCCCAGGCCCATGGAGGCCGGGGCCGAGAACTCCAGCAGCAGGTTGTCGTCCGTGTTGACGCCCCCGGGGCGAGCGAAGTCCCGGGCCCGTGCGTCGCCCATGAGGAAGTAGGCGAGGAAGTCCTCGGCCGATCCCATGTCCACCGCCGCCAGGTCGGCGCGGATGGCCGGGTCGGCGAGGCGCCGCTCCAGCGCCGCCTCGTCGACCACCAGGGGCCGGTCGCTCCCCACCAGCTCGGCGTCGTAGTGGGTCAGCCAGACCATGACGTGGGGGAAGCTCTCGGCGAAGGTGCGCAGGACGGTCTGCACGTCGCGGGGCGTCAGCTCGTAGATGGGCAGCCAGTGGGCGGCGACGCCGCCGGGGCGGAGGTGGTCGGCCACGGCGCGGAAGTACTCCCGGGTGTACAGGTAGGCCGCCCCGCCGGTGCCCGGGTGGATGGGGTCCGAGGTCACGACGTCGAACTTCTCGGTGGTGGTGGCCAGGAAGTTCCGGCCGTCGTTGAAGACCACGCGCAGGCGCGGATCGTCGAGCGCGGCGTGGTTGTACGAGGCGAAGGTGCGGGTCGCCCCGAGCACCCCCGGCTCGATCTCCGCCAGGACGATGCGCTCCACGCTGCGGTGGAGCGAGACCGCGCCCAGGGTCATCCCGGTCCCGGTCCCGAGGACGAACACCCGCCGCGGATCGGGGTGCAGCAGCATGGGCAGGTGGCCCAGGGTCCGCTGGCACTGGACGTCGGCGGGCGTGGTGCTGGCCTCCGGCCGCCCGTTGACGACGAAGCCCTGGACCCCGCCGCGCGGCCGGATGACGCTGATGATCTCGTTGACGCCCTCGAAGTAGTAGAGGACGTCGGTGTTCTCCAGGGCTTCCCGCTTCTTCTCGGGGCTGGCGTAGACGTCGCGGAGGGAAGTGCGCCAGACGGCGAAGGCGCGCTGGTCCCACGAGAGCCCCCAGCCGCCCCACGCCACCCGGGCGGCCAGGAGGGCGGCCAGCGCGGCCGCCGCCGCCCAGGGCGCGCCGCGAGGCCGCAGCAGGCTCGTCGCGACGACGACGCCGGCGCCGGCGTTGAGGATCGCCAGCACCTGGAGCGACCTCTCCATCCCCAGGGCATGGATGAGGACGAAGCCGCTCAGCGCGGCTCCGAGGATCGATCCGATGGTGTTGCTGGTGAGCACCTCCCCCACGCCCGAGCCGACGACCCCGCGAGCCGAGGCGTGGATGCTGCCCGCCAGCGGAAAGGCCAGGCCCATGAGGAAGGCCGGCCCGACGAGGTAGGCGAAAGCCACGGCGAACGCGGCCCGCGGGCCGGCCTGCGCCGGGCCCAGGCCCACGTGCGCCTCCACCCACGCCGCCCCGCTCGGCAGGTTGCGCATCAGGACCGTGACCGAGAGCGCGGCCAGGCCGATGGCGACCTGCACCAGGCCGAAGGCGGCGACGGACCGGCGCCCCCCTCCGTGGCGGCCGAGGAGGCCGAAGGCCGCGCTGCCCAGCCCGATCCCGGACAGGAACGCCACCAGGATGAGGGTGAAGCTGTAGACCGAGGTGCTGAGGACCAGGCTCAGCATCCGGGTCCAGAGCACCTCGTATCCCAGCGCACAGAAGCCGCTCACGCCGATCCCCCAGACCACCGAGCGGAGCGCGCGGCGGGGGATGCCCGGGGCGCCCCCTTCCGGCTCGACGGCCGGCGGCGGGGGCAGGGGAACGGGCCTGCGCTCCGGGATGGCCAGGGCGACGACGCCGATCGCCAGGTTCGCGCCGACCGCCAGCAGGACCGTCCGGGTGACGCCCAGGGACGGCAGCAGGTGGAAGCCGGCGGCGAGCGCCCCGGCCACCGCGCCGATGGTGTTGAGGCCGTAGAGGAACGCGACGCGGCGCCCTGCGGTGGCGGGGTGCGTGGCGACGTAGCGGGCCAGCACGGGCAGGGTCCCGCCCATGAGCGTGGTGGGCCCGAGCATCGCGGCCACGGCGAAGAGCACGCGCAGGGCCGAGAGGTAGAGCCGGCTGTCCTCGGCGGCACGCGCCAGGGGCGGGTACAGCGTCGGGTACAGGCGCACCAGGCCGAGGAAGAGGAGCGCGAAGGCGGCGATCCCGATCTCGAGGAAGGCGTAGAGGCGCAGCGGGCGCTCGGTCTCGTCGGCCCTTCTCCCGAAGAGCCGGCTGCCGAGGGCCAGGCCGCCCATGAACACCGAGAGCACGGTGGTGACCGCGAGATGGGAGCCGCCGAAGACCAGGGACAGCGAGCGGACCCACGCGACCTCGTAGGTCAGCGCCGCCGCTCCCGACAGGAAGAGCAGGGCGTGGAGGACGATGGCCACGGGGCTCCTTCCTACCCCGGCCGGCCCCCGAGTGCCAGGCGGCGGCCGCGCTCCCGCCGGCGGATCGGCGCGATTGGGGGAAGGCGCGTTCTGAGGTAGGATCCACCTGGCGCACCGAACATCGCGAGGGGAGGCCACCCGTGCTGCGTCTCACCATGCTCTTTGCCCTCCTGGCGGGGATGGCGCTGGGGTCGTCGGGATGCCGTCGCGCCGAGGCCCTCGAGAGCTTCACGCTCCGGGAGCACGACCACCTCATCGCCGAGGCGCCCGGGTGCAACGTCGACTGCCGGATCGTCGGCACGCGCCGGGTCTGCACGCTCAAGGACCCGCAGTGCAGGGTGGTGTGCAAGACGCTTCCCGAATGCCGGCCGGACGGGAACGCCATCCAGGTCTGCGCCGTGATCCCCACCCGCCTCTAGCTAGCGACCGAGGCTGCCCTCCAGCTCGCGGATTCGCCGGGCGGCGAAGCTCCGCTGCGCCCGGGTGCGGCGATCCGGTGCCGCCGCGGCGAACCGCCGGTAGTGATCGAGCGCCTCGCCCGGCCGGCCGGTGAGGTCGCACACCCGGGCCAGGTTGAAGTGCGCCAGCGGCTCGCCGGGCTCGGCCTGGAGCGCACGGCGGTAGTAGGCCTCGGCGCGGGCGTAGTCGCCGCCGCGCGCCGCCAGCGTCCCGAGCTGGACGAGCGGTCGGGGGTCGTCGGGGGAGAGGCGGAGGGCCTCCTCCCACTGGGCCACGGCCCCGGGGAGGTCGCCGCGCTCCCGCAGCACCTCGCCGAGGTTGAAGCGGGCGTCCACCGACCTCGGGTTCACCCTCACGGCGCTGGCCATCAGCGACAGGTCGTCGCGCCAGTCGGCGTTGCGGGCGATGGTCCGCGCCGCCAGCGCGGCGATGGCCAGGCCGGCGCAGGCAGCCAGCGCCTTCCCGCCCAGGCGACGGGGGAGCCGGTCCAGGGCGGCGGCCGCCAGGAGCCACAGCCCCGCGGCGGGGACGTAGAGGTAGCGCTCGGCGATGGGAGCGCTCGGGATGGGGACGACATTGGAGATGGGGACGTACTGGAACGCCAGCCACAGCGACGCGATGGCCACGGGGGCGTCCCACCTTCGGCACAGGAGGTAGGCGGCGGCGGCGATGGCGACCCAGGCCGGGAGGATCCAGGGGATCGAGAGGGGGGCTGCCGGGATGTCGTGGAAGATGGTCAGGCCGGCCGGGAAGAGCGCCAGCCCGAGGTAGTGAGGCACCGCGTAGGCCTGCAGCGCCATCCGGGACGGAAGCCCGGGCAGGATGGCTCCCCCGGCCGCGCCGGGGCCGAGCGCCAGGGAGCGCAGCACGGCGTAGAGGACGATCGCCGATGCGTGCGGCACGAGGAAGGCGAGGCTGCGGCGGCCGCCCGCCGGGGCACGCAGGCCCGGGACCAGGGCGCAGCCGACGACGACCGGCACCACGCCGAGGGCCTGCTCCTTGCTCAGGAGGCCCAGCAGCAGCGCCAGGCCCGATAGCCAGGCCCGGCCGGCCGAGTCGCGCCGCAGCGCCTCCAGGAAGAGCAGCAGGGCGGACAGGGAGAACGCCAGGACCAGCAGGTTGTTGCGGGCGCTGATGAAATCGACGGCCTCCGCCTGGATGGGGTGGACGGCCAGCAGGGCCGCCGCCAGGAAGGCCGGCGGGCGCGTGCCGAACAAGCGCCGCCCCAGCGCCAGGAGGAGCAGCACGTTCACGACGTGGAGGGCGACGCCGACGGCGTGGAACCCGGCCGCGTTCATCCCGAAGAGCTGGAAGTCGACGAGGTACGAAGCCCGGTTGAGCGGGCGGTAGTAGCTGCTGGCCTCGTCCGGGGAGAGAAGCACCCTGCCCAGGGCGCCGAGGTCGCGCGTCTCCGGGTTGTCCACCACGATGTACTGGTCGTCCCAGACGAAGCCGTTCCGGAGGGTGTTCCCGTAGGTGGCGACCGCGAGAGCCGCCAGGAGCGCGGCCGGCAGCCAGCCCCGGACCCGTTCCCACCGGGCCGAGGTCGCCTGCGGGGATGTCGCCCGGTTCCACACGAGAGAACCGTCAGCCCGGGCCGCCGGTCCGGGGCACCGGGATCCTGCGGCCGTCGGGCGGGAAGCGCCGCGGCCGGAGGAGCCCCCACCGCGCCAGGCGGAACTCGAGGGCGGTGGCCAGCACGCCAAAGCCGTACCTCACGCTCCGGCGGAAGCCTATCGACGACGCCCCGGGGAAGTACCGGGCCGGGCAGGAGATCTCGCCGACGTCGAACCCGAACCAGATGGCCTGGGCCAGCATCTGGTTGTCGAAGACGAAGTCGTCGGAGTTCGCCCCGAGGGGCAGGGTCTCGAGGAGCCTCCGCGAGAACGCCCGGTACCCGGTGTGGTACTCGCTGAGCTTGTAGCCCAGGAGCAGGTTCTCGATCAGCGTGAGGAAGCGGTTGGCGACGTACTTCCAGAGCGGCATCCCTCCGCGCAGCGCCCCGACGCCCAGGATGCGCGAGCCCAGGGCGCAGTCGTAGTGGCCGCTGGCGACCATCGCGGCCAGCGCGGGCAGCAGGCGCGGGGAGTACTGGTAGTCCGGGTGGAGCATCACCACGATGTCGGCCCCCCGGGCGAGGGCCTCGGCGTAGCAGGTCTTCTGGTTCGCCCCGTACCCGCGGTTGCGCGGGTGCACGACGTGGTGGAGACCGAGCTCCCGGGCCAGCGGGACGGTCCCGTCGCGGCTGGCGTCGTCCACCAGGACGACGTCGTCGGCCAGCGTCCGATCGATCTCGGCGTTCGTCGGGCCGAGGGTCGGGGCCGCGTTGTAGGCGGGCAGGACGACGCAGACCCGCTTCCCGGCGATCATCGGGCTCTCCGCGCCCGTCTCGTGCGCCGCGACGGGGCCTGCCTCATCTAGCACACCCGCGTCAGTGGCAGAACGTGCAGGAGGTGGCGCCGCCGGCCTCGAAGAAGGCAGGGTGGCAGGCGCCGCAGGAGACGCGCGAGGTGCCGCCGTCCGGGGTGAAGTCGACGGTGTTGCCGTGGCACTGCGTGCAGACGGCGTAGTACTCGGCCATGTCGATGAAGCCGGGCTGTGGCGGGCATCCCATGCAGTTCTGGAGGCTGTGCAGCCCTCCGATGCCCCCGCCCGTCCCGGGAACCGCCCATCCCGCCGGATGGCCGGCGAAGGTGAACTGGACGGCGCCGTCGAGGTGCGGCCCGCCGGCGACGAGCACGTCTCGCCCTCCGGCGTCCTGCGCAGCGGTCGCCGGGTGGCACCCCAGGCACGGCGAGGCGAACGTGTAGACCGGGTGGGCCGGGGAGGGCAGGGCCGCCGGCGGCAGGCCGTGACACGTCCCGCAGGCCGCCTCGCCCTGGCCCGGCCTCGACCAGTCGGGCGCGGTGTTGCTCCCGCCCGAGAGCGTGGAGCCGTGGCAGTAGCTGGCCGAGCAGCGGGCCGTGCCGCGGTCCCACGACGGCGTCGAGGAGCCGGCCAGCGCCATTCCGCCGAAGGTCACCGTCGCCGTGGGGCCGTCGATGTGCCCGGGGGAGAGCATGTCGGTCGGCTTCACGTGGCACACCGAGCAATCGTAGCCCGCGGCGACATGGGTCGAGTGGGCGCCCACGCGGACGGCGTCACCTGACTGGCCCCAGGTGGCCCTCGGGGGCGCGCCGCTCGGGTTGTCGGTGCCCCCGTGGCAGGCGACGCAGTTCGTGGCGCCGCCGACCCGGAACGCCACCACGGTGACGCCTCCGTGCACGCCGCCGTCGTGGCAGCTCGAGCAGGCGACGCCGGTGAAGCCGCCCGAGAGGTCGGGCTGGTGGCAGTACTGGCAGCTCGCGATGCCGGCGTTGGCCGAGAACGCGTGGAAGCCCGGGCTGGCGGTGTCGACCCAGTCGGCGCCGTGGCCGGTGAGCTCCACCTGCCCGTCGACGTGCGTCCCGGCGGTGAGGGGATCGGGGTGGCACCGCTTGCAGGTATCGAGATCGGATGCCACCGCCGGGTGGGGCGAGGGCGGCGGCAGGTCGTGGCAGGTCCCGCAGGCGTCCGCCCGCGGCGCCAGCCACTCGGGCGCGTTCCCGGCGTTGCCGCCCAGGAAGCCGCCGTGGCAGTAGGTGGCGCTGCAGCCGGTCCCGTTCCACGTTCCGTGAACCGCCGGCTGGCCCGGCCAGGCCGTCGTGGCGAGACCCGCGAAGGTCACCTTCCCGCCCTGTTCCTGGCGCGGGTGCGAGATGCCCACCTCCGGAAGCCGGTGGCAGGAGGAGCAGGGGACGGCCTTCCAGTACGGGCCGTCGGCCAGGTGGAGCTGGTGGGCTCCGACGCCGGGGTCGCCGGGGTCGGTTCCGCCCCGCACGTTTCGCGGGGGGGCGGCGGCGACCAGCGGGTCGGTGCTCGCCGAGGCGACGCGGGAGGGGTCCCCGTGGCAGCGGGTGCAGGTCGCGACGGGGCCGGAGGCGGCTGCGCTGACGGCGCTCGACACCTGGCGCGACTGGCCGCACGCGAGCGCCAGCGCCGCGAACATGACGGTGCCCCCGCGGGGCAGAGCCCTGTGAGTCATTCCCCCTCCCACGCGAATGCCGTGCGGCGAGTGTACCCCCCTCGGGGGCCGCCGTGGTCGGAGAAAGTGCCGAACGGTGAACTGGCGCAGGGGTGCGTCATTACGCGCAGTCGCAGGCGGCCTCGCAGTGGTGGTCCTCGCTGCCCGGTCCCGGGCGATGCCGTACGTCGCCGGTGCGATACGCGTCGCCACCGCCCGACAGCCTTGGGCTTTTCCCTGGGTCACACCTGCCCCGTCCGCTCGTTCCTGGCGGCCGCGCTGCGGGCGCCGGGTGGCACTGACCCTGCAGTCGATCCGCTTGGCGGGGGAGGCGCGGGCGGGGGGGACCCGGGGCGCGCTGCCGGGAGGGGGGAGCCTTGGTCGTCGATATCGTCGGACCCGTGTGCGCGGGTGTAACCGAGCGTCGATGGTCGTGAGCGCGCTAGAATACCCCGAACCGGGGATTCTCCCGGCGAGGGCCAACGAGACGCCGGCGACCATCCTCAACCTCTGGCCGGAGGAGTACCTCGAGGGCTGGGACGCGCCGGCCTCTCGCCTCTTCCTGCCTGCGCTCGCCGAGACGCCGCTCGGGACCCACGCCGTGGTCCGCATCGCCATCCGCGGCACGGGCATCGCCGCCACGGTGACCGGGCCCATCGTCGCCGCCCGGCGCATCGGCGGCCAGGCGCTGGTGCCCGGCGTCTTCCTGGGCCTCGAGGGCCGGGGTGCGGCGGCGGCCGCCTACCTCGAGCGCGTGGCCAAGGGGCAGCCGGTGGACTGGAACGAGCGCGACCCGCGCTACGCCGTGGCCTGGCGGTTGGTGATCACCGGCGGGCGCGGCCGCTTCTGGGCGACCACCGTCAACGTCTCGCAGGACGGCTGCTCGGTGACCTGGCCCGGGCCGACGCTGGCGGTGGGCGACGAGGTCCGCGTCGGGACGAGCAACCTGTTCGGGCCCTCGATGCTGGCGTCCGTCTGCTGGTCGGGCGACCCGCAGCGGGCCGCCCGGAGCGCCGGCCTGCGCCTCCTGCTCAAGGGACGCGCGGGTCGGAAGTGGCGCTCGGCGGTGGAGCACGCGGCGCTGGGCGGGGCGCCGCTGGTCTAGGCCCACCGCATCTCCGCGGTGAAGTGCCGGAGCCAGGGGCTCTGTCGCTGGATGCGCACCCCGCGCACCGCCCGGGCCCGCGCCTTGAGCTCGCAGACCACCTCGGCGGCGTAGTCGAAGTGGCTCTGGGTGTAGACGCGCCTCGGGAACGCCAGCCGGACGAGCTCCATGGGCGCGTAGGTCTCCCTCCCGTCGGGCAGGTGCTTCCCGAACATCACCGAGCCGATCTCCACGCCGCGGATGCCGCCCTCGAGGTAGAGCGCGGCCACCAGCGACCAGGCGGGGTAGTCCTCGGGTCCGAGGTGGGGGAGGAAGTCGCGGGCGTCGAGGTACACGGCGTGGCCCCCGGTGGGCTCGACGATGGCCACTCCGCCGGCGAGGAGCTTCTCCCCCATGTACTCGGCCGTCCGCAGCCGGTAGCGGAGGTAGTCCTCGTGCACCACCTCCTCGAGTCCCACCGCCAGCGCCTCGAGGTCGCGCCCGGCGAGGCCGCCGTAGGTGGGGAAGCCCTCGGTCAGGATGAGCAGGTTCCGGGCCTGCTCCACCCAGCGCTCGTCGTGCAATGCGATGAAGCCGCCGATGTTCACCAGCCCGTCCTTCTTGGCGCTCATGGTGCAGCCGTCGGCGAGCGAGAACATCTCGCGGGCGATCTCCTTCACCGGGCGGTGCTCGTTGCCGGGCTCGCGCAGCTTCACGAACATGGCGTTCTCGGCGAAGCGGCAGGCGTCGATGACCAGGGGCTTGCCGTGCCTCCGCAGGAGGTCGCGGTAGGCGCGCAGGTTCTCGAGCGACACCGGCTGTCCGCCGCCCGAGTTGTTGGTCACGGTGATCATCCCGAACGGCACCCGGTCGCCCTGCGTGCGGAGGAGCTCCTCGACCCGGGCGAGGTCGATATTCCCCTTGAACGGGTGGCGGACGCGCGGCTGCAGGCCCTCGGGGATGACCAGGTCCACCGCCTCGACGCCGCCGTGCTCCAGGTTGGCGCGGGTCGTGTCGAAGTGGGTGTTGCTGGGGACCAGGTCGCCGGCCCTGGTCGCGACCGAGAACAGGATCCGCTCGGCGGCCCGCCCCTGGTGCGTGGGGATGACGAAGGGGTAGCCGGTGAGGTCCCGCACCGCCGCCTCCAGCCGGAAGAAGCTGCGGGCGCCGGCGTAGCTCTCGTCGCCGTCCATGATGGCCGCCCACTGGCGCGAGGACATGGCGCCGGTGCCGGAGTCGGTGAGGAAGTCGAGCAGCACGTGCTCGGCGCGCAGCCGGAAGACGTTGAGCCTCGCCTCCGCGAGGAGCCCCTCGCGCTCCTCCCGGGTGGTCATCTGGATGGGCTCGACCGACTTGATGCGGAAGGGCTCGATCATGGTCCTGGGCACGTGAGGTCTCCTCCTCGGCCGCCGGGCGCGGCCCCGGCGTCGGGGCACTCTGTCCCCGGCCGGCCATGTGGTCAAAGAGCCGGTCGGGTCGGCGGTCCCCCGCGTCCTCGCACCGCGCCGGTCCGCGCGGGCCTTACGTGGCGCGTCAGCGTGACGGAAAATGTGCAGCCCGGACGAAACCTCGCCCCCCGCCGGGACGCCAGGCGGCCTCGTTTCGCCAGGTTGGCTCCCGGTTGAATCTGGCACGCGGGAAGCACGTCCAGACCCCGGAGCGTGAAGGGGCAGGGTGAGAGCCATGACCGAGGGAATGCGCTGTCCGATCTGCCAGGCGGGGTCGATCCACCGCGGCGAGGGCCGGCTCGACCAGAGCGGCGACACCTACCTGCCGACCACCGTCTGGGCCTGCGGCGTCTGCGGCTACGCGAGGTACGAGCCGGCGATGGGCACGGCCTGGCGCCCGGCGGAGGCGAGGCCCATCGAGCTCGCCCCGCCGTCGCCCTTCGCCTGGCCCGTGCGCCGCGCGGCCTGATTGTCGCCGCCGCGCCCCGGTTTCGCGGTAGAGGGAAGCCATGACCTCGCCCTCCCTCCGCGCCCTCGCCCTCGCCGCGCTCCTCGCCCCCGCCCTGGCCCGCGGCGCCGAGGTGGTCGGCCTCCTGCCCGTGACCGGCGCCAACGTGGACCAGGGCACGCTCGAGGCCGCCCGCGACGTGCTGCGCGGACACCTCGAGACCGCCGGCCGGCAGGTCCGGCTCGCCGCCGGCGATCCGGTGCGCGAGGCCACCCCGCTCGAGGCGGCCGCCGCGGCCCAGGCGGTGGGGGCGAGCCGGGCGGCGGTGCTGCGCCTCTCCCGGCTCGGCGCCGGGCTGCGCGTCCGGCTCACGGTCTACGAGGTGCCGGGCGGCCGCCAGCTCCACCTGGACGACATGGCGGCGGGCTCCCTCGACGACCTCGACCCGGTGCTGCAGCGCCTGGCGCAGGGATACGCCGCCGGGAGCCGGGCGGCGGCGGTGGCCGAGATCGACACCGTCACCGGCAAGGAGGCGGAGCCGCTGCGCCGCATGCCCGCGTCCCGCGGCTTCGGCGTGCGCCTCGGCGGCATCACCCCGCTGGTGCCCGGCGGCACGGAGAGCGGCACCGGCGGCGGCTTCTTCTGGCAGTACGACTCCCGCACCTTCTTCATCGACGTCTCTTTCGACGGCTTCTGGGGCCGCCACTACCACGACGTCTCCACCGGCTTCGGCGCCTACCTGCCGCTGCTGCGCGGCAACACCACGCCCTACCTGGGCGCCGGGCTGCGCTACGCCTGGTCCCGCTTCGAGGGGGACTGGTCCTCGGGCCTGCAGCCGCAGGTGGCGGGAGGCGTGATGATCGGCCGCCTCACCACGGTCCAGATCCGCGCCGACGTGACCTGGTTCTACGCCACCTTCCAGAACGCCGGCCGGAACGCCAACGGCCTGCTCTGGACGGTGGGGGTGGTGTTCTAGGAATCCGGCTCGCCCGCCCCGCCCGGCGGATTGACGCCGGCTCCGCGCGCCGACGAGAATCGCCCATCACACCCTCGCTGCCCTCGCGGGCGGAGGACGGATGCGGCCAGCGCAGGCCGTCGGGCCTGACGACCACGACATCCTCGCCGCGGAGGGGCTCTCGCTCTCCTTCGGCGGCGTCCAGGCCCTGGCGGACGTCAGCTTCACCGTGGGGAAAGGCTCCATCACCGGCGTCATCGGCCCGAACGGCGCCGGCAAGACCAGCCTCCTCAACTGCATCGCCGGCTTCTACCGGCCGCAGCGCGGGCGCATCCGCCTCGACGGCCGCGACGTGACCCGCGTCCCGGCGGACCGCCGCCCGGGCCTGGGCTTGGCCCGCACCTTCCAGAACATCGCCCTCTTCGAGGGCATGACGGTGCTCGACAACGTCAAGCTGGGCGCCCACGCCCACCTCCGGACCAACGTCTTCCAGGCGCTCGCCTACTCGCCCGCCGCCCGCCGCGAGGAGCGGGCCCTGCGCGAGGAGGTGGAGCGCGAGATCCTCGACTTCCTGGAGATCGAGCACCTGCGCCGGCGCACCGTGGGGAGCCTGGCCTACGGGCTGCAGAAGCGGGTGGAGCTGGCGCGGGCCCTGGCCATGCGCCCTCGGGTGCTGCTCCTCGACGAGCCCATCGCCGGGATGAACGAGGAGGAGACCGAGGACATGGCCCGCTTCATCCTCGACATCCAGGAGGAGCGGGGAGTGACCATCGTCCTCATCGAGCACGACATGGGCGTGGTGATGGACCTGTGCCAGAAGGTGGTGGTGCTCTCCTTCGGCGAGAAGATCGCCGAGGGGACGCCGGCCGAGGTCCAGGCGAGCCCGGAGGTGATCCGGGCATACCTGGGGACGAGCCGCTGAGCCATGCCTGACGCCCTGCACACGCCCGTTCGCCCCGAGCGTCCCTCGACTCCGCCCGGCGCGGAGCGCCGGGCTACGCTCGGGATGACCGGGCCCGGGTCGCCTCTTCTAGCCGTTCGCCCCGAGCGTAGCGAGCCCGCAGGGCGAGCGAAGTCGAGGGGCGGGCCATCAGCTCCGTCGGTTGGGCCCCCGCGCGAGGCGCTTCAGGCGCTGCCAGTCACCGGCGGCGAGCGCCTCCTTCTTGGCCCTGCTCCAGTTCTTGATCCGCATCTCGCCTTCCAGGGCCTCGAGCCGCGTGGGTACCTCGGCGAACCACACCAGTTCCACGGGCCGCAGGCGAGACGTGTGGCCGCCATACGTACCCGCCCGGTGCTGGATCAGGCGGACCCGGAGGTCGTCCGTGTGGCCGACGTAGTAGCTCGCGTTCCTGCAGCGGAGCATGTAGACGAAGAAGGGTTTGGCCATCTTCTCCTGCCCCTCGACTTCGGGCCCGCTCTGCGGGCCCTACGCTCGGGGCGAACGGGGGATGCAACGTGCGTTCCGCGCCCGGTCATCCCGAGCGCCACGTGCATTCCCGCCCCGCTCGTCACGGGGGACGCAGACGGGCAGCCCGGGGAAGCGGGGTAGGGGGGCGGCGTGGAGTATCTCCTCCAGCTCCTGGCGAGCGGCGTCGTCACCGGCGGCATCTACGCCCTCATCGCCATCGGCTTCGTCGTGGTCTACAAGGCCACCGGCGTCATCAACTTCGCCACCGGCGAGCTGATGATGCTGGGGGCCTTCTTCGCCTGGACCGCCATGACCGCGGCGGCCCTGCCCTTCGCCGCGGCGCTGCTGGCGGCCGTGGCCTGCTCGGCGCTGGTGGGCGCGGCGGTGGAGCGGGTGGTGCTCCGGCCGCTCCTGGGGCAGCGGGCCATCGCGGTGATCATGGTCACCATCGGCCTGTCCTCCATCTTCAAGGGCCTGGCCCAGATCGCCTGGAGCGGCGAGTACCGGAGCTTCCCGGACATCTTCCCGCGCCGCCCGGTGATCCTGGGGCCGGTGGTCCTTCCCTCGCGCCAGGCCTACCCCTTCCTCATCGCGCTCGCGGCCATCGCGCTCCTGTGGGCGCTCTTCCGCTTCACCCGCACCGGCACCGCCATGCGCGCCACCACCGACGACCAGGCCACCGCCTTCGGCATGGGCATCGACATCCGCCGGGTCTTCTCCCTCTCCTGGATCCTGGCGGCGGTCACGGCGGCGCTGGCCGGCATCGTCATCGGCGCCATCGGCGGCATCTCGCCCCAGCTGGGCGCGGTGGGCCTGCGCATCTTCCCGGTGGTGATCCTGGGCGGCCTCGACAGCATCGGCGGAGCCCTGGTGGGCGGGGTGGTGATGGGGATCCTGGAGAACCTGGCCGGCGGCTACCTCGACCCGCTGCTCCCCGGCGGCGGGGTGAAGGAGGTGGCCCCCTTCGCCGCCCTGGTGCTGATCCTCATGGTCCGTCCCTACGGGCTCTTCGGCACCCGCGACATCGAGAGGCTCTAGGCCCGTGCGCATCGGCGACTACAAGGAGAGCTACGCCGCCGACGAGGCGCTCTTCCGCACGCCGACGGCCCGCGCCTGGCTGCTGGTGCTCCTCGCCGCGCTGGCGGTCTTCCCCTTCCTGGCCGGCGACTACCTCCTCTACCTCGCCAACCTGGTGGGGGTGCTGGCCATCGGCGCGCTGGGGCTCAACATCCTCACCGGCTACACCGGCCAGATCTCGCTGGGCCACGCCGCCTTCATGGGCGTCGGGGCCTACGCCACCGCCGTCCTGGCGACCCGGCTCTCGCTGCCCTTCTGGCTCTCCGTCCCGGCCGGCGGCGCCGCCGCCTGCCTCGCCGGCGCGGTGGTGGGCGTCCCCTCCCTGCGCATCAAGGGCCTGTACCTGGCCATCGCCACGCTGGCGGCCCAGGTGATCTTCGAGTGGGTCTTCACCAACTGGACCGGGCTCACCGGCGGCATCCGCGGCCTCAACGTGGCGCCCGCGCGCCTGCCCGGCTTCCGCTTCGACACCGACCGGCGCATCTACTTCCTCATCCAGGGCGTGCTGGCGCTGCACGCCTACGGGGCGGCCAACCTCTTTCGCACCCGCGTCGGCCGCGCCTTCGTGGCGGTGCGCGACCGCGACCTCTCCGCCGAGCTCATGGGCGTGAACCTCTTCCGCACCAAGATCCTGGCCTTCATGGTCTCGAGCTACTACGCCGGCATCGCCGGCGGCCTCTGGGTCTACTTCACCAAGGTGGTGACGCCCGAGAACTTCCCCCTCTCGCTCTCCATCCAGTACCTGGCGATGATCATCGTGGGCGGCCTGGGCTCCATCCCGGGCACGCTGCTGGGGACCGTCTTCGTCACCCTGGTGCCCGAGGGGCTGCGCTCGCTGACGCAGGTGGCCCAGGCGGTGGCGCCCGGCGCCATGGCCTGGTTCTATCCCATGCGCGACATCGTCTTCGGGGCGATGATCGTGGGGTTCCTGGTCTTCGAGCCCCACGGCCTCGCCGAGGTCTGGAACCGCATCCGCCGCTTCTTCGCGCTGTGGCCGTTCCCGAAGTGAACCGTAGCCAGGAGGTCTCACCCATGAAGAACGCACGCATCACCCGGGCCCTCGCGGCGGCGCTGCTCGCCGGGGCCGCATGGACCGCGCAGGCCGCCGACGAGGAGGTCGTGATCGGCGCCTGCCAGCCCATCACCGGCCGCTTCGCCTTCGCCGGCGTGAGCATCAACGCCGGGCTGCAGGACTACATCGCCTACGCCAACGAGCAGGGCCTGGTGAAGGGGAAGAAGCTGGTCTACGTCTACGAGGACTCGGGCTACGACACCGACAAGGCGGTGGCCACCTTCAAGAAGATCATGGCCCAGCACCACCCGGTCATCATGTACGGGGAGTCCACCGGCCTGGGAAAGGCCATCGCCCCCGAGCTGAACGGCCACTACAAGGTGCTCTACGGCTCGGCTTCGTTCTCCAGCGAGCTCGCCGACCCGAAGAC
>DATIFE010000101.1:0-9629 GCA_035455425.1 Anaeromyxobacteraceae bacterium | reverse complement strand
AGGGGGGTGCACCTGCTCCCGCGCAGCGACCACCCCCGGGAGGGGGGGGCGGGGCGCGGGCCCCGGACGCCGCAAGGCGACCGGGGCCTCTTTTTTCCGGGGGGCCTCGTTCCCGGGGAGGATCGGCAGCGCGGCCCTCGGCGACTGGCGACGGGCCCCCACACGCTCCGCCGCAGGCGCGCCCCGGGCATGCCTTCGCGGCGGGGCCGGGGTAATATCGCCGGCCCCGAGCCACCCATGTCCATGAACGAGCGCTACGAGCCGCAGTCCATCGAGTCCCGCTGGCGGGCCCGCTGGGAGGAGTCGGGCGCCTTCCGCGCCGGCAGCCGCCCCGGCGCCGAGAAGCGCTACGTGCTGGAGATGTTCCCGTACCCCTCCGGCGCCATGCACATGGGGCACGCCCGCGTCTACACCATCGGCGACGCCATCGCCCGCCACCTCCGCATGCGCGGGTTCGACGTGCTCCACCCCATCGGCTTCGACGCGCTCGGGCTCCCGGCCGAGAACGCGGCCATCAAGGACGGCAAGCACCCCGGCGAGCGGACGCGCGAGAACATCGTCAGCTTCCGCGCCGACCTCAAGACCATGGGCTTCAGCTTCGACTGGTCCCGCGAGCTCGCCACCTGCGACCCCGAGTACTACCGCTGGAACCAGTGGTTCTTCGTGAAGATGCTGGAGCGCGACCTGGTCTACCGGCGGACCGGCAAGGCCAACTGGTGCACCGGCTGCCTCACCGTCATCGCCAACGAGCAGGTGGTGGAGGAGAACCGCTGCGAGCGCTGCGGGTCCCAGGTGGTGGAGAAGCAGATCCCGGAGTGGGCTTTCCGCATCACCGCCTACGCCGACGACCTGCTGGCGGGGCTCGACGAGCTGCGCGACTGGCCCGAGCGCATCACCACGATGCAGCGGAACTGGATCGGCCGCAGCGAGGGGGCCGAGGTGGACTTCGCCCTGGAAGGAGGCGGCGCCGTCAAGGTCTTCACGACGAGGCTCGACACCATCTTCGGCTGCACCTACCTGGTGCTGGCTCCCGAGCACCCGCTGGTCGAGCAGGTGACCGAGCCCTCCCGGCGCGCCGAGGTCCAGGCCTTCGTGGAGCGGATGAAGAGGACCGACGCCCTGGAGCGGACCGGGGAGGGGGCGCCCAAGGAGGGCGTGTTCACCGGCGCCCTGGCGGTCAACCCCTACGGCGGCGGGAAGGTGCCGGTCTGGATCGCCAACTTCGTGCTGGCCGAGTACGGCACCGGCGCCGTCATGAGCGTGCCGGCGCACGACCAGCGCGACTTCGAGTTCGCGCGGAAGTACCGGCTGCCCGTCCGCGTCGTCATCCAGCCCGCCCGGGGGGAGCGCACCCCGGAGGGCGACGCCCTCGCGGCCGCGACCACCGACGACGGCGTGCTCGAGGCCTCGGGGCCCTACTCGGGCCTCTCCAGCGCCGCCGCCCGCTCCCGCATGGCGGCCGACGCCAGGGCCGGCGGCTTCGGCGCGCCGACGGTGCGCTGGCACCTGCGCGACTGGGGCTTCTCGCGCCAGCGCTACTGGGGCACGCCCATCCCCATCATCCACTGCGACGAGCACGGCCCGGTGCCGGTGCCGGAGAAGGACCTGCCGGTGCTGCTCCCGCCGCAGGCCATCATCACCGGCACCGGCGAGCCGCCGCTCGCCAAGGTGCCCGAGTTCGTGAACGCCCCCTGTCCCCGGTGCGGGAGGCCGTCGCGGCGCGAGACCGAGACCATGGACACCTTCGTGGACTCGTCCTGGTACCACGCCCGCTACCTCTCGCCCCGGGACGACGCCAGGCCCTTCGACCCCGCCGAGGCGCGGCGGTGGCTCCCCATCGACGTCTACGTCGGGGGGCCCGAGCACGCGGTGATGCACCTGCTCTACTTCCGCTTCTGGCACCGCGTCATGAACGACCTGGGGCTGACGCAGGAGCGGGAGCCCTGCCGCCGGCTCGTCACCCAGGGCATCGTCAACGGCCCCGACGGGCGCAAGATGTCGAAGCGCTGGGGCAACGTGGTGACCCCGGGTCCCATGGTCGAGAGGTACGGGGCCGACACCCTGCGCCTCTTCATCCTGTTCGCCGCGCCGCCGGAGAAGGACATCGACTGGTCGGACGAGCAGGTGGAGGGCATGTCCCGCTTCCTCGCGCGCGTCTGGCGCATCTTCCACGCGCGCCAGGACTGCTTCCGGGCCGACGAGGCCGCGCTCGCGCAGGCGGCCGGCCCCTGGCTCGATCTGCGGCGCCGCACCCACCGGACCATCAAGAAGGTCACCGAGGGGCTGGAGGGAGACCTGAAGTTCAACACCGGCATCGCCGGGCTGATGGAGCTGGTGAACGAGCTCTACGCGCTCGAACCCCGGGGGGCGCCGGAGCGGGCCGCGGTGCGCGAGGCGCTCCTGGCGCTGGCGGTGCTGCTCTCCCCGTTCGCCCCCCACGCCGCCGAGGAGCTGTGGCACGAGGTGCTCGGTCCGGGGGCCCGCGAGCGCCTGCTCGCGACCGAGCCCTGGCCCGCGGCCGACCCGGCGCTCGTCGCCGCCGACACCGTCACCATCGCGGTGCAGGTGAACGGCAAGCTCCGGGGCGAGGTGCGCGCGGCCGTGGCCGCCGGCGAGGCGGAGGTGCGCGCCCTGGCCGAGAAGGAGGAGCGCGTTCGCGCCCACCTCGACGGGAAGACGGTCCGCAAGGTGGTATTCGTGCCCCAGCGGCTCATCAATTTCGTGGTGGGGTGAGCCGGTGCCTGCGCTGCGCACCCTCCCGGCGGCGGCGCTCCTGGCGCTCGGCGCCGGCGGCTGCGGCTACGCCTTCACCTCGGGAGCCAGCCGGCTGCCGGCCGGGGCGGAGCGGGTCCACGTCCGGCCCCTGGAGAACCGGTCCGCGGACGCCGAGGCCGGTGCGCTGGTGGCGTCGGCGCTGCGCCGGGAGCTCTCGCGCCGCGGGGCCGACGCCGGGCCGGAGGCGCCGGCCGCGCTCGAGGGAGAGGTGGAGGAGATCGCCGCGGCGCCGGCGACGGCCGGGGCCGGAGTGTGGCGGCTGACGCTGTCGGTGAAGGTCCGGCTCCTGGCCGGCGGGCGGACGGTGGCGGAGAGGCGGGCGCGCCGCTCCGAGGACTACCTGGCCGGGGTCGATCCCCTCGAGTCGGAGGGCCGGAGGCGCATCGCGCTCCGGCGCGCTGCCGAGGGGGCCGCGCGCGAGCTGGTCGAGGCGCTGGAGGCCCCCTGACCCGCGGCGCGTCTCGGCGCCGCGGAGGAGGTCTCAGGCGGGCTTGCCCGCGTGGGCCACGGCGTGCGCCAGCCGCGCGATGCGCCGCGACGCCGCGTTCCGGTGGAGCACTCCCTTGGACGCCGCCCGGTCGAGGGCCTGCGAGGCCGACACCAGGGCAGACTTCGCCCCGGCGGCGTCACCGCGGGCGAGAAGCTCGCGGACCTTCTTCACCGCGCCCTTGACGCGGGTGCGGACCTGGAGGTTGCGCAGGCGGCGTCGCTCCGCCTGCTTGCTGCGCTTCTCAGCCGAACGCGTGTTGGCCAACTCGGACCTCTTTCCCGGAGACCGTGAGGTCGCGCGTTCTATCGCTCGCTGCCCGGCCCGTCAAGGGACTGCTCACCGCGAGGCTCGCTGTCCCCGGAAGGGTGAGGTGCGCCTCGCGCCTACACACCGAGGCCCGGAACGGGAGCCATCGCGCAGGTCCTTGAGCCGCAAGGGTCCGCGGCGAACGAGAGCGCCAAACCCGCGTCGGAAGCGGGTCAGATGCGAACCGCGCGCCGAGTTATCCACCGCCGGCGTCCGCGACCCGGGCCCGCCAGGACTCGCGGGATGGGTCATCCGACGAGTTTCTGGATATCGAACGATAAACGCCTGTAGAAACAGGGAATTTCTCGTAACGACCCGGTGCAGATGCCGTGCCGGGAGCGCGAAGCGGGATCGGCGAGGGCACCCGGGCCGGGACTTGTCCACGCACTCTCCACAAAGAGGGGCATCCGCGGCGGAGGCATGCGCGGATGGGCGCAGCGACTCGGTTTTTCAGTCGGAGGCGAGCACGCGCTTGGCCTCTTCCCACAGCCGGTCCATCTCCTCGAGCGTCGCGGTGCCGTGGGGCACGCCGCGCCGCTCCAGCTCGCGCTCCACGTGCTCGAAGCGCGCGATGAAGCGCTTGACGGAGTTGCGGAGCGCCTCCTCGGGCGGGAGCTGGAGCTTGCGGGCCAGGTTGGCGACGGCGAAGAGGACGTCGCCGAGCTCGTCCTCCACGCGCTCGCGCTCGCCCCCGCGGATGGCCTCGTCGAGCTCGCGGAGCTCCTCGTCCACCTTGGCCCGGGCGCCGGCGGGGTCGGGCCAGTCGAAGCCGATGCGGCTCGCCTTCTCGGTGAGCCGCTCGGCCCGGGCCAGCGCCGGCATCTCGCGCGGCACGCCCTCGAGGACGCTCTTGCCGCCTCCCCGCGCCGCCTTCTCCTCCCGCTTCAGCGCCACCCACTGGCGCATCACGCCCTCCGCGTCCTTCACCCGCGCGTCGCCGAAGACGTGGGGGTGGCGCCGGACGAGCTTGGCGGAGATGGCCTCGGCCACGTCGGCGAAGTCGAAGCGGCCCTCCTCCTCCGCGATCCGGGCCTGGAAGACGATCTGCAGCAGGAGGTCGCCGAGCTCCTCGCAGTGCTCGCGGGAGTCCCCCGACTCCATGGCCTCGAGCACCTCGTACGTCTCCTCCAGCACGTAGGGGCGCAGGGTCTTGAGCGTCTGCTCGCGATCCCAGGGGCAGCCGTCGGGCCCGCGCAGGCGGGCCATGATGGCGAGCAGCTTCTCCACGGCGTCGGCGGATCGATCCATGACCAGCGGGTTCTAGCCGAAAAGGCCCCGTGCTAGCATCCCCGCCCGTGCGCCGGGTCGTCTTCATCCTCCTCCTGGGCCTGGCGGCGCTCGCCGGGGGCGCGCAGGCGCAGGTGACCGCGCCCTCGATGGTGGACGAGGACCTTCCGCCCGAGGAGCCGAAGCGGCCGCCCCCGCCACCGGCGCCCGAGCCGCCCCGGCCGGTGGCCCGGCCCGCGCCGGCCCCGGAGCCCCCGCAGCTCCGCGCCATCGAGCCGGTCCGCTCCACCTGGGCCATGGTGCTCGAGGCCTGGCGCGAACGGCGCCGGGCGCTGCACGAGCAGGACGCCGCCGCCGCCCAGGCCGCGGCCAAGCGGCTCCTCGAGGCCAAGCGCGACCTGGACCTC
Source organism: Anaeromyxobacteraceae bacterium (assembly GCA_035455425.1). Lineage (GTDB taxonomy): Bacteria > Myxococcota > Myxococcia > Myxococcales > Anaeromyxobacteraceae > JACRMN01. The sequence goes on along the minus strand of DATIFE010000101.1, from coordinate 4,424 downwards.
GAGAACATGTACGCCTTCGCGGCCAGCGAGGTGCGCGAGGCCGAGCGCTCGCTGCGGGCGCGGCTCCCGGCCGACGCCGTCGAGCACGCCGACCTGGCGGTGTCCCTGGCGCCGGACCTGGCCGACGCCTGGCTGGCCCTGGCCCGCGCCCGCTGGGCCAAGGACTCCTCGCAGGTCGGCCCGGCCCTCTCGCCGCTCTGGGCGGCCCTGCGCGCCGCCGTCCGGGAGCCCCACACCGCCCGCGCCTTCCTCGCCGACCTCCTCGCCGCCGCCATGGCCTCGCTGGCGGCCTCCGCGGCCATCACCCTGCTGCTGCTCTTCCTGCGGCGGGTCCGGGTCCTGTTCCACGACTTCGGCCACCTGCCGGTGGTCCGCTCGGCCACCCCGCTGCAGGCCTTCTTCCTGGGGCTGGTGCTGCTCGGCCTGCCGCTGGCGCTGGGGCTCGGGCCGTGGTCGGGCCTGGCCGCCCTGGCGGTGGCCAGCTGGCTCTACCTCTCGAACCGGGAGAGGCTGGTGGCGACGGCGGCGCTGGTGGGGCTGGCGCTGCTCCCCTTCGCCGCCGCCGGGGCCGCCCGCGTCACCGCCTGGACCGGCTCGCTGGCGGAGGAGGTCTTCGAGCTCGAGCACGGAGCCGACGGCGGGGAGCGGGCCGCGCGCCTGGCGGCGAGACCGGGCCTGCCCCAGCCGGCGCTCCTGGCGCTGGGGCGCTGGTACAAGCGGTTCGGGGACCTGGAGGAGGCGCGCCGCTGGTACGACCGGGCGGCGGAGGCGGGCGGGCAGACCGCCGAGCTGCTGGTCAACACCGGCAACCTGAGGTTCCTCCGGGGAGACACCGAGGGGGCCAAGGCCGCCTGGCTCGACGCGTCCGACCGCGCCGGAGGGAACGCCACCGCCCTGGCGGCCGCCTCCTACAACCTCTCCAAGCTCTACCTGCGGCAGTCGGCGCTGGAGCAGTCGAACCAGGCGCGGCGCCGCGCCCAGCAGCTCGACGAGGGCTTCATCGCCCGCCACGGCTCCGACGACGACTTCCACGCCAACCGCTGGATCCTGGACGTCCCGGTGAGCGCCGAGGCCATCCGGGCGCTGGCGGCCTCGGACGGGACCCCGGCGCTCGCCGCCGAGGCGGTGCGCGCCCGGCTGGCGGGCTCGGTGGCCCCCTGGGCCTGGCCCTGGTGGCCGCTGGCGGTGGTGGCGCTGCTCTGGGTCGCGGTTCCCTTCGCCGCGCGGGTCCGCCTGGCCGGGGCCTGCGAGCGCTGCGGGCGCCCGGCCTGCCCCCGCTGCGACTCGCTGGCCGGCCCGCTCTGCGGGCAGTGCGTCAACGTCTTCGTGCGGCGCGGCGTGGTGGAGGCGCGCGACCGGCTGCGCAAGGAGTCGCAGGTGCGCCGCTACGAGGAGGTGCAGCGCTGGGTCACCCGCGTGCTCGCCGTCCTGGGCGGCGGGGCCGGCCACGTCTGGCGCGGCCAGGCGGTGGAGGGCTTCCTCCTCCTGCTCGGCCTGTGCTTCCTGCTGGCGGTGGTGGTCTTCTGGCGCGGGCTGGTGCCGCCGCCGCACCCCTCGCCCTACCTGCTCGTCGGGAAGCTGGGCCTGGCCCTGCCGGCGGGCCTCCTGCTCTACGCCTTCGCGGTGCGCGACGCCTTCCGCCGCTCCCGGGACTAGCCATGGCGCTCCAGGGCACGCTCAAGGACTTCGGGATCGCCGAGATCCTCCAGCTCATCGGCCAGCAGGCCAAGAGCGGCGTGCTGCACCTCAAGTCGCGCGACCAGGAGATCCACATCACCATCGCCGACGGCAACGTGGTCTACGCCGAGTTCGCCGGCCGCAAGGCCCGCGAGCGCCTCGGCACCATGCTGGTGCGGGCCGGGCTGCTCTCCGAGCCGGACCTGCGCCACGCCCTCGACGAGCAGACGAGGACGCTGCGGCGCCTGGGCGACATCCTGGTGGAGATGGGGCTGATCTCCGACGACGACCTGCGCCAGATGACGGCCCTCCAGACCACCGAGACCGTCTACAAGCTGTTCCACTGGAAGTCGGGGACCTACCAGTTCGAGCCCGGGGCCATCGAGTGGGACCACATCACCGTGACTCCCCTGCGCGCCGAGACCCTGCTCATGGAGGGGTTCCGGCAGGTGGACGAGTGGCCCATGGTGCGGCGCAAGATCAGCTCGCCGCACATGACCTTCGAGCGCCTCAAGGAGCTCGAGCCGGAGCGCGACCGCACCCGGTCGGTGACCGTGTCGCTGGGGCCGCCGGCGGGCGACGAGGCCACCTTCGCCGGGCTGCGCACCGGCTCGGGCGAGCACTCGGGGCTCGGGGCGGCGGATCGCAAGGTCTACGAGCTGGCCGAGCCCGGGCGCACCGTCGAGCGGATCGTGGACCTGTCGCGCCTGGGGGAGTTCGAGACCTGCAAGGCGCTGCTCACGCTCTCGAACATGGGGTTCCTGAAGCCCGTCGCCCCCCTGCGGCGCTCCGCCGCCGAGGACCTGGCGCGCAGCTGGCGCGATCGGGTTCGCCGCGGCGCGGCGGGCCTCGGGGCCACGGTGGCCATCGCGGCCGTGCTGGCCGGGATCGCCTGGGCCATCAGCGCCCGGGGCCTCGCGCCCGCGGCCGGGCTGCGCGACAACACCGCCCAGCGCTTCCTCTCCCGCTACCAGCTGGGCCGCCTCGAGGGCGCGCTGGAGGTGTACCGGCTCGAGAAGGGCGGCTACCCCGGGAAGCTGGGAGAGCTGGTGGAGGCCGGCCTGGCCGAGGACCGGGACCTGCGCTACCCGTGGCACGGCCCCTACTACTACCGGCGCACCGAGGCCGGGTACGTGCTCCTGCCTCCCGTGGAGTAGTGCCTCCCGGCGAGCCGTGCCGGCGGGGGCGGGGGCGGTTATGGGTGTTCCGGGCGGAACGCGCCCGCGACAGGAGAGCGCTTGAGCGACAGTCCCGCGCCGGTCCGATCATCCCGTGTCGAGTTCGAGGACAACGACAAGGTCCGGGCGCTGTGCGGGGCGCACAACGAGAACCTGAAGCTGGTGGAGCGGCGCCTCGGCGTCCAGGTGGGCTCCCGCGGGCTCCAGGTCCTGCTGGCCGGCGAGGAGGGCCGGGTGCAGCTCGCCGAGGGGCTCCTGCGCGAGCTCTACGACCTCGTCGCCGGCGGCTACCCGCTCCACCTCGAGGACGTGGACCAGGCCACCAAGCTCGCCGGGCAGGGCGTGCCGCTGCGGGAGATCTTCGGCGAGACGGTGTACGTCTCCGCGCGCCACCGGGTCATCACGCCCAAGGGGCTGGGGCAGAAGCGCTACGTCCAGGCCATCCGCGACAACGACATCGTCTTCGGCATCGGGCCGGCGGGGACGGGCAAGACCTACCTCGCCATGGCGATGGCGGTCGCCTCGCTGGTGGAGCGGCGGGTGAAGCGCATCGTGCTCTGCCGCCCGGCGGTGGAGGCGGGCGAGAAGCTGGGCTTCCTCCCGGGCGACATCGCCGAGAAGGTCAACCCCTACCTGCGCCCCCTCTACGACGCGCTCTTCGACATGGTGGACTCGGACAAGGCCACCGCCTTCATCGAGCGCGGGACGGTGGAGGTGGCGCCCCTGGCCTTCATGCGCGGCCGGACGCTCAACGACTCCTTCGTCATCCTGGACGAGGCGCAGAACACCACCAGCGAGCAGATGAAGATGTTCCTCACGCGCCTGGGCTACGGGTCCAAGGCGGTGATCACCGGCGACGTCACCCAGGTGGACCTGCCCTCCGGCCGCGCCTCGGGGCTCCAGGAGGTGCAGAAGGTCCTGCGCGGCATCGAGGGCATCGCCTTCTGCTCCTTCAGCGAGGTGGACGTGGTTCGCCACCCGCTGGTGCAGGAGGTGGTGCGCGCCTACGACGTGTACGAGGGCGAGCGAAGGGCCAAGGCGGCGGAGCCGGGGACCTAGGCGGACCTTCGCGACCCCCGGCGTGCCGGGTTGGCTCCTCGGGGGGATGGCGGCCGGTGTGGGGCAGGGTAGGTCCGCCCGCGGCCGGAGCGCCGCCGGGGGTCGCCATCCGGGACGTTGCCTTTCCCTCCCCCCGGTGCAAGGCTTCCGCGCCGTGCCCCCCCCGGACCCCTCGCAGAAGGCCCCCGGGCTGCTCCTGCGCCTGGCGGCCGGAGCGCTGCGCGGGGGCGGCGGCCCCGGCTGGCTCCTCGGCGCGGCGGTGACCCTGGCCGTGGCCGGGGGTGCCGCCTGGCTCCTCACGCCGGGGAGCCTGGCGCAGCGCTTCCCGGGCGAGGACGCGCTGGGCACGCCGGCAGTGGGGAGCTTTCGGGCCTCGCGCGACTACGAGATCCTGGACGCGGAGGCGACGGCGCAGCTGCAGGAGGAGGCGTCCGCCGCCGAGCCCGTGGTCTTCGACGACGACGAGGAGGCGGCCGAGGAGGCGGTGGGGCGAATCCGGGCCGCCTTCCA
>DATIFE010000100.1:0-12926 GCA_035455425.1 Anaeromyxobacteraceae bacterium | reverse complement strand
GGAGAAGCGGGACCAGAAGCTGCGCATCCCGCGCCCGAGCGAGATCAAGACCATCCTCGACGAGTACGTGGTGGGGCAGGAGCGGGCCAAGAAGACTCTGGCCGTGGCGGTCCACAACCACTACAAGCGCATCGAGACCCGCATCAGCGTCGACGACGTCGAGCTGCAGAAGTCGAACATCCTCCTGCTCGGGCCGACCGGCTCCGGGAAGACGCTGCTGGCGCAGACGCTGGCCAAGATCCTGAACGTCCCCTTCACCATCGCCGACGCCACCTGCCTCACCGAGGCCGGCTACGTGGGCGAGGACGTCGAGAACATCATCGTCAACCTGCTGCAGGCCGCCGACCACGACATCGAGCGGGCGCAGAAGGGCATCGTCTACATCGACGAGATCGACAAGATCGCCCGCAAGAGCGAGAACCCCAGCATCACCCGGGACGTCTCCGGCGAGGGCGTGCAGCAGGCCCTGCTCAAGATCATCGAGGGCACCATCGCCAACGTGCCGCCCAAGGGGGGGCGCAAGCACCCGCAGCAGGAGTTCCTGCAGGTCGACACCTCCAACATCCTCTTCATCTGCGGCGGCGCCTTCTGCGGCCTGGAGCAGGTGATCGAGCGCCGCATCGGCGGCAAGAGCCTGGGCTTCGGCAGCGACGTGAAGTCCAAGAGCGAGAAGAACATCGGCGAGCTCCTGGCCCTGGTGGAGCCCGACGACCTCCTCAAGTTCGGGATGATCCCGGAGTTCGTGGGGCGCCTGCCGGTGATCACCACCCTGGAGGAGCTCGACGAGGCGGCGCTGGTGGACATCCTCACCAAGCCGCGCAACGCGCTCACCAAGCAGTACCGGAAGCTGCTGGAGATGGACGGCGTCAGCCTCCGCTTCACCGACGGGGCGCTGCAGTCCATCTCGCGGGCGGCCCTGAAGAACAAGGCCGGCGCCCGCGGCCTGCGCGCCATCCTCGAGGAGGCGATGCTCGACATCATGTACGACCTGCCGAGCAAGCGGAACGTCCGGGAGGTGGTCATCTCCGAGGACGTCATCGAGAAGCAGGAGCCGCCGCTGGTGGTGATGCAGAAGGAAGCCGGATCCGCCTAATCCGCCCGCGCCCGGGTCGGGGGAATCCCACCGCAGCGCACCCCGTTCCCTTCCCGGGACCCCAGACGGTCACCGGCGCGCCCCGGGAACGGGTGGTACTCTAGGCGCCAGGACCGCCCCACCAGGAGCCCGGTGCCGATGCCCCTCTTCCGCAGCGACGACAGGCCGGAGGCCAAGCCCCGCATCCTCCCGCTCCTCCCCCTGCGCGACATCATCGTCTTCCCGCACATGGTGGTCCCGCTCTTCGTGGGGCGGGAGAAGTCCATCGCGGCGCTGGAGGAGGCGCAGGGAGCGGACAAGCAGATCCTGCTCGCCGCCCAGAAGAAGGCCAAGACCAACGAGCCCGCTCCGGAGGACATCTTCGGGGTGGGTACGGTCGGCACCATCATCCAGCTGCTGCGGCTCCCCGACGGCACCGTCAAGGTCCTGGTGGAGGGGAAGAAGCGCTGGCGCATCCGCCGCTTCGTGCCCAACGAGCGCTGCTTCCAGGTGGAGGCCGAGCCCATCGAGGAGCCGGACGAGAAGACGGTGGAGCTCGAGGCGCTGATGCGCTCGGTGCAGTCCACCTTCGAGGCCTACGTCAAGCTCAACAAGCGGATCCCCCCGGAGATGCTGATGAGCGTCTCCACCATCGAGGATCCGGCGCGCCTGGCCGACACCATCGTGGCCCACCTCTCGCTCAAGCTGGGCGACAAGCAGGAGATCCTGGAGATCGAGTCGCCGAGCCGGCGCCTGGAGCGGCTCTACGAGCTGATGCAGGGCGAGATCGAGATCCTGCAGGTGGAGAAGAAGATCCGCACTCGGGTCAAGAAGCAGATGGAGAGGACGCAGAAGGAGTACTACCTCAACGAGCAGATGCAGGCGATCCAGAAGGAGCTCGGCGAGCGGGACGAGTTCAAGAACGAGCTCCAGGAGCTGGAAGAGAAGATCAAGCAGAAGAAGATGTCCAAGGAGGCCACCCTCAAGGCGCGCAAGGAGCTCAAGAAGCTGAAGATGATGAGCCCCATGAGCGCCGAGGCCACGGTGGTCCGCAACTACATCGACTGGATCCTCTCGCTCCCCTGGTACGAGTACAGCCAGGACAAGCTGGACATCGCCGAGGCCGAGCGGATCCTCGACGAGGACCACTTCGGCCTCAAGAAGGCCAAGGAGCGGATCCTCGAGTACCTGGCGGTGCAGAAGCTGGTGGAGCGGATCAAGGGGCCCATCCTCTGCCTGGTGGGCCCGCCCGGCGTGGGCAAGACCTCGCTGGCCAAGTCCGTCGCCCGCTGCATGGGCCGCCGCTTCGTGCGCATCAGCCTGGGCGGGGTGCGCGACGAGGCCGAGATCCGGGGCCACCGGCGCACCTACATCGGGGCCCTGCCCGGCAAGATCATCCAGTCGCTGAAGAAGGCCGGGAGCGGCAACCCGGTCTTCCTGCTCGACGAGGTGGACAAGATGTCCACCGACTTCCGGGGCGACCCCTCCTCGGCGCTCCTGGAGGTGCTGGACCCCGAGCAGAACCACACCTTCGGCGACCACTACCTGGACCTCGACTACGACCTCTCCAAGGTGATGTTCATCTGCACCGCCAACACCATGGCCGGGATCCCCCTGCCGCTGCAGGACCGGATGGAGATCATCCGCATCGCCGGGTACACCGATCTGGAGAAGCTCTCCATCGCCCGGCGGTACCTGGTGCCCAAGCAGCGCGAGGCCAACGGGCTCGCCGACGTGAAGGTGGACTTCCGCAAGAGCGCCCTCGAGCTCCTCATCCACCGCTACACCAAGGAGGCCGGGGTCCGCTCGCTGGAGCGGGAGATCGCCTCCGTCTGCCGCAAGATCGCCAAGGACGTGCTCAAGAGGGGGAAGGAGGCGCAGTACGCCATCGGGCCGAAGCGGGTGGCGCGCCTGCTCGGGCCGCCCAAGTTCCGCTACGGGACCGCCGAGGCCATGGACCAGGTCGGCCTGGTCACCGGCCTCGCCTGGACCGAGCTCGGCGGCGAGCTGCTCACGGTGGAGGCCACGGTCCTGCCCGGGAAGGGGAAGCTCATCATCACCGGGAAGCTGGGCGAGGTGATGCAGGAGAGCGCCCAGGCGGCCATGAGCTACGTCCGCAGCCGGGCCGAGGCGCTGGGGCTCGAGAAGCGCTTCCTGGAGAGCACCGACATCCACGTCCACGTTCCCGAGGGGGCCATCCCCAAGGACGGCCCCTCGGCGGGAATCGCCATCGCCACCGCGCTGGTCTCGGGCCTGGTGAAGATCCCGGTCCGCAAGGACGTGGCCATGACCGGCGAGATCACGCTGCGCGGGCGCGTCCTGCCCATCGGCGGCCTCAAGGAGAAGGTCCTGGCGGCCCACCGGGGCGGCATCCGCTCGGTGCTCATCCCCAAGGAGAACGAGAACGACATCCGCGAGATCCCGGCGCGGGTGCGGTCCCGGCTGCGCATCGTCCGCGTCGAGCACATGGACGAGGTGCTGCGCGAGGCGCTCGCCATCCCGAACCCGGACGACTTCTTCGCCCGGCTGCCCAGGCTCCCGCCCCCGTCGGAGGCTCCGCCCCTGCCGCCGGCCTCCGCGCCGATGTAGGGTCTCGCCCGACCACCCGGGCCTTCGGCACGCTTGCCGTCGGGCCGGTTCGCATCCCGAGCCGAAGACTCCGCGCGCGTCAGTCCTCGGTCCTGCTTCGCAGGCCCGAGGTGCTGTCGAGCCGCGCGTACAACCGGTGCGCCCCCCGGCTGCTCGGGAGCGGGGTCAGGCCCAGCCGCGCCAGGTCCCAGCCCGGCGTCCCGTCCTTCACCAGCACGGCCCGGCGGGCGACGCGCCGCGCCTGGGCCAGCGTCTCGGCCGCCAGCGGGCGCGGATCGCCGAGCCGGCGGACCAGGTCGAAGCCCGGGGCCTGGGCCCGCCGGTGGCGGAACATGGGGTCGAACACCACCAGGTCGAAGGAGCGGGGGGGGAGGGCGGGGAGGAGCTCGGCGGCGTCGGCGCGGCGGACCTGGATGCGGTCGGCCGCCTCGTCCGGCAGGCGCCGGAGTCCCTCCTCGGCCAGGAGCGCCAGCGCCGGCGAGGACTCGAGACCCACCACCTCGCCCGACGGGCCGACCGCCGCCGACGCCACCAGGGCGTCGGCGCACAGGCCCAGGGTGCAGTCGAGCACCGACTCGCCGGGCCGCAGCGCCGCCGCCCCGAGGAAGGGGTCGCGGGTGTCGCGCTCGCCGGCGCGCAGCCGCTTGGCCCGCAGGAGGCCCATGCCGGCGCTCCAGCGGTGCTCCCGCCCGTCGAGGAAGAGGCAGACGCGCTCGGCGCCCAGCACGGCCAGCGCGTCGGCGCCGGCCTCCGCCGCCACCTCGGGGAGCGGGCGGTCGTGCCGCGGGACGAAGGGGAGGGAGTGCCGGCGGGCCGCGTCCTCCGCGGCCCGCAGGTCGGGCTCGCGGACGCCGAGGGCGGCGGTGACGGCGAGGCGCATCGGCACGACGATACCCGACCGCCGCCGGCCGCGCTCGCGCCCCCGGCCCGGCGACCTCGCGCGCGACGGGCCCGGGATGTGGAGGTTGCGCCCGGCCCGCGATCGCGGTTATCTGCCCTCCCAGGATGACCCTCCCCGTCCTCTCGATGCACGATCCCGTCGCCGCCCCGCAGGCCGGCTCGGACCTGCCCCCGGAGCAGATCCGCGAGCTGGAGCGGGAGATCGCCGCCCTGAAGCGGGAGAAGGACGCGGTGGTCCTGGCCCACAACTACCAGGTGCCCGAGGTGCAGTCGGTCGCCGACTTCGTGGGCGACTCGCTGCAGCTCTCCATCCAGGCGCAGAAGGTCCCCCAGTCGACCATCGTCTTCTGCGGCGTCCACTTCATGGCCGAGTCGGCCAAGGTGCTGAACCCGTCGAAGAGGGTGCTGCTCCCGAACCTCTCGGCCGGTTGCTCGCTCGCCGACTCCATCACCGCCGACTCGCTCGAGGACTGGAAGGAGCGGTACCCCGACCACGCGGTGGTCACCTACGTGAACTCGAGCGCCGAGGTGAAGGCGCTCTCCGACATCTGCTGCACCAGCGCCAACGCCGCCAGCGTGGTGCGGTCGCTGCCGCAGAAGAAGATCCTCTTCACGCCCGACAAGAACCTGGCCCACTGGGTGGCGAGCAAGGTGCCGGAGAAGGAGATCGTGGCCTACGACGGCTGCTGCCCGGTCCACGACGTGCTGCGGGCCTCGAGCGTCAACCGGGTCAAGCGCGACAACCCGGAGGCGGTGATCATCGCCCACCCGGAGTGCCGCCAGGACGTGGTGGAGATGGCCGACGAGGTCTGCTCCACCACCGCCATGCTCTCCGCGGTGCAGCACTTCCCCCGGGCCCGGACCTTCATCGTGGCCACCGAGCACGGCATCGTCCACCAGCTGAAGCTGCGCTACCCGGACAAGGAGTTCGTGGTGGCCGACGGCTGCATCGGCTGCCGGATGCACTGCCCCTACATGAAGATGATCGACCTGATGATGGTCCGCGACGCGCTGGTGCGCGGCAAGCACGAGGTCGACGTGCCGGCCGACGTGGCCCGCGGGGCGCGCCGGGCGCTGGAGCGGATGATCGCCGTTCCCCGCGACGCCTAGCGCAGTCTCAGCGCCCCCGGCCCGCCTCCAGGACCGCCCCGAGGTTCCCGGCCAGGAACCGCTCGAGCCCCTCCCGGTTGAGGTGGTCCGTGTCGAAGTAGCAGCGCGGCTCGTCGATCGCGGCCGAGAAGTCGTGGAAGGGCACGCCGTGGCCCGCGAGCGCCTTCGCCACCGCCTCGTCGAAAGCTCCCTCGCCGGGGAGCTGGCTGCGGAACGGGGCGGGCACCGGCATCTTGATGGCGACCACCCTCGTCCCCCGCCGCTGCGCCAGCTCGACGAGCGAGGAGAGCTCGCCCAGGTAGCGCGCCAGCGCCTGCGGGGGAGCCTGCTCCGGATACAGGTAGGCGATGCGCTTCCTGACGGCCGTCGCCGACGGCCGGTACACGCGATCGAACTGGGCCTCGCCCTCCCAGGCGTCCCGCTGGAACCGCTCCGGGTTGTTGATCTTCGAGAAGCCGGTGAGGTGATCGAGGACGGCCCGGGCGTCCACCCCCTCGCGCCGGGAGTAGTCCCAGAGCCGGCGGGCGGTCGCCAGCTCGAGCGGCGTCCGCCGGAGGAGCTTGGCGTCGGCGAAGCGCTCCTCGTTCCAGGTGCGCGAGTAGAACGCGAAAGAGTCCACCACGTAGAGCAGGTTTCGCGCGCCGTGCCGGCGGAGGAAGCCCTCGAGCACGAACCGGTTGTAGAGCGGGCCGGTCCCGGGCGAGGCCAGGTTCAGGATGCGCAGGCCGAGCTGGCGCTCCATCCGCGCGTTGAAGTCGCCGAAGTCCAGCGGCATGGCATGCGAGGCGCCCAGGATCACCCAGTCGAAGGCGCCGTCGGGGGCCGTCGCGATCTTGAAGAGGGGGTTGGCGTGGCCGGTGCGGTACACGAGGCGCTCGGCCGCCCAGTAGACCCCGGAGTAGATCGCCAGCCCGATGGCGACGAAGAGCAGTGCGGACTTGCCCAGGCTTCTCATGGTCTCCGTCGTGCCGTGCGGCGTCCCCCGGGGCCCCCGGCGCCTCAGAACTGCATGTAGACGAACTCCTTCGCCTGCCAGCGCCCCAGGATCAGCAGGGAGAAGATGGCCAGGTAGTAGAGGCCCCATCGCACGACCGCCGGTGCGGCGGACAGCCTCAGGAAGATCGACCGCCGCTCGTCCACGATCTCGACGAGCAGCAGCAGGACGATGAGCGCGAAGCCCAGGCGGTGCTCCCCCGTGAAGGGATAGCGCGCCAGCAAGGAGGGCACCTCGGCGATCCGGGAGGCGATCTTCCGGAGGATCAGCCAGGCGTCGGCGATCGACCGGGCGCGGAAGAAGACCCAGCTGACGGCGATCAGGTGGAAGGTCAGCAGCGCGCGCAGCGCTCCGAGCGCCTTGCTCCGCCCGACCCGCGGCAGGCGCTCACCCGCCCGGCGCCAGATGGGCCGGGTGGCCACCCCCATCCACTGGTAGGCGCCGTTCAGCGCGCCCCAGGCCACGAAGGTCCACCCGACGCCGTAGCCCAGGCCCGCGTGCCAAAGCCCGCTCGCCAGGAAGACCAGCATCAGGTTCAGGTACCGGCGCGCCGCGCCGGCGCGGCCGCCGCCCAGCGGGATGTACAGGTAGTCGCGGAACCAGTGGCCCAGCGAGATGTGCCAGCGGTCGCCCCAGAACTCGGCGGTGCTGCGGGCGAGATAGGGGCGCCGGAAGTTCTCCATCAGCTCCAGCCCGAAGAGCAGCGAGACGCCGCGGGCGATGTCGGTGTAGCCGGAGAAGTCGCAGTAGATCTGGAAGGAGAAGAAGTAGACGGAGATGACGAGGTCGAGCGGCGATGCGAAGGCCGCGATGCCGAAGGTCCGGTCCACGAAGGGGGCCAGGTTGTCCGCGATGGCCACCTTCTTGAAGAGGCCCCAGCCGATGAGCTGCAGCCCGCGCACCAGCCGCTCGGGGTCCGCGCGCAGGCCCGCCGCGACCTGGGGCAGGAAGGTCGTGGCGCGCTCGATGGGGCCGGCCAGGATCTTGGGGAAGTAGCCCAGGTAGAGCGCCACCCCGCCGGCGCCGGGCCTCCCGGGAAGGCGCCTGCCGAACGCGTCGACCAGGTAGGCCGCCGCCGAGAAGGCGTAGAACGAGTACCCGACCGGCGCCGTGAGGCCGAGCCGCGGCAGCCGGATGCCCGGCCCGGCGCTCCGGAGGGCGGCGTCGAGTCGCTCCAGCTCCCCGGCGACGAAGTCGTAGAACTTGAACGCCAGGAGCGAGCCGATCACCGCCATCAGCCCGGCCGCCAGGAGCGCGCGCCGCACCGGCTCGCGGGAGGAGCGGTCCAGGGCCCACCCGCAGCCCCAGGCGGCGAGCGTCACCGCGCCCAGGTAGAGGAGGTGGACCGGCCCGGAGGCGCCGTAGAAGACCCAGCTGGCCAGGAGCAGCCAGGCCGCCCGCGCCCCGGTTGGGACGACGGCGCACCCCAGGAGCGCGAGCGGCAGGAAGGCGAGGAACTCGAGCGAGGTGAATAGCATGCGCCACGCCGCTCGCGTCCGCCCTAGTAGCTCGCACCTCCGGCGCGCAGCTCCTCGGGCACCTGGTCGATGGGGATCGCCGCGTTGACGACGAGGTAGCGGGCCAGCGCCTCTCGCTGCGCGGGCGTCAGCTTGATCTCGACGTGGCTCGGCTTGTTCATCGTGCCCAGCCAGGCCGTGCTGGACCGGTCCTGCGTGACCACCACCGTGATGATGTGGCAGCTCTGGCAGTAGTCGAGGACCAGGTCGCGCCCGTCGGGCGGAAGGAGCTTCTCGGCGCTCGCCCGGGTCGGGGCGGCGGGGACCCGGGCCGGCGCCAGCGGCATGCTGAACGACAGGTAGTCGGCCAGCGTGAGCAGCTCCTTCTCCTCCAGCCGCTGCAGGCCCGCCACCGCCTTGCGGTGCTCCCGGAGGTACCGGAGCCACTCCTCCGGGCTGCGCTTCCCCGTCAGCAGCGCGCGCGCCTCGCCGGCCGGCGGTGCGCTCCCGAGGACCTCGAGCAGGAGCGTCCTGCCCCCCGGCGGGATGAAGTCGAACACGTCGCCGGCCACTGCCACCCCGGATGCGACCAGCAGCGCGCCGAGGACGAGCCTGGCGGCGCGCGTCGAAGGCCGAGTGGTGCTCATGGTCCCGCTCCGATCAGAACCGCAGGTCCTCGGGAACGTCCTCGATCCGCATGGGCATGTTGAGGGCGGAGTAGCGCGCGAACTCCTCGCGCTCTCGCGGGCTCATCTTCAGCTCGCGGTGGAAGGGCGAGAGGAACATGTTCCGCCACCCCTGCTCGTCGCGGCCCTGCGTCAGGTGGCTCGCGAAGAGCGAATGGCAGGACTGGCACTGCTTCCAGGCGAGCTCGCGGCCGTCCGGCGGCAGCGAGGACGCGAGGTCGCCGCCCTTCCCGGCGGCGTCCGGCAGGGGCATGTGGACCGCGAGATAGGCGGCCAGGGTGGCCAGCTGGGTCCCGCTGAGCCCCTTCCCCCGCTGCCCGATGACCTTGCGCCACCCGGCCTCGGTGCGGCGCACCCGCGTGAGGGCCCGGACGTCCGCCGCGGACGGATCCGGGCCCAGCACCTCGAGCAGCAGGGCCTTGCCGCCCTTGGGCATGAACTCGTAGCCCTCTCCCGCCACCGCCGGCGCCCCGGGAAGGACCAGGGCGCAGGCGACGGCCAGCAGCGGCGGGCCGCGGGCCCGGGCGGCGCTCATGGCCCTCCCTTCGCCGCCGACCGGCCGTGGAAGGAGAACACCGGGACCTGCAGGTGGCCCCTGGCCTGCTCCTCGGGAAAGCCCTCGCCGCGAAGCAGGTCCAGCGCCACGACGGTGCCGTCGTCGTAGGAGTGCTCGCTGCACGCCCCGCAGACGACGGCGGGGATGTCCTCCACCACCACCAGCCGGTCGCCGTCCCAGAAGGCGGAGCGCACCCGTGCGCTGCGCGTGTCTGCGCTGCCGCAGCTCGTGCAGGCCACGGGCGTCTGCCGGTCCGGTTCCATGGCCGCGCTCCGCTTCTCGCCGTCAGCCCAGCAGCTTCCGCGCTGCGGCCACGACGTGGTTGGCGTTGGGCCGCATCCAGAGGAACATCTCCGGGGAGGCCGGCGGGGGCGCGTCGGGGAAGGCGATGCGCTTGAAGCGCGCGCCCTCGACGTTCTCCGCCACCCGGGCGATCACCTCGGCGCCCGGGCAGAGCGTGTAGTACCCCTGGTCGACCGTCAGCAGGCGCCGCGTCTTCCGGACCGAGGTCACCAGGGTCTCGGTGTCCATGGGCTTGAGGCAGCGCAGGTCGATCACCTCGGGCTTGGCGCCCTGCTGCCGCAGGATCTCGGCCGCCTTCATCACCTCGGGCATGCCCCCGCCGGAGCCGACGATGGTGATGTCACTCCCGGTGGTGCGGACGGCGGCCTTGTCGAGCGGGGTCAGGTACTGATCGTCGGGCACCTCGTCCATCAGCTCGCGCAGGCCGGCCGGGTAGAGGTAGACGACGGGGTCGCGCGCGCGGATGGCCGAGGCCATCATGCCCTTCGCGTCCGCCGGGGTGGACGGCACCACCGTCCGGATGCCGGGGATGTGGGCGTAGTAGCTGTCGATCTCGTAGTCGGAGTGCTGCCCGGCGAAGCCGGGCGTCTGCCCGGTCATCTCCAGGATGAACACCACCGGCATCTCGGCCACCCCGCCCGTCATGTGGCGCAGCTTCCCGGCGTGGTTCTGGATGACCTGGAAGCACATGCAGTTCCCCTGGTAGGGGATGTAGGTCACGGCCTTGGAGCCGGCCAGGCCCGCCCCCAGGGTGCACGCGGCCATCCACATCTCGTCGATGCCGGTGTTGACCACCCGCTTGCGCCCGAACTCCTTCTCCAGGTTGATCACCGGCTTCCCCGGGGTGGACGCCACCGGCGGGGTGAGCTCGAAGATCCAGATCATGTTCTTGTCCTGGCGCATCTCGTGCTGCACCGCCTCGAGGACTGCGTACATCCAGCTCTTGCGTGCCATGGCGTTCTCCTCAGGCGAGCTGCCGGGCAGCGACCGCGCCCTCGACGAAGACGTTCTTGAGGCCGTCCTCCGGCTTGCAGAACGGCTGCTTGTCCGCCCAGGCGAAGGCCTCGATGGCCTCCTTCTTGGCGGCGGCCTCGATGGCTTCGGCCCTGGCGCGGTCGAGCACGCCCCAGCTGATCAGGATGTTGCGGCTGATGTCGACCGGGTCGCGCGCCATCCAGGCCCGCACCTCGCGCTCCGGCCGGAAGGTGGAGATGGCCAGGGGGTCGTAGCCGAAGGCGCCGCAGGTGCCGGGCTTCGCCCCCGGCGCGCCCCAGTGGTTGTAGTAGCGGTAGGTCTTGGCCTCGATGAGGGTCGGACCCTCCCCCGAGCGCGCGCGCTCCACCGCGGTCCGGGCGGCGTTGTAGACCTGGATCACGTCCTGCCCATCGACCACCACGCCCGGGATGCGGTAGGTGCGAGCGGCGTCGGCGATGTCCTTCATCGGGCAGGAGAACGAGTAGTGTGCGTACTGGTGGTAGAGGTTGTTCTCCAGCACGTAGATGAACGGCAGCTGCAGCAGGGCCGCGTTGTTGAGGGCGCTGTGGAAGTGGGGCGTGGCGTAGGTCCCGTCGCCCCCGAAGACCACGACCACCTGCTTGCTGCCGCGAGCCCGGATGGCGAAGGCCGAGCCCGTCGCGATCACCGGGCCGGGGCCGATCATCCCGTCGGCGCCGATGAAGCCGCACGACTTGTCGGAGAGGTGCATCTCGCCGCCGTAGCCCCCGTTGATCCCGGTGGCGCGGAAGTCGTTCTCCGCGGCCATCTTCTTCATGTCGACGCCCTTGGCGATGGCGTGCCCGGTCGGCCGGTGGGTGCTGTACACCAGGTCGACCTCGTCGAAGGAGCCCTTGTTGCGCAGGGCGGAGCAGACCCCCACGGCCACCGCCTCCTGGCCCGCGTAGAAGTGGTCGTAGCCGCGGTACTTGGGGTCGGTCAGCATCTTGTCGGCCATCGTCCGCTCGTGCCAGCGGATGCGGCAGATGGTGGTGTACATCTCCGTCAGCTTCTCGTTGGACAGGTCCTTCCCCCAGAAGCCGAGCTCCCCCTCGGCGCGCGCGACCCTGACCAGCGAGACCGCCGCGCCCGCCCCGGCCACGCCCTTGAGGAAGGCCCGCCGGCTCGTCGACTGGATGGGATTGCCTGCCGGTGTCTCCTGCGAAAGGCCACTGCGCTCACGCTCGGACATGGGAGTTACCTCCAACCGCGTTCCAACGGGCCGCCTCCTCCCCGGTGCGCCGCAAGCGCCCCGGTCGCACACCCCTGGTGGACATGCACCGCGACGCATGCTGGACCTCCCGGAGGGGCGCGCCAACGGTCATTCCGTCACGCCCTCGGAGGAGGGCCTGGCCCGGGCGGCGGCGAGAAGGCGCTGCGACCCGCTGCCGCGCCCGGAAGGGAGGAATCCCCCGGGGGCCGGCATCCGGCGGCGCTCAGGCCCGCCGGGCCTCGAGGTGCCGGATCTGCTGCACCAGCGCGTCCACGCCCTGGGCGATGCCGAGCCCGCTGGTGTCGACGGTGAGGTCGGCCCGGG
Organism: Anaeromyxobacteraceae bacterium; assembly: GCA_035455425.1. Taxonomy (GTDB): domain Bacteria; phylum Myxococcota; class Myxococcia; order Myxococcales; family Anaeromyxobacteraceae; genus JACRMN01. The sequence goes on along the minus strand of DATIFE010000100.1, from coordinate 729 downwards.
AGTAGAGCGGCTCGCGCTCGGCGAGCAGCGCCCGCAGGTCGGCCATGGCGTGGAGGCGCCCCGCGGTGGGCCGGGTGTCCCCCTGCTTCAGCACCCGGTCGAGGTGGTCGGCGGCGCGCGCCTTGAGCCACACCGAGGTGCACCGCTGCAGGAGCATGTCGAAGGCGTCGGAGTCGGTGACGATGCCGCCGCCGGTGGCGAATACCGCCCGGTCGTGCTGGTCGAGGAAGCGGCGCAGGATCTGGAGCTCGAGCCGCCGGTACCAGCGCTCCCCGTGGACCGCGAAGATCTCCCCCAGCGACAGCCCGGCCTCGGCCTCGATCAGGCCGTCGAGCTCGAAGAAGGGCCGCTGCAGGCGCGAGGCCAGGCGCGGGCCGACGGTGGACTTGCCGGCGCCGCGGAACCCGAGCAGGGCGATGCACCCGCGGCGGTCGGCGGCGTCGCCGCCGGCGAGCAGCTCCGAGGCGTCGGTGCCGATGGCGCGCCCCAGCGCCTGCAGGTTCATCACCGAGATGTTGGCCCGGCCGGCCTCGACGTCGGAGAGGAATCGCTGCGAGATGCCGCAGCGCGCGGCGAGCTCCGCCAGCGTCCAGCCCAGCGTCCCCCGGCGCGCGCGGACGCGGCCGCCGAGGTGGGCGAGGATGGTCTCGGGCGGCGGCTCGGGGGCGCGGCGCTTCGGCATGAGGCGGAAGTATGCTGCACCCCGCGCGCGCTGGCGAGCGGCGGCCG
>DATIFE010000099.1:0-17533 GCA_035455425.1 Anaeromyxobacteraceae bacterium | reverse complement strand
GGCGCCGGCCGGCCCTCGGCCTCCAGGCGGGCGAACCACCGCACGGCCCGGGCCCGGAGCAGCGCCCAGTCCGGATCGGCCGCGGGCGTCGGCGCGCCGGGAGCCGCGGGCCCGCGGGCCACGACCCGCGCGCCGGCGCCGCTCCGGAAGACCTCGCCGTAGGCGGAGGAGTGGGTGTGGCCGCAGAACGGGCACTGCCAGTAACGGACCGTGCTCCCGGGCGCCGCCCAGGAGGTCATGAGCACGCGGCAATGGGTACACTCGATGCGGGCTTCCATTGCTTTCGATAGATATCGCCGTCAGGATCGCCGTCAAGAATTCGCGCCGCCTCGCATGCCCGCCATCGTCGACATGGACGGAGAGCTGGTCCCGGCCGCCGAGGCGCGCGTCTCGATCTTCGACCGTGGCTTCCTCGCCGGCGACCAGGTCTACGAGGTGCTCCGCACCTACGGGCTCGCGCCGTTCCGGCTGCCGGAGCACCTGGCGCGCCTGGCCCGGTCCGCGGACCGCATCGGCCTCGACCTTCCCTGGGGGCCGGAGCGCCTGGCCGCCGAGATCGCGCGCACCATCGCCGCCTCGCGGGGCGGCGACGCGGAGGACCCGGAGGCCGCGCCCTGGAACCGGGGCCAGCGCAGCGTGCGCGTGGTCGTGACCCGGGGCGCGGCCGCGGAGGCGCGGGACCTCGGCGTGCCGCCGGGGCCCCACGTCATCGTCGCCGCCGTGCCGCTCCGGGGCCCCCCCGCCGCCGCCTACCGCCAGGGCGTCGCCTGCGTCACCGTTCCGGCCCGGGTGCCGCGCGCCGATCCCCTGGCGAAGACCGGCGGGCACCTGGCCGAGGCGCTGGCCGCGCGCGAGGCCGAGGCCGCCGGGGCCCACGAGGCGCTCTTCCAGGACGCCGCCGGCCGGATCACCGAGGGATCCTCCTCCAACGTCTTCCGGGTGAAGGAGGGGCGGGTCGAGACGCCCCCGGTGTCCGCCGGCATCCTGCCGGGCGTGACCCGGGCCCTGGTGCTGTCGCTGGCCCGGGAGGCGGGCCTGCCGACGTCCGAGCGCGAGCTCACCCGCGGCGACCTGGAGGAGGCCGACGAGATCTTCCTCACCTCGACGACCCGGGAGGTGCTGCCCGTCACCTCGCTCGGGGACAGGCGCGTCGGCCGCGGCGTCCCCGGCCCGGTCGCCGCCCGGCTGCACGCCCTCTTCAGGGCCGCCGCCTCGCCGGGGGCGGGGCCGGGGTAGACTCGTCTCCAGATGGACCTCCGGGGCGTCCTCCGCCTGGCGATGCTCGCCGCCGCCTTCCCGGCGAGCGCCACCGATCCGCTGGTGGAGCGGGCGCTGGACGCCCTCCGGTCCGACTCCTCGCTCAAGGTGCGCACCCAGGCGGCGCTGGTGCTGGGCCAGCGCGGCGCGCGCGAGGCGGTGCCGGCGCTGACCCAGGCCCTGGCCTCCGACGAGTCCCCGGCGGTGCGCATCGCCGCCGCGTCCGCCCTGGTGCGGCTCGGCGACATCGCCGGCAAGGAGCCGCTCGAGGCCGCCAGCCGCGCCGACCCCGATGGCGCCGTGCGGGCCGCGGCCCAGCGGGCGCTCGCCGAGCTGCTGGCCGCCAACAGCCGCGCGGTGGCCCTCGACGACCCGCAGGGGAGGGCCGGCGACGCGGCGGCGCGGGCCGCTCTCAAGGACTCGCTCACCCGGCACCTGCGCCGGCAGGGGTTCGCGGTGGTGGGGGCCACGGAGCCGGCCGGCTACCGGCTGAAGCCGTCGGTGCTGGAGCTCGAGATCTCCAGCGCCGGCGGGAGGACCATCATCGCGGTCAAGGCCTCGGTGGTGGCGGTGGACTCGCAGGGGAAGATGGCGGCCATGGTCGAGGGAGGGGCGCGGCTGCGCGCCACCGGCGGCTCGATCGGCTCCGCACAGCTCGCGGCCCGCGCACTCGACGCGGCGGCCCTGAGCCTCTCGGAGGACCTCGCCGCGCGGCTGCGGTGAGAGGAGGGCACATGAACGACCACACGGCAGAGCACCCGTTGCCCCCGGGGGAGGAGCCCGCGGCCTATCACCGGAGCATGCGCAACTACCTGCTCGACGCCCGGATGCAGCTGCGCTTCGCCACCTACCTCGGGGTCGTGGCCGCCGCGCTCTCGGCCTTCTTCGGCTGGCGGCTGTGGCTCTCGTATCGCGAGGCGAGCCGCCTGGTGGCGCTGGGCGACCCGCTGGCCGACCAGAGCATCGCCCAGATGCTCGCCAGCGAGGACCGGGTGCGGATGATCTGGCTCGGCGCGGGCCTGGCGGCCCTGCTGATCTGCCTGCTGGTCTTCACGGTCGTGGTGACGCACAAGGTGGCGGGACCCGCGCTGGTGGTGGGCCGCACCTGCCGCCAGGTGGGCGAGGGGACGCTGCGGCGGCCGCGCAAGCTCCGCCAGGGAGACCTGCTCACCGGCCTGGCCGAGGACGCGGGGAACATGGTGGACCGGCTCCGGGAGCGCGAGGAGGGCGAGCGGGCCGCGCTCCTCGACGCCGCGGCCCAGATGGCCTACGGGCCCGAGGGGGTGGAGCGGGCCCGGGAGATCGTCGAGCGGATCGCGGCCGAGAAGGCGGCCCGCCTGGCCAAGTGAGGGCGGCGCTCGTTTCCGCGGCCCTGCTCCTCCTCGGCGGCGCCCGGGCGGTGGGCCCGGCGCCGGGGCCGATCCCCGAGCCGCTCCCCCTTCCCGAGTCCCTGCAGCCGCCGATCCGCTCCGAGCCCGCCGATCCGCTGGACCTGCTCTGGAGCCACCGGCTCAACTTCGCCGCCGGCGGAGAGCCGCTCGTCGCCATCGGGCTCATGGAGGGGCAGCAGGAGATCGCCTTCCGCCCGCGGGGCCAGGCGCGGCTGCGGGCGCGCGGCGGCGCGGTGCTCCAGCTCCCCGCCGGCGAGCTCTTCCGGGTCCGCGCCCGGGAGGCGTTGCCGGCGGCGGTGGCCCGCTACCCGGTGCTGGCCGAGCTGCCGCAGGTCGACCGGGCCGGGATCGAGGCCGCGCTCCGCGGCTGGGAAGCGCGCGGCGTGAGGATCCGGCAGCGGATGGTGGGCGGGGTCTACGGGATCGCCGGCCGGGTCATCGACAACCGGAAGGTCCTGCTGCTCGCGGACGGCGACGGCAGCGAGGCCTGGGCCCGCGACCTGGCCGAGCGGATCCTGGCGCGCGACGGCACCCGGCCGGCGCTCTTCGGCGAGCTGGTGAGCCGCCCGCGGGGGGAGCTGGAGCTGCTCGACGCCGGCGGCGTCCGGCTGGCCCTGGGCGACTCGCTGCTCTCGCTGGAGGTCTCGGGGGAGCAGGGCTTCGAGCTCCTGCGGGTGGAGAGCGGCGGGGGGCTCGTCCCCCGCGGCGTCGAGGACCGGACCTTCGGGGGGAAGCTGCTGGTCACGCTCGACGCCTCCGGGCGGCTCGCGGCGGTGGACGCGCTGCCGCTCGAGGACCTGCTCCGCGGCCTGGTGCCGAGCGAGATGCCGGCCGGCTCCCCGCGCGAGGCGCTCAAGGCGCAGGCGGTGACGGCCCGCTCCAACGTCCTGGCGCAGATCGGGACCCGGCACCTCACCGACCCCTTCGTGCTCTGCTCCGAGGTCCACTGCCAGGCGTACCGGGGGGAGAACGCGCACAACCCGGCCACGGACGCGGCGGTGCGCGAGACGCGGGGCGAGGCACTCTTCGGCCGGCGGGACCGGGCGCTGGTGGACGGGGTCTACTCGGCCCTGTGCGGCGGCTACGGCGAGGACAACGACGCGGTGTGGGGCGGCCTCCCCGACCCGAGCCTGCGCGGGCGCCCGGACCTGCCCCCGCAGGCCGCGGCCCGGTGGGCCGGGGGGCTCTCGGCCGAGGGGCGGCTGCGGAGCTTCCTGGAGGCGTCGCCGCCGGCCTGGTGCGCGCTGGCCACCGGGGTGAGGAAGGACCGGTGGCGCTGGGAGCGGCACCTCGGCGCCGCCGAGCTCGACGCGGCGCTGGCGCCGCTCGGGGTGGGCGCGGTCCGGGAGCTGGTCATCCCCTCCCGCGGCGTCTCCGGGCGGGCCCGGGAGCTGCGCGTCGTCGGCGCGTCGGGGGCCGCGGTGGTGCAGGGGGAGCTGCGCATCCGGCGGCTCCTGGGGAACCTGCCGTCGGCCATGTTCGTCGTCGAGCGGGAGGGAACGGGCTGGCTCCTCCGGGGCGGCGGCTGGGGCCACGGCGCCGGGATGTGCCAGTGGGGCGCCATCGGCCGCGCCGAGGCGGGACAGGGATACCGCGAGATCCTCCGCGCCTACTTCTCCGGGGCCGAGGTGGCGCGGGTCTACTGAAGGGGGCCGGCTACCGGCTCGGCTCGGACCGGACCCACAGGTCCCAGGCCTGGAAGTCGTAGACCCGGTCGAATCCCCGGGCGCGCAGGACCTGGGCCGCGATGCCGCTGCGCCGCCCGGTGCGGCAGTAGATCAGCACCGGGGTGGTGGGCGGGCCGACCTCGGCGTGGCGGCGCTCCATCTCGTCGAAGGGGATGTTGACCGCGCCGGGAACGTGGCCGGCGGCGAACTCGGCGGGCGTGCGGACGTCCACCACCCGGATCCCGCCGGCGGCGAGGGCGCGGGCCGTCTGGACGTCGACCAGGCCGGGTGCCGGGGCGGCGACGGCGGCCGCCGCCGGACGGGCCTCGGTCGCGAGGGCGGGGGCGGCGAGGGACAGGGAGGCGACGGCGAGCAGGGTCTTCATGGCCCGTGGGAGCCACGGGGGCGCCGGGGGGTTCGCTCCCGCCGGGGGGCGAAGACGAGGACGGGCGCCGCGGATTCCCGCGGCGCCCGCCGGATCCCGCCAGGGGGGAGGTGCGCCTAGGCGCCGCCGGCGACGGCCTCCTCCTCGCGCTTCTTGAACACGCCGCGGATGAAGTCGCCGTTCATGCGGGCGATCACCTCGAGCTTGATCTTGGCGGGGCAGACCGCCTCGCACTCCCCGATGGTGGTGCAGTGGCCGAAGCCCTCCTTGGCCGCCTGCGCCACCATGTTGAGGGCCCGGTCGATCCGCTCGGGGGCGCCCTGGGGCAGCAGGCCCAGGTGCGTGATCTTGGCGCCGGTGAAGAGGGCGGCGGCCGCGTTGGGGCAGGCGGCGACGCAGGCGCCGCAGCCGATGCAGGCCGCGGCGGTCATGGCCCGGTCGGCGTCGTTCTTGGGAACCAGGATGGAGTTCCCGTCCACGGCCGAGCCGGTGCGCACCGAGATGAAGCCGCCCGCCTGGATGATCCGGTCGAAGGCGGAGCGATCCACCACCAGGTCCTTGAGGACCGGGAAGGCCGCGGCGCGCCAGGGCTCGAGGCGGAGCCTCTCGCCGTCGCGGAAGTGGCGCATGTGCGTCTGGCAGATGGTGGTGTTGTTGTCGGGGCCGTGCGGCACGCCGTTGACCACGAAGCCGCACATCCCGCAGATGCCCTCCCGGCAGTCGGAGTCGAAGGCCACCGGCTCCTTGCCCTGGGAGATGAGGTCCTGGTTGAGGACGTCGAGCATCTCCAGGAACGACATGTGCTCGTTGGCTTCGACCGAGTAGGTCTCGAAGCGCCCAGGGCCCGCGGCGCCCTTCTGCCTCCAGATGTCGAGGGTCAGTTTCACTTGTAGCTCCGGGTGGCCAGCTGGATGTTCTCGTAGACGAGCGGCTCCTTGTTCAGCACCTGCCTCTGCCCCTCGCCCTTCCACTCCCAGGCGGCGACGTAGGCATACTCCGCGTCGTTGCGCTGCGCCTCGCCGTCCGGCGTCTGGTACTCGACGCGGAAGTGCCCGCCGCAGGACTCGTTGCGCTGCAGCGCGTCCCAGGCGAGCAGCTCGGCGAACTCGAAGAAGTCGGCCACGCGGCCGGCCTTCTCCAGCTCCTGGTTGACCTCCGATCCCGAGCCCAGGACCCGCAGGTCCTTCCAGAACTCGGCGCGGATCTCGGGGATGCGCTTCAGCGCGACCTCGAGCGACTCCTTGCTCCGGGCCATGCCCACGTTCTCCCACAGGAGGTTCCCGAGCTCGCGGTGGAACGAGTCCACCGAGCGCTTGCCGTTGATGCCCAGGAGCTTCTCGGTCCGGCCCCGGGCCTCCTTCTCCGCGTCCTTCACGGCGGCGTGCCCGGCGTCCACCTTGGGGCGGCCCGCACGGGCCAGGTAGTCGCCGATGGTGTAGGGGATGACGAAGTAGCCGTCGCCCAGGCCCTGCATCAGGGCCGAGGCGCCCAGGCGGTTGGCCCCGTGGTCGGAGAAGTTGGCCTCCCCGAGGACGAACAGGCCGGGGAGGTTGCTCATGAGGTTGTAGTCGACCCACAGCCCGCCCATGGCGTAGTGGACGGCCGGGTAGATCCGCATGGGCACGCGGTACGGGTTCTCCCCGGTGATCTTCTCGTACATCTCGAAGAGGTTGCCGTAGCGCTCGGCGATGACCTTCTGCCCCAGGCGCTGCATGGACTGGGTGAAGTCCAGGTACACGCCCAGGCCGCTGGGGCCGACGCCCAGCCCCTCGTCGCAGCGGTACTTCGCCTGCCGCGAGGAGACGTCGCGCGGGGCCAGGTTGCCGTAGGAGGGGTAGATGCGCTCCAGGTAGTAGTCGCGCTCGTCCTCGGGGATCTGGTCCGGCGACCGCTTGTCCCCCTTCTTCTTCGGCACCCAGATGCGCCCGTCGTTGCGCAGCGACTCGGACATCAGCGTCAGCTTCGACTGGTAGTCGCCCGACTTCGGGATGCAGGTGGGGTGGATCTGGGTGTAGCAGGGGTTGGCCATGAAGGCGCCCTTGCGGTGGGCGCGCCAGATGGCCATGGCGTTCGAGCCCTTGGCGTTGGTGGAGAGGTAGAAGACGTTGCCGTAGCCGCCGGTGGCCAGCACCACCGCGTCGGCCACGAAGGACTCGATCTTCCCGGTGACCAGGTCGCGGGTGACGATGCCGCGGGCGGCGCCGTCGACCACGATGAGCTCCAGCATCTCGGTGCGGGAGCGGTGCTTCACCGTCCCGGCCGCGATCTGGCGCGCCAGCGCCGAGTAGGCGCCGAGGAGCAGCTGCTGGCCGGTCTGGCCGCGGGCGTAGAAGGTGCGGGACACCTGGGCGCCGCCGAAGGAGCGGTTGGCCAGCGTGCCGCCGTACTCGCGGGCGAAGGGGACGCCCTGGGCGGTGCACTGATCGATGATGTTGGCCGAGATCTCCGCCAGCCGGTAGACGTTGGCCTCGCGGGCGCGGAAGTCGCCGCCCTTGATGGTGTCGTAGAAGAGCCGGTACACCGAGTCGCCGTCGTTCTGGTAGTTCTTGGCGGCGTTGATGCCGCCCTGGGCGGCGATGGAGTGGGCGCGGCGGGGCGTGTCCTGGAAGCAGAAGGAGAGGACGTTGTAGCCCATCTCGCCGAGCGACGCGGAGCAGGAGGCGCCCGCCAGGCCCGTGCCCACCACGATGACGGTGTACTTCCGCTTGTTGGCCGGGTTGACGAGCTTCATCTCCTTCTTGGCCGTCGACCACTTCTTGTCGAGCGGGCCCGAGGGAATGCCAGAGTTGAGCGCCATGTCGGTCAGCCCCTCACCAGGCCCGCCAGGACCGCCAGCGGGAAAGAGATGTTGGCGAGCGCGATCAGCGTGGCCACGACCGCCGCCCAGTTGAAGACGTTCTTGGAGATGGCCGGGTTCCCGGCGCCCAGCGACTGGAACAGGCTGTAGAGCCCGTGGCGCAGGTGGAAGCCCAGGGCCACCATGGCGACCAGGTAGGCCACCACCGCGCCGCCCTGCCGGAAGCCGACGGTGACGTTGTGGAAGACGTCGCCCTGGACGAAGTCCGGGTGCACGGTGCCGGTGGTGAAGTGGAGCAGGTGGTAGACCACGAAGAAGAGGATCAGCACCCCGCTCCAGATCATCGTCCGGGAGGCGGTGGTGGAATTGACGTTGGTCTTCTGCTGGTACGGGATGGGGCGCGCCGACTGCTTGGCCAGGTAGAGCTGGATCCCGGCGACGGCGTGCACCAGCACCGAGACCAGGAGGACGATCCGGGTGGCCCAGAGGAGGCCGGTGCTCTTCTGCAGGAACTCGGCGTACTTGTTGATGAGGTAGGCGCCCGTCGAGTCCCGGCCCATGTAGATCTGGAGGTTCCCCAGCAGGTGGCCGAGGACGAAGAGGGAGAGCAGGATGCCGGTGACGGCCATCAGCGCCTTCTTGCCGACGCTGCTCGCCCAGAGAATGCTCAGCCGAGACGGGCTCGGCGGCGCGGTCATGCTCTTGGTGGCGACGCTCATCGAGTAGAAGCCTCCCCTGGAACCGGCATCGGGGTGCGCGGTGCGTCTGCGGGTGCCGGGTGTGGGCGGATAAAAGCGAGGGACAGCCCAAATGGTCAAGCCCTTTTTCCGAGATCCGGGAAATTCTGTCCATTGGTGGTGGATTGCCGCGTCGCGTCGAGACGCGCCCGGAGCGGCGGCGCCATGGTGATCAGGCGAGTGTGCGTCTTCTGCGGCTCCTCGGCCGGCACCAACCCGGCCTACCGCCGGGCGGCGGTGGCGCTGGGCCAGGTGCTGGTGCGCCGCGGCCTGGGGCTGGTCTTCGGCGGCGGCCACGTCGGGCTCATGGGGGCCCTGGCCGACGCCGTGATCGCCGAGGGGGGCCAGGCCGTCGGGGTCATCCCGCGCGGCCTGGAGCAGCGCGAGCTCGGCCACCAGGGGCTCGCCGAGCTCCGGGTGGTGGGGTCGATGCACGAGCGCAAGGCGACCATGGCGGAGCTCTCCGACGCCTTCGTGGCGCTGCCCGGCGGCATGGGCACGCTCGAGGAGACGACCGAGATCCTCACCTGGGCCCAGCTCGGCATCCACCAGAAGCCGGTGGGGCTCCTGGACGTGGCCGGCTACTGGCGCCCGCTGGTGGCCTTCCTGGACCACGCGGTGGAGTCGGGCTTCCTCCGGCCGGAGCACCGCGCCCTGCTGCTGGTGGAGCGCGACCCGGAGCCGCTCCTCGACCTGCTGGCGGCCTGGGAGGCGCCGCCCGCCCGGCCGTGGATGGGCAAGGACCAGACCTGACGCGCCCGCCGGCGCTACAGCACCAGGTTCTCCAGCACCATGAGGATGATGCCGATGAGCGATCCGCCGGCGATGATGCCGGCGCAGAGCGTCTCCCGGTTGGCGACCAGGACGCGGTGGGCCGGCCGCGCCGGGTCGGCGAGGCGCCTGCCCAGGAACCAGAAGAGGATCGCGCCCGCCGACATCGAGATCACGTCGGGGAAGGTCACCACCGTGGCCAGGCCCATGCCCACCCCGGAGAGCGGGAACCTCCCCCGGGTGCGCAGGTTGGCCCACTCCATGGCGATGCCCAGCAGGCCGCCCACGACCACGCCCCAGCGCGCGGTGGGGTGGATCGACGACAGGCCCTTGGCCAGGAGCTCGGCGACGGCGCGCCAGACCTGGGCCGCGGGCAGGGGGAGCGCGTCGGTGGCGAGCCGCGACGTGTCCGAGCCCATGAGCAGGTAGTACACCGGCACCACCGCGAAGGCGCCCGCCAGGATGCCGAGCACGTGCCCCATGGCCTGCTGGCGGGGCTTGGCCCCCAGCATGTAGCCCGGCTTGATGTCCATGAGCAGGTTGCTGGCGTTCGACACCACCTCGGCGGTGATGCTGGCCGTCGCCACGTTGGTGGTCATGTTTCCCGGGGCGATGGCCCCGTAGGCGAGCTGCGTCAGCTTCCCCATGGCCCCGATGGGCGTGATGGCGGTGAGCCCGGTCGAGTTCACCGCGATGACCGAGAAGAAGAACACCATGGGGACGGCGAGCGCGCCCATCCACCAGTGGACGCCGAAGAACCAGGAGGCCATGGCGACGACCAGGGCGCCGAGGAGCGGAACCCCCACCGCCGAGACGCGGAGGGGCAGCTCGACGTGCGCCAGCACGTCTTCCTGGCCCCTGCGCCCCAGCATCCCCCGGAACGAGCTCGCCAGCAGCGCCGGCTTCGAGAAGAAGGAGAAGAGCGACGAGGTCGTCATCATCGCCACCCCCCACCACAGCGACCACTTGGTGATGCTCCGGAACCCGACGCCGTCGATGACGCCCTGCCGCATCATCCAGGGGGCGAGCACCAGGTAGTTCACGACGCCGCCCACGAGCAGGGACGCGCCGGCCTTCACGCCCATGAGGCCGCCCGTGCCCAGGAGCACGATGGAGGAGTCGATGCGGAAGTTGAGGTCCTGGAGCGGGATGCCCGCCAGCCGCGGGGTGAAGAAGCGGTAGACGAACGCGTCCCAGTACTCCGGGATCGCCAGGAAGGGGACCCGCAGGGCGTGCAGCACCTTCTCCGAGCGCAGCACCTGGATGAGCGCCGAGAGGGCCGCCCCGGCTCCCAGGATCCGGGCCTTGAGCAGCCCCTCGGCGCCGGTCCCGGTGTGGATGCCGTCCATGACCACCCCGGCGGCGTAGCCCTCGGGGAAGGGGAGCTGCTCCTCGTTGACGAACCGCTTCTTGAGCGGGAAGGCGTAGAGGACGCCGAGGAGGGCGATGGCGATGATCCAGGGGATCACCTGCCAGGGCGGGAGGACGTGCCCCGTGATCAGCATGTAGGCCGGGAGCGAGGAGCTGAGCGGCGTGACCATGTACCCGGCCGCGGTGGCGATCGACTGCGAGGCGTTGTTCTCGAGGATGGTCAGGTCGCGGCCCACTCCGACGCGGTGGAGCAGCTTGAAGGCCGCGAAGGCCAGGATCACCGAGGTGATGCCCACGCCCAGCGACCAGCCGGTGCGGATGCCGACGTAGAGGTTGGTGACGCTGAGGATGGCGCCCAGGACCACGCCCGTGAGCGCCGAGCGCAGCGTGAGCTGCGGCATGTCTCCCCGGTAGACGTTCTCGAGCCACCAGCGGTCCTTCTGCTCCAGGGACCAGGTGCGCAGCTGCTCCTCGGAGAGGTGCGGGATCGCCATGGCTCACCCTGAGCGCCGCGCCGCGGCAGCGGCGCGAAAAAATTCGGGCGACGATACCGGAAGGCCGGGGAGGGGGCGAGCCTGGCGCCCCACCCGGGCGGGGAGGCGCGCCGTTCAGGAGAGCCGCGCCCGCCGGAGCCGGAGCGCGTTCGCGATCACCGTCACCGAGCTGAAGCTCATGGCGGCGCTGGCGATCATGGGCGAGAGCAGGAGGCCCAGGAACGGATAGAGGACCCCGGCGGCGACGGGAACGCCGAGCGCGTTGTAGCCGAAGGCCCAGAACAGGTTCTGGCGGATGTTGCGCATCGTGGCGCGCGAGAGACGCCGGGCGCGGACGATGCCCATCAGGTCGCCCTTCACCAGCGCGATGCCCGCGCTCTCGATGGCCACGTCGGTGCCGGTGCCCATGGCCACGCCCACGTCGGCCGCCGCCAGCGCGGGGGCGTCGTTGATGCCGTCGCCGGCGAAGGCCACGCGGCGGCCCAGGCTGCGGTGGCGGGCCACATGGGCCGCCTTCTCCGCCGGCAGCACCTCGGCCTCGACCTCGGCGTCCGAGAGGCCGAGCCGGCGCGCCACCGCCAGCGCGGTGGTGCGGGCGTCGCCGGTGACCATCACCACCCGCACCCCCTCGGCGCGCAGCGCCCGCAGCGCCTCGGCTGCCTGCGGCTTCACCGGGTCCACCACCTCGAGGAGCCCGGCGGGGCGGCCGTCGACGGCCAGGAGGACCACCGTGCCGCCCTCGGCGCGGAGCCGCTCGGCCTCGCCGGGGAGATCGCCGGCGTCGACCGAGAGCGCGGCCAGCAGGGCCGGGCTCCCCAGCGCCACGCGCCTCCCCTCGACCGACCCGGCCACGCCCAGGCCGGGCCGGGCCTCGAAGCCCTCGACCTCGGCGAGCGAGAGGCCGCGCGCCCTCGCCCCGGCGACGATGGCCGCCGCCAGCGGGTGCTCGCTCGCCCGCTCCAGGCTGGCGGCGAGCCTCAGGAGCTCCGGCTCCCCCACCGGGCCCCGGGCCACCACCCGGCCGAGGCGCGGCCTCCCCTCGGTGAGCGTTCCGGTCTTGTCCACCAGCAGCAGGTCCACCTTCTCGAAGCGCTCCAGCGCCTCGGCGTTCCGCACCAGCACGCCCGCGGTGGCGCCGCGGCCGGTCCCGACCATGATGGCCATGGGAGTGGCGAGGCCCAGGGCGCAGGGGCAGGCGATGATCAGCACCGCCACCGCGTTCACCAGCGCGTAAGCCAGGCGCGGCTCGGGCCCCCACAGCGCCCAGGCGGCGAAGGACAGGGCCGCGGCCGCGACCACGCCGGGGACGAACCACCCCGACACCACGTCGGCCAGCCGCTGGATGGGGGCGCGGCTGCGCTGGGCGTCGGAGACCATCTTGACGATGTGCGCCAGCAGCGTGTCCGCGCCGACGCGCTCGGCGCGCATGACGAAGCTGCCGGTGCCGTTGACGGTGGCGCCGGTGACCCGGTCGCCCTCGCGCTTCTCCACCGGCACCGGCTCGCCGGTGACCATCGACTCGTCGAGGCTGCTCGAGCCCGAGACCAGCACGCCGTCCACCGGCACCTTCTCGCCGGGCCGCACCCGCAGCAGGTCGCCGGGCCTCACCTCCTCGACGGGGACGTCCCGCTCGGCGCCGCCGCCCTCGACGCGGCGGGCGGTCCGGGGGGCGAGGCGGAGGAGCGCCCGGATGGCGCCCGAGACCCGGGCCCGGGCCCGCAGCTCCAGCACCTGGCCCAGGAGCACCAGCTCCACGATCACCGCCGCCGACTCGAAGTACACCGGCGGCTGGCCGTGCGGCCCCAGGAAGGCCGCGGGCCACACCGAGACCGGGAGCACCGCCGCCAGCGCGCTGAAGGCGAAGGCGGCGGCGGTGCCGAGGCCGATGAGGGTGAACATGTTGAGGTGGCGGGTCCGGAAGCTGAGCCAGGCGCGCTCGAAGAAGGGCCAGCCGCCCCACAGCACCACCGGAGCGGAGAGCGCCAGCTGCAGGAGCGCGTTCCAGCGCCAGCCGAGCAGGTGGTCGGCCGTGAAGGCCATCGGCAGCCAGTGGCTCATGGCGAGGAGCAGCACCAGCAGCGACGGCGCCAGCCCCCACCACAGGCGGCGCGTCATGCCGGCGAGCTCGGGGTTCTTCGGCTCCTCGGCCGAGGGCATTCCCCCCTCGACCAGCGGCTCGAGCGCCATTCCGCAGATGGGGCAGGGGACGGGCTCGCTCTCGCGGACCTCCGGGTCCATGGGGCAGACCCAGACCACCTTGCCGCCCGGCGGGGCGGCGGGCGGCGGCTCCGCCCTGGGCATCCCGCCCGGCCCCCGCGCCAGGTGACCCTCGGGGTCGCCCTGGAACCTGGCCAGGCACTTCATGCTGCAGAAGTGGAAGGTCCGTCCCTTCCACTCCCACGAGCCTCCCCGGGGAGACTTCGGGTTCACCTCCATGCCGCAGACGGGGTCGATGGCGATGAAGCGCTCGGGCGCGGCCAGGAACCGGTCGCGGCAGGCGGGGCTGCAGAAGTGGTAGCGGTACCGGCCGCGCTCGACGGTGCCCCCGGCGGGCTTCTCGGGGTCGACGAGCATCCCGCAGACCGGGTCGCGGGGCGGCGGGGGAGCGGGGGAGGCGGCGGGAGCGGCGGCGGTCGGCTGCATGGGCACCTCTTCCTAACCCGATGGGAGCCCACCCGCCCCGGAGGGGTTCCCGCCGGGCCCTCATCCTAGAGCAGCGGCAGCTGTCCTCGCAGGGGCCGCCGGAAGGTGGCCGGGCCGGGCTCCTCCTCGCGGCCCTGCGAGTAGCCGAGCCGGCCCGCCACGGCCTGGAAGAGGTCGTCGAGGGCGCGGGCGTAGGGACCCTCGCCGCGCATGCGCAGGCCGAAGCGGGCGTCGTCGAGGGCGCCGCCGCGGGTCTCGCGGATGCGGTGCAGCACGCGCTCGGCGCGCTCCGGCAGCGCCGCCCGCAGCCGCTCCCCGAAGACCGCCTTCGTCGAGCCGGGGAGCTTGAGGAGGAGCCAGCCGGCGCGGGTGGCGCCGGCCTGGCGCGCCGCCTCGAGGATGCGCGGGATCTCCTCGTCGTTGAGCCCGGGGATCACCGGGGCCAGCATCACGCCGCAGGGGATTCCCGCGGCCGCGACCCGCCGCAGCGTCTCCAGCCGCCGCTCCGGCGCCGCGGCGCCCGGCTCCAGCGCCCGGGCGTGCTCCCGGTCGAGGAAGGGGAGGGAGAGCACCACGCTGGCGCCGGCCTCGCGGGCCAGGCGCGAGAGCAGGTCCAGGTCGCGCTCCACCAGCGGCGCCTTGGTGATGATCGAAACCGGGTTCCGGTACTCGGCGCACACCTCCAGGCAGGCGCGGGTCAGCCGCCAGCTGGCCTCCAGGGGCTGGTAGCAGTCGGTGACGCCGGAGAAGGCCACCCGCTCCCCCTTCCACCCCGGCCGGTCGAAGGCGGCGCGCAGGAGCTCGGCCGCGCGCGGCTTCACCGCGATGCGGGTCTCGAAGTCGGTGCCGGCGCCGAAGCCCAGGTACTCGTGGGTGGGGCGGGCGTAGCAGTAGGCGCAGCCGTGCCCGCAGCCGCGGTACGGGTTGAGGCTCCAGGTGAAGGGGATGTCGGGGCTGTCGTTGCGGGACAGGATCTCCCGCGTGGCGTCCTGGTAGACCTCGAGCCGGGCCGGCTCCGGCTCGAGCCACTCCACGTCGGAGGAGAGCCAGGGGTTGGGCGGGTTCCGGATGGGAGCGGGGCGCACGGCGCATTCCTAACGGAACGCGCGTTCAGGTCAAGGGACCCGCCAGGGCCGCCGCCCCGCCGGCACGGCAGGGCCCAGGTGGCGCACCAACCATGAGGAGTGTCTCGCTCCCTCGCGCCACCTGGACCCGGCGCGGATCCGCGCGTCACGCGCGGACGACGCGAGAACGCGCGCGCCGGCCCGGCATTCCCGCGGGCTGGCCATCCCGCGGGGCAGCGTGCGATAAGCGGTCGCCTTGGAAGGCTCGATCCTGATCGTCGCGGCGGAGGCCAGCGCCGACCTGCACGCGGCGCGAGCGCTGGAGGAGCTGCGCCGGCTGCGGCCCGGCCTCGAGGCCTGGGGCATGGGCGGCCCGCGCCTGGGCGCGGCGGGGCTCGAGCTCCTCCACCGCTCCGAGGAGATCAGCGTCATGGGGCTCGCCGAGGTGATCCCCAGGATCCCCACCATCCTGCGCATCATGCGGAGCCTCGCCGCCGCGGCCGCCGTGCGGCGCCCGCGGGTGGCGCTCCTCGTCGACTCGCCGGACTTCAACCTGCCGCTGGCGAAGCGCCTCAAGAAGCTGGGCGTCAAGGTGGTCTACTACGTCTCGCCGACCGTCTGGGCCTGGCGCCGCGGGCGGGTCAGGACCATCGCCCGGGTGGTGGACCGGATGCTCTGCATCCTCCCCTTCGAGGAGCGCTTCTACGCCGGCACCGGCGTCTCGGCGCGCTTCGTCGGCCACCCCTTCGCCGATCGGCCGCCGCCGGCGGCCGCCGAGCGCTACCGCGAGCAGCTCCACCTGGCGCCCGGCCGCACCACCGTGGCCCTGGTGCCCGGCTCGCGCCGCTCCGAGGTGCAGCGCATCTTCCCGGCGATGCTGGCCGCCGCCGAGCTGGTGCTGCGGCGCCACCCCGACGCCCAGTTCGTGGTCCCGGTGGCGCCCGGGCTCGACGAGGGGGTGCTGCGCCCCTGGCTCGCCGGCCACGCCGGGCTGTCGGTGGCGCTGGTGCCGGGGCAGGCGGATGCGGCGGTGGGCGCCAGCGACGCCGCCCTGGTGAAGAGCGGCACCAGCGTCCTCGAGGCGGCGCTGATGCTCCGGCCCATGGTGGTGGTGTACAAGCTCTCCTGGATCTCGTACCTGGTGGGCCGGCTCCTGGTCCGGCTCCGCTTCTTCGGGCTCGTCAACCTGCTCGCCGGGCGCACGGTCGTGCCGGAGCTGCTGCAGCGCCAGGCGAGCCCGGAGCGCATGGCCAGGGAGCTGGAGAGGCTCCTCGGCGACCCGGAGGCGCGCCGGGCGCAGCTCGAGGGCCTCTCCGAGGTGCGGCGGAGCCTGGGCGAGCCGGGTGCGCCGCTGCGGGTGGCGGAGGAGATCGCCAGGATGGCCGAGCCATGACCGCGCGCCGCGCCCTGGTCTGCCTCCCCACCTACGACGAGCGCGAGAACCTCGGGCCCATGGTCGAGGCGGTCCTGGCGGCCGCGCCCGGGATCGAGATCCTGGTCGTCGACGACGACTCGCCCGACGGGACGGGCAGGCTGGCCGACGAGATCGCGGCCCGCGAGCCGCGGGTGCACGTGCTGCACCGGGTGCGCAAGGAGGGGCTGGGCCGCGCCTACCTGGCCGGCTTCGCCTGGGCGCTGGAGCGGGACTACGGGCTCGTCCTGGAGATGGACTGCGATTTCTCCCACCACCCGCGCTACCTGCCGGCGATGCTGGCGGCGGCGGACCGGGCCGACCTGGTCCTGGGCTCGCGCTACGTGCCGGGCGGGGGGACGGTGAACTGGGGCCTGGGGCGCAAGCTCATCTCCCGCGGCGGGTCGCTCTACGCCCGGCTGATCCTGGGGCTCCGGGTGCGGGACCTCACCGGCGGCTTCAAGTGCTTCCGGCGCGAGGTGCTGGAGGCCGTGGACCTGCCCTCGGTCGAGTGCTCCGGCTACGCCTTCCAGATCGAGCTCACCTTCCGCGCGGCCCGCAGGGGCTTCCGCATCGCCGAGATCCCCATCGTCTTCGAGGACCGGCGGGTGGGGCGCTCCAAGATGTCGCGGCGCATCGTCCTCGAGGCCATCCGCAAGGTCTGGTCCATCCGCTTCTCCCGGTTCGCGAGGGGGGCATGAGGGAGCTGCTCGAGTTCAGCTTCGTCGCCTTCTCGGCGGTGTTCGTGGTCGTCGACCCGTTCGCCGCGGTGCCCTTCTTCCTGGCGATGACCGCCCGCGAGGACGCGGCCCGCAAGCGGGAAACCGCCCGGCGCGCAGCGCTGGTGTCGGGCGGGGTGCTGGCCGGCTTCGCGGTGGCGGGCGCGGTGGTGTTCCAGCTCATCGGCGTGACGCTGGCGGCCTTCAAGATCGCCGGCGGGGCCATGCTGCTCCTCACGGCCGCCGACATGATCCGCACCAAGCTGCCCTCGGCGCGGATCACCGAGGGCGAGATCGCCGAGGGCGCGGCCAAGGAGGACGCGGCCGTGGTCCCGCTGGCCATGCCGCTGCTGGCCGGGCCCGGCTCCATGGCCACGGTGGTGGTGCTCATGGGGCGGGCCCGGGCCGAGGCCCTGTGGCTCGCCGTCCCCGTGCTCCTCTCCATCGCCGCCACCGCGGCCCTCTCCTACGTCATCCTGGCCGGCGCCTCGCGGGTGGACCGGGTCCTGGGCCGCACCGGCCTCAACATCCTGGAGCGCGTCGCCGGCCTGCTCCTCGCGGCCATCGCCATCCAGTTCGTCATCGACGGGATCGCCGAGGCCATGCCCGGGATCGTGCGCGGGCTCTAGTAGCTGCGACCCAGGCATGTGGGCGCGCGCCCCGGGCAGCTCGACCCGGGGGCTCGGGCGCAGGGGTCTCGCCTTCGGGCGCTGTCCTCGCCCGCGATCGCGGTACTCGACCCGCGCGAACCCGCGGTGCGGGGGCTCCTCGCTGACGGCGGTCGCGCAAGCCACCGGACGCGCCGGACGGCGGCGCTCCTCGCCGG
>DATIFE010000098.1:0-16754 GCA_035455425.1 Anaeromyxobacteraceae bacterium | reverse complement strand
CTCGCCAGAGGCATCGCTGGGTAGCTATGTGCGGAACGGATAACCGCTGAAAGCATCTAAGCGGGAAGCCAACCTCGAGACGACTTCTCCCGGGCGCAAGCCCCTGAAGCCCCCTCGAAGACGACGAGGTTGATAGGCCGGGAGTGTACGCGCCGTGAGGCGCTCAGCTGACCGGTACTAATCGGGCGTGAGGCTTGGTCATTCTTTTCTCAGGCCGCAGTCGCTGCGGTCGAGGTCGAGGTCGAGGTCCGCTGGACCTGTGACCGCGAGGAACCCGCTGGTCGCTTTCTTCCCTTCGTATCGGTCGTCGGACGGCTCCGGCCGTCTCGATCTTTTTCAAGGTTTGCGGTGGCTATTTCGGTGGGGTCACACCCGTTCCCATCCCGAACACGGAAGTTAAGCCCACCAGAGCCGATGGTACTGCACGGGAAGCCGTGTGGGAGAGTAGGTCGCCGCCGCATCTTCTCGAGAAGGCCCGCCTCACCGGCGGGCCTTTTCCTTTTCGCGGCTCCGCCGCCGGCGGTCCCCTTGGTAGACTCCGGGGCGGGTAGATCTCACGGAGGTCGAGATGGGGCGGGTCATGGTCGGCGTTCTCGGGGGCACCGGCCTGGGAGAGGCGCTCGGCGGGCTGGGCGCCGGCGAGGTGCGGACGGTCGAGACGCCCTTCGGGGCGCCTTCCGGCCCCGTCACCCTCACCGAGGTCGGCGGGGTCCCGGTGGCCCTGCTCTCGCGCCACGGGGAGGGGCACCTGCTCCACCCGTCGCGCGTCCCCTACCGGGCCAACATCTACGCGCTCAAGTCGGTGGGAGTGACCCACGTGGTCGCCAGCGGAGCCGTGGGGAGCCTGCGCGAGGAGCTCCAGCCGCGGCACCTCGTCGTCCCCGACCAGGTCATCGACAGGACCTTCCGCCGCGCCGGCACGTTCTTCGACGACTTCGCCGTCCACGTCGAGTTCGCCTCGCCCTTCTGCGGCACGCTCCGCAACGTGCTGGCCCGCGCCGGAACCGGGCTCCCCACCCGCGTCCACCAGGGCGGGACCTACATCTGCATGGAGGGGCCGCAGTTCTCGACCCGCGCCGAGAGCGAGCTGCACCGCTCCTGGGGCGGAGCGCTCATCGGGATGACGGCCATGCCCGAGGCGAAGCTGGCGCGCGAGGCGGAGCTCTGCTACGCGCTCGTGGCCCTGCCCACCGACTACGACTGCTGGCGGCCCCACCCGTCCCACGTGGACCAGCAGAAGCTCATCGAGGAGATCCTGGGGAACGTGAAGGCGGCCACCCAGTACGCCCTGGAGCTCATCCGGCGCGCCATCCCGGGCGTGGCCCAGCTCGCCGACAAGCCCCCCTGCACCTGCCAGTCGGCCCTGGCCCTCGGCATCTGGTCGGACAGGGCGCGCATCCCCGCGGACGTCCGCGAGCGCCTCAAGGTGCTGACCGGCAAGTACCTCTAGCGCGCCGGGGGTGCCGCCAGCGCCAGGCGCACGAGCTCCCGCACGTTCCCGGGGCAGTCGAGCCCGCCGGCGTCGGCCACCCAGCGCGCCTCGCTCCACTCCGCGCAGGGGGCGACCTCCCGCGAGGGGACGTCGGCGACGAAGGCGAAGTTCATGTGGAGGCCCTTGGAGCCGGCCGGGTGCTCCTCGTAGCCGATGAGGCCGGGGGGCGTGCCCTCGACCCCGAGCCCCGCCGGGAAGGTCCCCTCGAGGCCGGTCTCCTCGCGCAGCTCGCGGGCCGCCGCCTCGAGCGGGGTCTCGCCGGGCTCCACCTCGCCGCCCACCGGCAGCCAGGTGCCGAGGCGCCGGTGGCGGACGAGCAGCACCTCTCCGCCCCGGCGGGCGAAGATGGAGACCGAGAAGGCCCTGCGCCCTGCGCCCGGCGCCGTCACGCCAGGAGCTCCCGCACGCCCGACACCACCAGCCACAGGGTGAGGGCGATCATGACGGCGGTGGTGCCCCAGGCGACGGCGTTGAAGAACCGGCCGTTGCGCCACTCGCCCATGAGCTTCTCCCGGTTCACCAGGATCAGCATGAACACCAGGATGAAGGGCAGGAGCATGCCGTTCAGGATCTGCGAGACCAGCATGATCTGCACCAGCGGCAGGCGCGGCCAGAGCACCACCAGGGCTCCCACCACCAGGATGGAGGTGTAGAGCCAGTAGAACTGGCGCGCCTCGCCGTACTTCCGGTCGATGCCGGACTCCCAGCCGAAGGCCTCGCAGACGTAGTAGGCGGTGGCGAGCGGGAGGATGGCCGCGGCGAAGAAGGAGGCGTTGAGGAGCCCGAAGGCGAAGAGCAGGGAGGCGTATCGCCCGGCCAGGGGCTCGAGCGCCAGCGCCGCCTGGCCGGCGGTCTCCACCCGCACGCCGGCCCGGAAGAGCGTGGCCCCGCAGGCCACCACGATGGCGAAGGCGACCAGATCGGTGACCACGCAGCCGGCGATGACGTCGAGCCGCGAGAAGCGGTAGTGCTCGACCTTGATGCCCTTCTCCACCACCGCGGACTGCAGGTAGAACTGCATCCAGGGCGCGATGGTGGTCCCCACCATGCCGATGAGCATTCCCACGAAGGGGGCGTCGGCGTGGAAGTGCGGGACCACCGCGGCCTGCGCCACCTCCCCCCAGTCCGGCCGGGAGAAGGCCAGGGAGACGGGGTACACGAGGTAGAAGGCGCTCGCCACCAGGAAGAACTTCTCCACCGAGCGGTAGGTGCCTCGGAGCACCAGCAGCCAGACCGCCGCGGCGGCCGGCGGCACCGAGAGCCAGACGGGGACGCCGAAGATCTGCAGGCTGGCGGCCACCCCGGCGAACTCGGCGATCACGTTCCCCAGGTTGGCGACGATCAGGGCCATCGAGATCCAGAAGGTGACCTTGACGCCGAAGCTCTCGCGGATGAGGTCGGCGAGGCCCTTGCCGGTGACCACGCCCATGCGGGCGCTCATCTCCTGCACCACGATCAGGGCCAGGGTGATGGGGATGAGCGTCCAGAGCAGGTCGTAGCCGTAGCGGGAGCCGGCCAGCGAGTAGGTGGTGATGCCGCCGGCGTCGTTGTCCACGCTGGCGGTGATCAGGCCCGGCCCCAGGACCGCCAGGAAGAGGAGGAAGCCGCGCCAGCGGCCGGGGCGGTGCGCCGCGACCGCGGCCACCTCCTCAGCGGGCATCCACCACCTCCGCCAGGATGTCGTCCACGGTCACCATGCCGCGCAGCGCGCCGAGGTCGTCCACCACCGGCACCGAGATCAGGTTGTACTTGGCTGCGGCCAGGGCCACGTCGCGGAGGCCGTCCTCGGCCTTCACCACCGCCGGGGCCTCGCGCAGGAGCTGCGAGAGCCGCGTGCCGGGGTCGGCCAGGATCAGGTCCTTCAGGGTGACGATGCCCTTGAGGAGCCCGGCGGGATCCACGACGAAGACCTCGTAGACCAGCGGCACCTCCTCGGCGCGGCGGCGGATCTCGTCGATGGCGTCGCCCGCCGTCTGCTCGGGGAGGAGCTGGATCCGGTCCGGCGTCATCAGGCCGCCGGCGGAGTCGGCCGGGTAGGCGAGCAGCTCCTCGACCTCGCGGGCCTCGGGTGCCTCCATGGCGTCCACCAGCTCGGCGCGGGTGTCGCCGGGGAGCTCCGAGAGGACGTCGGCGGCCTCGTCGGGGGCCATCTCCTCGAGGATGTCGGCGGCGCGCTCCGGGGGGACCTCCTCGAGCAGCTGGGCCGCCAGCTCCGGCGGAGCCTCCTCCAGGGCGTCGGCCGCGGTCTCGACGTCGAGCCGCCCCAGCAGGACCTGGCGCTGGTCGCGGTCCAGCTCCTCCATGATCTCGGCCAGGTCGGCGGGGTGGATCTCGGCGAGCATCCGCTGGGCCACCTCGAGCCGGACCCTCCCCGGCGCGCTGTCGAGGGGCTGGACCAGCTTCCAGGAGAGCAGCTGGTCGGACTTCAGGTAGGGCGCGGCGGGCCGGAGGAGCGAGACCGCCCCGTCCACCGTCGGCTGCCAGCCCAGGCGTCGCACCAGCCCGCGGAAGCCCACGTCCACGTGGGCGATGCGCAGCTGCCGGTTCACCTGCAGGAAGTGGAGGTCGTTCACCCGGACCAGCTTGGCGCCCTCCACGTCCACGATCTGCCTGTCGAGGATCTCCTCGGCCAGCGGGATGCGGTCGGGGGCCTGTGCCACCGGCGGCTCGGCGCCCACGGCGTCGGACCGGATCACGATGCGGCTCGGATCCATGCGCTCGACGGCCGACCAGGGCAGCTGGAGCCGGCGCCGGCCGGACCGCACCACCAGGCTCTCGACCGGGGGGTAGGGCTCGCCGGTGGCGGCCACCAGGTCGGCGAGCCTCCCCAGGCGGTGGCCGTCGGCGGAGACGACCGGGCGGCCCAGCAGGTCCGAGAAGAAGAGGAAGCGGGGATCGCTGTGGGTCTCGGGCGCGGCAGTCTCGGGCATGGGGCGCTCCCGCCGGGATCGCGAATCCTGGCGGTGTACGCCGCGCCCGGAGGCCTGTCAAACCTGCGGCCGGGCCCGCGGCTGCGGACGGCGATAGAATGCAGGCATGGCCTCGCAGCAGGACCCGCCCTACTGGCTCCTCATCTCGGTGCTCTTCAGCTCGGTGCCCCTCACCCCGGTCCTGGCCATGACGCTCCACCAGGCGGCGTACGACCTCTACACGCGGAACGCCGGGACGGCGCCGGTGGCCGGTGACCTCCTGCAGGGGCGGGTCACCAACCTCCGCAAGGACATGCTCCTGGGCACCATCGGCGGGCCGGCCTTCGAGGCCCAGATCGAGACCGAGCGGGGAAAGGGCAGGGTGCGCTTCCTCCTCACCCGCCAGGGGCTGGACCTGATGGCGGCGCGCGGAGAGGCAGCCGGCCCTCCGCGGCCGGCGAGGCCGCGCTACCTCAACTGACGGTGAGCGGCCCTGCGGCCGCCGGAGGGGCAGCCATGCGGGAGCTCCACGTGGTCTTCGGCGCGGGCCAGGTCGGCGTCCCGCTGGCGCTCCTGCTCGCGTCGCGCGGCCAGGAGGTCCGCATCGTGAGCCGCTCCGGGGCCGGGGCGGGGACGCCGGGGGTGGTGGCGGTCCGGGCCGACGTTCTCGACGAGGCTGCGGCCGCGGCAGCGGCGCGCGGCGCCTCGGTGGTCTACAACTGCACCAACCCGCCCTACAGCTCGCGGCTCTGGGCGGAGCAGCTTCCCCGGATCGCCGACAGCCTGGTGGGGGCGGCGGGGAAGGCCGGGGCCCGGCTGGTGGTCCTCGACAACCTCTACCTGCTCGGGCGGCCGCGCGGCCGCCCGCTCGACGAGGACAGCCCGGTGGCCCCCTGCAGCCGCAAGGGGGAGGTCCGGGCCCGCGTCTGGAGGCGCCTCCAGGAGGCGCACCGGAACGGAGAGGCGCGGGTGGTCGTCGGCCGCGCGTCCGACTTCTTCGGCCCCCGGGGCGTGAACACCTACTTCGGGGAGCGCTTCTGGAGGAGGGTGCTGGCGGGCAAGAGCGCCCAGGCGGTGGCCGACCCCGACACCCGCCACACCTGGCACTACCTCCCCGACGTCGCGGCCGCGATCGCCGCCCTGGGCGCGGCTCCCGAGGCGGCCCTGGGGCGCGCCTGGATGCTGCCCGCCGGGCCGGCCATCACCACGCGCGATCTCGCCGGCAGGCTCGCCGCCGCCGCCGGGCAGCGGCCGGCGGTGGAGCGGGTGCCCCGCCTGCTGCTCTCGCTGATGGCGGTCTTCGTCCCGCTCTTCCGCGAGGTGCTCGAGATGGACTACCAGTGGGACGAGGACTTCGTGGTGGACGATCGGCGCTTCCGTGCCGCCTTCGGCCTCGCTCCCACGCCGCTCGAGGACGCCGTGCGCCAGACCGCGGCCTGGGCCCTCGACGCCTGGGGAGGCCGCTCCCCGTAGCAGCCGGGAGGCCCGGCGACCCGCATGGGCGCCTTGTCCCCGCCGCGGCGGAGTGGTGAATGGAGCCCACTCGCGAGGAGGAGACATGCCCCTTCCCCGGACGTCGCTGCTCCTGGCCGCCGCGGCCATCGCCTGCGCCACCGCACCCGCGACCTCCGCCGGGCGGAGCGCGCCGGCGCCGATGGCCATCGTCGGCGGCACGCTGGTGGACGGCACCGGCGCGCCGCCGGTGAAGGACTCGGCGGTCGTCGTCCGCGCCGGGAGGATCGAGTGCGCCGGCGCGCGGTCCGCCTGCCCCGTTCCGGCGGGGGCTGCCGTCGTGGACGCCTCGCGGAAATGGGTGACGCCGGGCCTGGTGGACGCGCACGTCCACTTCTCCCAGACCGGCTGGGCCGACGGGCGGCCCGACGCGCTGGACCTGCGCGACCGCCATCCCTACGAGCAGGTGGAGGCCGGCCTGCGCCGCCACCCGGAGGCGTTCTTCCGCGCCTACCTCTGCTCCGGCGTGACCGCGGTCTTCGACGTCGGGGGCTATCCGTGGACCCTGGAGCTTCCGGCCCGCGCCGAGGCCGACGGCCTGGCGCCGCACGTGGTCGCGGCGGGCCCGCTCCTCTCCACCTGGGACTTCTGGCTCAACCTCCCCGCGGAGCGGCAGTTCATCTACCTCTCGGACGAGAAGGCCGCCCGCGAGGGCGTGCGCTACCTGGCGGCCGAGGGGGCCGCGGCCGTCAAGGTCTGGTTCATCGTGGTGAAGGACCGACCGTTCGAGGCGATGGGGGCCCTGGTGCGCGCCGCCGGCGACGAGGCGCGCCGGCTGGGGCTGCCGCTCATCGTCCACGCCACCGGCCTGCGCGAGGCCAAGGAGGCCCTCCGGGCCGGGGCGCGCCTGCTCGTCCACGGCGTCGGCGACCTGCCGGTGGACGACGAGTTCCTCCGGCTGGCGAAGGAGCAGGGCACGACCTACTGCCCCACGCTGACGGTGCTCGGCGGGTACCTGAGGCTCTGGGAGGGGGCCGCATCCGGCAAGGAGCCCGCCGTCGACGACCCGGGGGGCTGCGTGGACCGGGCCACCCTGGCCAGGGTCCGCGAGACCGCCTCCGCCGGGGCGGACCGCGTGGACCGCAAGCGCCTCGAGGCCCGCGCCGCGTCGCTCGGCGAGCGCCGGAAGCTCGAGGCCGAGAACCTGAGGCGGGTGGTTGCGGCCGGCATCCCGGTCGCCATGGGCACCGATGCCGGGAACCCGCTCACGCTGCACGGCCCGTCGGTCCACGCCGAGATGGAGGCCATGCAGGCGGCCGGCCTCTCGCCCATGCAGGTGGTGGTCGCCGCCACCCGGAACGCCGCCGCCGCCATGGGCCGCCTGGCCGACCTGGGCACCGTGGAGAAGGGCAAGGTCGCCGACCTGCTCCTCGTCGGCGGCGACCCGACCGCCGACATCGCCAACCTGCGCAAGGTCGAGACGGTGGTGCGCGCCGGCGTGGTCCACCCCGTGGGGGACCTGCGGGCGGGGCCGGCTCCCGCGCCGGCCCGCTGAGCCCTCCCGATGGCGCTCCTCGCCCGCAGGCAGCCGCGCCCGGCGCCGGGGTAGCCCGGCCGCCGCCGGGGGTCGATCAGGACTCGCCCTCGCGGTCGTTCCAGATCGAGACGGCGAGGCCGCAGGCCAGGACGAAGAGGGACAGCGCGATCGTCACCTGCCGGTTCCCGTGCGCACGGCGTGCCAGGGCGCTTCCCCGGCCGCCCAGGCGGTGCTCGCCCCGGCCGGAGCGCACGGATTGCGGCGCGCCGCACGGCTCGCGCAAGGGGTGCCCGTCCCGGGCGTTCGTGAGCCGGCTCCAATGCGGCGCGACTGCACCCGCCGCATCGGCTAGGCTCCCCGCGTGGAGCCGCTCACCGCCCTGGTCCAGTCGCTCGGCCTGGCCTTCGCCTCCGGCATCAGCCTGTACGCCACCGCCGCGTTCGTGGGCCTGGCCGGCCACCTGGGTTGGATCGGCCCGCTCCCCGGGGCGCTCGGGATCCTCACCGACCCGTGGGTCTTCGGCGCGGCCGGCGCGGTGGCGCTGGTGGAGGCCGTGGCCATGCTCGTTCCCGGCATCGCCACCGCCTGGGAGGCGGTGCACACAGCCATCCGCCCGTTCGCGGCGGCGGCCATCGCCGTGCTCGCGACCTGGGGGAGCCCGCGGGTCGCGGTCGTCGCCGGCATCCTCGGCGGGGCGCTGGGCCTCGCCACCCACGCGACCAAGCTGGGGCTGCGCGCCAGCATCGACACCTCGCCCGAGCCGGTGAGCAACGCCGCGGCGACGGCAGCCGAGCTCGGCGTGGTGGCGGGCCTGGCCTGGCTCGTCTGGGATCACCCCTGGATCGCGCTCTCGGCGGCCATCGCCATCCTGATCGGCCTGTTCCTGGCGGTCCGCGCCCTGTGGCGAGCGGTGGGCCGAGCGATCACCTCCCACTTCACGCTGCCGCCGCGGGCGCCGGGCGCCTGACCGGTGGGCGGGGAGGGGACGCGCGGCGCGCGGGGCCGGCGGGATCAGGCCGACTTGCGCTTGACGAGCCCGTAGACGAAGAGGATCGCGACCGCCCCGACGACCGACCCGATGAAGCCCGCTCCCTGCCCGGCCTGGTAGAGCCCGAGCGCCTGTCCCGCATAGCCGGCCACCAGCGAGCCGACGACCCCGAGCACCGTCGTCATGATGAAGCCCATGCTCTCCCGGCCCGGGTGGAGGAACTTGGCGACCACCCCGACGACGAAGCCGAGCACGATGGTCCAGACGATCGACATGGGGCTCCTCGCGACGGTCGTCGCGCGGCATGCGGCGGGGCGCCGCAGGGGGACGGCCTCCCCGGATGCTGGCAGACGCCGCGGAGGCCGGCAAGCGAACGGTGCGGGTGCGCCTAGAAGATCATCCGGTAGCCGAAGCGGAGAGTCAGGCCGGCGGTGGTCGTGCTGGAGCCCGCCGCCCGGGTGTCGAGGGCGCCCCACTCGAGCAGCAGCTCGCCGGTGAGGCTGCCGGGGCCCAGCGCGTACTCGGCGCCCAGCGGCATGCCCACGCCCATCCTGGTGGCCTTCTCCGTGGTGGTGGCCATCGCCTGGCCGCCGGCGGAGCCCGAGACCCGGCTCTCGAGGAGGTAGATGCGCGGGCCGATGCCGGCGTAGGGCACGAGCCGGCCGGCCCAGGCGAGGCCGGTCAGGGTGCCGAACCCACCGAGCCGGAACAGCCCGGTGGGCGCGATCACCAGCTCCCGCTGGGTGAGCTTCCAGTCGTAGGCGGCGCCGCCGACCCGCGGGTCGCCGGCGCTCCCGGCGGCGGTGGGCTGGCAGTAGCTCACCTCCAGCACGGCGGCGAAGCTGCGGTCCATCCAGGGCAGCAGCCAGCCGGCCTCCACGGCCCCGGCGGCGTTCACGCCCAGCCTGGAGAAGGGGACGACGCCGCCCACCTTGGCGCCCACCAGGGCTGCGCCCCGGTCCGGGGAGGGATCCGCGGCGGCGGCAGGCGAGGCGGCGAGCAGGGCGACGGCGACGAGGAACGTTCTCATGGCGCGCCCCCTACCAGATCACCAGCTCGGTGGTACTGCCCGCGCCCGCAGCCGGCCCGGTGCCGGTCTGTCCGCCGACGAGGAAGATGAAGGCGCTCTGGACGGCGCTGCCGGTGAGGTACCGCGGGCTGCTGAGCGTGATGCCCTGGGAGTTCCAGGAATTCGGTGCCAGCGTGGGCGCGGGATCGACGATGCTCGCCGAGGTGGCGCCCTGGGAGGGCGCGGCGCTGGCGCCACCGAAGGAGAAGAGCTGGCCGTTCGCGGCGCAGACCCCGTAGCCGGCCTGCGTGCCGCCGAACTTCTTCTGGGCGACGAAGGCGCCCAGGTCGCCGCCGGCGGCCACGTTCCCGGCATCGACGTCGGTGCTCTCCAGGCCGCCGCCCAGGTAGACGTAGGTGGCTGGCGCCGCGATGCGTGCGGAGGTCACGCTGTCGGCGACCCAGGCGCCGAGCTGCGAGCGCCCGGCCGCGACCGTGCTGCCACCCGGGGTCCAGGAGGGGTCGGCGACCTGGTGCCCGTTCGCCAGGACCGTCACCGGAAGGTACTCGTAGCTCGTGAGGGGGGAACCGCCGGCGCCCTGGCCCAGCAGCGCGTAGACGTACAGCTTCCCCGGGCTGACCGGGTCGAAAGCCGCGGCGCCGGCGTGGGCCCGCCGGGCCGTGCCCAGCGACGGCAGCAGGGCCCATCGGCCCAGGCTGCCGAAGGGCAGCGGCGTCTGGGTCCCCGGAGCCGCCGTCCCGTCGTCGGTGAACTGGAGCGTCGCCCCGCCGGCGACCGAGGCGAGCAGCACCTCCTCGCCCGAGGTCCCGTTCACGACCGGCGTCCGGTAGACCTGGTAGCCGGCGACGCCGGGGAGCGTGGCGCCCAGCGAGTCGCGGGGAGCTTGCCAGGCGAGCACGACCTGGATCTTCTTCCCCGGGAAGGAGGGCACCCGCACGATGACCTCGTCGCTGGGCAGTGACTCGCCGCCGGGGTTGTCGAGGTCGGAGGCGGAGAAGACCGCCGACACGCGGTAGATCCAGTACCCCGCGTCCAGGCCGGTGGCGGCCGGGAGGAGGTCGCCCACGTCGAGGCTCGGCGCCTCGGCCGGATCCAGGATCATGGCGCGCTCGGCGGTGCCGACGGTGGAGGTGCCATCGGTGCCGCCGAAGACGTAGATGTACCGCCCGACGGTGGCCGAGGCGGCGAAGGCACGCGGCGTCGCCAGCCTGGAGCGCGGCACCGTGCTCCAGGTCCCCATCCTGCCGAAGAGATCCACCGGGGCCACCTCGACGTCGTCGAAGGGGGCGGCGGCGGCGGCCGCGCCTCCGTCGCCGCCGACGGCGTAGAGGAAGCGGGAGGCCGGCGTGGCGTTTCCGGCCGCGGCCACCAGCGCACGGCGCCCCCTGGTCAGGGGGCTGCCGGCGACCGGGGTGGTGAGGTTGAGCGAGGGATTGGTCACGCCGATGGCCGAGTAGTCGAAGTACGAGCCGTCGCCGTTGTTGGTGAGCCGCAGCACGCAGACCGCTCCGATGGGCAGCAGGCTGCCGTCGACGGCCACGGACACCGAGCAGCTCTGCGCCGTGGCGCAGGTCGTGGTCCCCGTGGCGACCGGGGGCGGGGCCACCGGGTTGCCCGCAGCGTCCCGGCAGGCCAGCGCCGCGGTCGTGCCGGCGACGTCGTCGAAGTGCGAGCCGGTGGCGACCACCACCTGGCCGGCCGCGTCCACGATGGAGGAGGGGGTCGCGGCCGCGACCAGCGGCGGCGGGCTGGCCTTCACCTGGAAGGCCGAGGGGAGGATGCCCACGGTGCCGTCCGGATTCACGAGGACGAGGTCGTAGGCGCCGGCCGCCTGGCCCGAGGGCAACACCGCCGTGAGCGTGTTCCCGTCCACGTAGGAGACCGACTGCGCCTGGATTGCGGGCACCGAGGTGTTCCCGCTGGGGTTCAGGAAGAGGCGCGGGGTGGCGACGAAGGGGCTGTCGCCGGGCGGTGCCGCCGCCGTGTCGCGCTGGATGGTGACCGCCGTGGTCGAGCCGGTCCAGCCGAACCCGGGCGTGACGGCCTTCAGGGTGACGCTGGTGGTCGCGGTCACCGCGATGGCGTTCGGCAGGATGGTCGGGCAGAGGGTTGCGTCGTCCAGGTACAGGTCGTAGGTCCCCACGGGCTGTCCCGCGGGAATCACCACCTGGACGCGGTTGGGGTGGCCGGGGACGGCGATGGGCGCGAGGGAGGTCCGCGGCGTCGGCAGCCCGTGGGGAGTGATCTCGACGCGGACGCCGCTGATCGGCCCCGTGATGGTGGTGACGTAGACCGTCACCGTGGTGTCGATGCCGTCGTAGACCACCTCCGGGTCGGCGAAGAAGGCGACCGGGCCGGTCACGGCGGTGACCTGCTGGTGCGGCACCTCGTCGGTGCAGCCGTCGTGGTTGTCCACGACCACGTCGTACTTGTTGGGAGGCACGGCCCCGCCGCCGAAGGTGGCGGTGAGCAGCGTGCCGGCGCCGTCCACCGAGGCCGACGAGCTCTGGAGCGCAGGCGGGCCCGCGGTCAGCGGGAACAGGCCCACCGTGGCCGCGGGCAGGAAGCCGGTGCCGCCCAGGGCGAGCGTGCCGCCGCCCTGGCAGATGGTCACCGGCACCACGCCCGAGACGACCGGCGGCGGCTCGACCTGGAGGGTGACCGCATCGCTGGACGAGCAGCTCGCCGGCGGGGGATTGGCCACGGTGACCGGGTAGCTGCCGGGCGGGAACAGGCCCGCGGGGATGGTGATGGTGAGGCCGGTGCAGGAGGAGACCACCCCCTCGGCGAAGGTGCCGGGCAGCTCCACGCACCCGGTGGGAACCACCGAGGAGAAGTCGGCGTTGCTCCTCGTGCCGATCGTCACGGTGGGCACTGCCGCGCCCACGGTGAGGATGCCGGTGCCGGTGAGGCTCACGGTCTGCGCGCCCTGCGCGTCGCAGATGGCCGCCCGGTCCAGGGAGGAGAGGACCGGCCGGGGCACGGCGGCGAGGCCGGACGCGAAGGTGGCGCTGGCCTTCTCGTCGGGGTTGGTGACCCGGATGTCGTAGAAGCCGGGTGCCAGCAGGAGCGATGGAACCACGTCGAAGGACATCTCCTGGCTGCTCTTCCAGTGGACGAGGCTCGCGTCCGGGTTGGCCGGATCGTCGGGGATGCGGACCGAGCCGCCGGTGGGCGCGCCGCCGAGGTCCCGGGTCCGGGTCAGGACCACGCTCGGGAGCAGCAGCCGCGAGGCCGATCGCAGCGTGTCGGTCGGCATGGGCGTGAAGCCGCCGCCGGTGAGGGTGACGCTGGTGGTGAGCTGCTCGGCGCAGACCAGGTCGGGCCGGACCTCGCCGGCGGCCATCGAGGGGCTCGAGATCTTGTGACTGCACGCTGCGGTGGCGAAGGCGAGCAGCGCCAGGGCGGCGGCGTGGCGAGCGGGCATGGTTCCCCCAGTGGACGGTCCAAACACCGCCACCGGCCCCTGGTCGCGCCTCGGCCGCCTCCCTCCGTCCGGGGTCACCGGAATGCCCGACCGGCGGGCTCGGGACGCCGTGCGGTCCGGGCCTGGACCCCCCGCCGCGGTCGCGTGGCATGCCCCAGGCGCCTGCCCCGCGGGTAAGCTCGGGGGGTCCGCCATGATGCATGACCTGGCTGCCCTGGGCTGGAGCGCCTTCTTCGACGAGCAGTGGCAGCGCTGGGCTGCCGCGGAGTGGGTGCCTGCCCGGATCGCCGCGGAGCACCGCGGCGCGTACGAGGTCTGGTCGGCTGCCGGGGGCGGCTGGTCGCGCATCGCGGGCCGCCTGCGGCACGAGCTCCGGGAGCGGGAGCTGCCCGGGGTCGGCGACTGGGTCGCCCTCGACGGCGCCCCGGGCCCGGACCGCACGGCGGTCATCCAGCGCATCCTCGACCGGCGCACCGTCTTCGTCCGCGGCTCCGCCGGCCGCGAGGCGCGCGCCCAGGTCGTCGCCGCCAACGTGGACCTGGTGCTCGTGGTCTGCGGTCTCGACGAGGACTTCAACGTCAGGCGGATCGAGCGCTACGTGGCCCGCGTCTGGGCCAGCGGAGCCACGCCCCTGGTCGTCCTCAGCAAGGCCGACCTCGTCGAGGACCCACGGGCGAGGGTGCAGGAGGTCGAGGCGCACGCTCCCGGCCTGGAGGTCCTGGCCATCAGCGCCCCGCGCCGGGACGGCCTGGAGGCCGTGCGCGCGCGCATCGGCCGGGGCACCACCGCGGCCCTCGTCGGCTCGTCCGGGGCCGGCAAGTCCACGCTGGTGAACGCCCTGGTCGGCGAGGAGATGATGGCCACCGGCGCCGTTCGCTCCCGCGACGGCCGGGGGCGCCACGTCACCACCCGACGCCAGCTGGTGCTGCTCCCCGAGGGCGGGGTGCTGCTCGACACCCCGGGGATGCGCGAGCTGCAGCTCCTCGACGAATCGGGGCTGGCGGCCGCCTTCGAGGACGTCGCGATCCTCGCCGCGCGCTGCCGCTTCGCCGACTGTGGCCACGGAGCCGAGCCCGGGTGCGCGGTGCGGGCCGCCATCGAGGCCGGAGAGCTGGATGCGGGCCGGCTCGCCCACTTCCTCCAGCTCCAGCAGGAGGCGCGCGCCTACGAGCGCCGGCGCGACGCGCGCCTGCGGCGGGTCGACGAGCGCGCCTGGGGCAAGCTGACGGAGGAGGCGCATCGCCAGATGCGCCGCAAGCGCGGCGAATAGGCTGGGAGCCGCCGCCGGCTCGTCACAGGATAGCGTTCCCCTGCCCCTCGCGACAGGTGCGCTTCCAGGAAGGCGGCTGGGCCACCCGTAGCGGTCCTGGACGAGCGCGGGGCGCCCTCCTAGCTATCGATCGCATGGGCGCCGGCGGTGCCGGATGCGCCGCCCCGCCGATGGAGGCGCGCAATGACGAGGGCATGGCAAGTGATGGCAGGTGCGGCGGTATCGTGGCTCCTGGTGCAGGTCGAGCCGGCGCGGGCGGCCGGGCCCGTCGCGACGGCTTCGCCGGCCGCGTACACGCTCCAGTACGGTGGGGTCACGTACTTCTACACGAGCTGCACCGGTCTGGGGTCCGAGACGCGGATCGACCAGGAGGAGCATGGGCGCGAGCGCTTCCGGGTGAAGCTCGCGGACCTGGTCTGCACCCGCGCCCTCGGGGACGCGGGCCTGTGGGACTGGCGCCGGCAACTGGAACAGGGACACGACGTCCGCCTGGACGTGATCTTCACGATCGTGGACGCGAGCCTGGGTCCCATCGCGCAATGGAAGCTCACCCGGGCCTGGCCGCGAAAGCTCGTCCTCGGCGACGGGACCGAGGAGGTCTCGTTCCAGTACGACGACTTCCGGCGGCTCCGCTGAGCGGGTGGCCGGCGGCGCAACGCGGCCGCCGGTTCGAGGAGACCGTCGGTGGCGAGCTCAGCCGGTCGAGCTCCGGCCTGGGAGCATGCGCCGCCCTTGCCCAGCGCCGCTGCGCCATACTGGCCGGGAGGGAGCGGCAGATGAGGACCATCGTCTGGTTCCGGGGCAAGGACCTGCGCCTGGCGGATCACGCCCCCCTGCGAGAGGCGGCCGGCGCAGGCGAGGTCATCCCGCTCTTCGTGCTCGACCCGTACTTCTTCGCGCCCGCCCGCGCCCGCGAGCTTCCGCACCGGATCCAGTTCCTCCTCGACTCGCTCCGGGCGCTCGGAGACGGGCTCGCCGAGCGAGGCTCGCGCCTCGTCGTCGTCGCGGGCAGGAGCGTGGAGGTCGTCCCCCGCCTGGCGAGGGAGTGGAAGGCCGATCGCATCGTCGCCCACCGCTGGGTCGAGCCCTTCGCGCGCGAGCGCGACCGGCGCGTGCGCGAGGCGCTCGGCGCCAGGTTCGAGCTCCATGAGGGAGAGACGCTCCTGCCACCCGGCACCCTGCGGACGAGGGCGGGGACTCCCTACTCGGTGTTCAGCCAGTTCGCCCGGGCGTTTCGCGAGACGGCGAGCATCGGAAGGCCGCTGGCCCCGCCGCGGGCGCTGCCGCCGGTGCCCAGGGGCATCCGCGCCCGCGCCATCGCGATCCCGGCCTGCGAGGCGCTCGGCATCGCGCGCAACGCGGCCATCCTGCCGGGGGGCGAGCAGGCGGCGAGGGCGCGGCTGCGGCGGTTCCTGAAGGATGCCGCGGCGGCGTATCCGGAGCACCGCGATCGCATGGACCTCGCCGGCACCAGCCGGCTGTCGGCGGACCTGAAGTTCGGGACCATCTCCGTTCGCCAGGTGTGGACCGCAGCGGAGGAGGCGCTCGACGGGACCAGGGCCGCGCGGGCGTTCCTGAACGAGCTCATCTGGCGCGAGTTCACCCACAGCACCCTGTGGGATCGGCCCGAGCTGCTCGAGCGGCCCTTCCGGTCCGCGTTCGAGGGCTTCCCGTGGCGAGACGACGAAGCGGGGTGGCAAGCATGGGTGCGCGGCCTGACCGGATACCCGGTCGTCGACGCCTCGGCCCGCCAGCTCCTCGGCGAGGGCTTCGTCCACAACCGCGCCCGCATGGTCTCCGCGAGCTTCCTGACCAAGCACCTGCTCGTCGACTACCGGCGCGGCGAGGCCCACTACATGAAGTACCTCACCGACGGGGACTGGGCGCAGAACAACGCGGGCTGGCAGTGGTCGGCCGGCTGCGGCTGCGACGCGCAGCCGTACTTCCGGGTCTTCAACCCGGTCGTGCAGGGCGAGAGGTTCGACCCCGCCGGTGACTACGTCCGCCGCTGGGTGCCCGAGCTGGGGCGGATGCCCGCCCGCTGGGTCCACCGGCCCTGGGAGGCGCCTGACGCCGTGCTGCAGGCGGCCGGGGTTCGCCTGGGGGAGACCTATCCCCGGCCCGTCGTCGATCACCGCCTCGCCCGGGAACGGTTCCTGCGGCTGGCCGCGGGTCACCTGAAGCGCCGCGCCCGGCCGGCACCGTAGCCCGACGTCGCCGAGCTCCAGCGAGCCTACCGGGGCAGGTAGCGGCTCCCCTGCCTCACGGCAGGAGGGATTCCGCCAGGGCCCGCCGCATCACCTCGGCGAGCGTGTCGAGCGTGCCGGCCGTGTCCGTGCGGGTCGCCGTCACCGCGGCCGTCTGCGAGCGCGACTCGCCGCCCACCAGGAAGGGCAGCGGCCTCCGGCCGAGGCGCAGGAGCCGCTCGTCGTAGTACGCGCCCTTCGCCCTCTCGCGCAGGCGTCGAGCCAGCTCGACCATGTTCGCCGTGGAGGAGGCCTGCATGCCCGCCCCCAGGCACGAGAAGTCGAGCTCGCCCTCCGCCAGCGTCGCCGCGCGTCCGCCGCGTGCGTAGAGGAGGATCACCTGCTCGGTGGACTCGTCCGACGAGCGCACCGTCTTCCGGGAGGTGCGGGTCATCACCAGGCC
>DATIFE010000097.1:0-14839 GCA_035455425.1 Anaeromyxobacteraceae bacterium | reverse complement strand
GCCCGGGAGCTCTCGGCCCGGGAGCGGGCCAGGCGGGCCGACCTGTACCGCGAGCTGTGCCGCTTCCTCGCCGAGGCGGAGGGGAGGCAGGCGTGAGGGTCGACGGGCCGTCCGCGCGGGCCGGGCCGTGCCGGGAGCCGGAGCGTGGCTTCGGCGACGCGCTCGGGCGGGCGGAGGCGCGACGGCCGGCGGAGAGGCCCATCGCGACCTCGACCCGGACCAGGACCGCGGCCCCGACCTCGACCGGGACCCCGGCCGCGGCGCCGGCCCCGGCTCTCGCCGTCGCCCCGGCCGCCCTCTTCCGCGCCGGCGTGGAGGAGGGGGGGCCATCTGCGTCCTCGACGCCGGTCGCGGCCCGGGCCATCGCCGCGCTCGCGATCCTGCGCCACGCCGAGCGGGCGCAGGTGGAGATCGCGGCCGGGGAGGAGCTGCGCTACCGGCTCTCGCAGACGGCGGCGGGCGTCGAGATCCGGGCCCGGGTCGCCCCCGACCTGGAACGCGTCGCCAGGGGCCATCTCCACGCCGTTGCCGATGCGCTCCGGCAGCGCGGCGTGAGGCTCGCGCGCGCCCAGGTGCACCTCGCCCCCGGGTCCCGGGACAGGGTTGGTCGTTGACCCGCACGGGGTGCGGCGATACAAGGGCCGAGGTCGGCACCGTCGCCAAGTGGTAAGGCAAGGGTCTGCAAAACCCTCATTCCCCAGTTCGAATCTGGGCGGTGCCTCCAGCCTTTGTCCTCTTGCGCCCACTGCGGCGCGACCCCTGCCAGGTCTTCTCCAGGCCGCACCGGTCCGGGACCGGCGACGGCCTCCCCGCAGCGCCCCAGATGAGCGAGACGTGCGCCGCGACGCGCCTCGGCTCCGCGGCCGCGCCGCGAGGACTGTCCGAGCCGCGCAGGCGCGAAGCGCAGCTGCGCGGCGAGTTCCGCAGCGGCGCTATCGAGTTCCCGGCCCCGCGCGCCGCGGCCGCGGGCGACGCGGCGGCGCGAGGACTGGCCGGAGCAGGTCCCTGGACCGGTGCGGCCTGTGGCAGCAGGCGGGGCAGCAGCGAAGCCGGTGGCTACGGCCCGGCGAAGGCGGCCGGGGGGTCGGCCTTCCCGCGGAAGTGGCGGTCGAGGAAGGCCACGGTGGCGTGCAGCGTCTCCTGCGGATCCCGCGGCGTGAAGCCCAGCTCGCGCGCCGCCTTCCCCGAGTCGATGAAGAACCAGTGCTCGCCCATCTCCACCTCCTCGCGCGCCAGCGGGGGCTCGGAGCCGCGCCAGGCGTGGTAGCGCTCGAGGAGCCAGGCCCCGGCCACGTTGACCTGCGAGGGCAGCCGGACGGCGGGAGCCGCGACGCCCGAGAGCCGCGAGATGCGCCCGAAGAACTCGGCGAAGGTCATGTTGGCGCCGCCGAGCAGGTAGCGCTCGCCGGGGCGCCCCCGCTCCAGCGCCGCGGCGAAGGCCTCGGCGGCGTCGCGCACGTCCACGAAGGAGAGCCCGCCCGAGGGCATCGCCGGGATGCGCCGCTCCAGCAGCTTGAAGACCACGTCGGTGGAGGAGAGGCGGTGGTCCCCCGGGCCCAGCAGCAGCGACGGGTTCAGCACCACCACCGGCAGGCCGCCGTCCCGGTGGAAGCGGAGCGCCGTCTTCTCCTGGTAGATCTTGGAGAGGTAATAGGGCCAGCGGGCCACGAGCCGGATGGGGTACTCGTCCTCCTCGGTGTGGACCTTCTCCTCCTCCGAGATGCCGATGGTCCCGGACGAGGAGGCGAGGATGAAGCGGCGCACGCCCGCCTCGCGGCACTCCTCGAGGAGCAGGCGCGTCCCCTGCACGTGGAGCTGGTAGAGGGCGACCGGGTCCTCGGGGTCGAAGGAGACCTGTCCCGCGAGGTGGTAGACGGCCTCGACGCCCTCCAGCGCGCGCCGCAGCGCCTCGCGATCCTGGAGCGGCGCCCGGACCACCTCGGCGCCGAGCGCCTCGGCCTCGGGCGCCGGGGAGCGGGCCAGGAGCCGCAGCCGGTGGCCGCCGCGGGCCAGGAGCGGCACCAGGGCACCGCCCAGGAAGCCGGTCCCGCCCGTCACCAGGATCCTCACGTCGGCTCCTCTTCCCTGGCCTTCATCTCGGTGGGCGAGGGCCCCTCCCCGGCCGAGGCCGACGTCCCGGTCGCGGTCGCGGTCGGGAGTGGAGTCGCGGTCGGGGTCGAGGCCGCCGTCGCGCCTGTTCCCCTCTGCCCCGCTCCGGCGGAGGGGAGGGGACCCGGCGCCGCGCGCGAGGTGGGGGGCGAGGCGGCCGCGGTCCGCCCCAGGGCCCGCACCGCCTCCTCCATGATCTGGGTCGCCGCCTTGTGGGCGTCCCCCTTGGCGAGCGCCGCCGTCCGCGCCTCCAGGTCGGCCACGCAGATGGGCTGGCCGATGACCACGCGCAGCCGGGTCTTGCGGGGCACCGCCCTGCCCGGCGGCAGGGCGTCGTGGGTGCCGTGGATGTAGACCGGCAGCGCGTCCACGCGGCAGTGCAGCGCCAGGTAGCCGGCGGTGGGCTTGAAGGGAGCCATCCGCCCGTCGCGGGAGCGCGTGCCCTCGGGGAAGATGAGCAGGTTGTAGCCGCGCCGCAGCGCCTCGACCGCCGCCCGGAGGCTCCGGCGGATCGAGCCCTCGCGATCCATGGGGATGAGGTTGGTGAAGTTCTCGAAGTAGGCGCGCTTGAGCCGGGTGTCGAAGAAGTAGTCGCGCGCCGCCAGGGCGGCGAGCTTCTTCCCCGAGTCGCCGAGGGCCACCTTGACGAGGCCCATGTCGAGGTGGCTGGCGTGGTTGGCGACCACCAGGAAGTTGCGGTCGCGCGGGATGAAGGCCTCGCCGGAGACCTCGGCCCGGTAGTAGCCGCGGTAGAGGGCCTGCTGCCCGGCGTCCAGCACCCTCCGCCCCAGGGAGACGAGCGGCGCCGGGATCGAGAGCTCGTCCTCCGCCGGGCGCGCCGGCGCCTCGGCGGCGTCGCCCCGCTCCTCGGCGCCGCGCCGGGCCGCCGGGCCCACCAGCTCCAGGAGCTCGCCCGCGGTCTGTGCCTGGTGGATCCCCTCGACGGCCGAGGGCGGGACTCCCGCCGCCTCCAGCGCCGCCGCCAGCTCGGAGAACATGAGGGAGTCGAAGGAGAGATCGGCCGCCAGCTGGCTCTGGCGGGTGATCTCGGACCGCGGCCGCCGCGAGACCTCGGCCACCAGGTCGAGCACCCAGCCGTCGCGGCCCCCGTCGGCCGCCTGGCGCGCCCGCTTGCCCTTGTGCGCCGCCGCCTCGAGCTGCTGGAGCTGCTCCACCACCCACTTGCGCCTCACCTTGCGGGTGGAGGTCCTCTGCAGCTCGCCGTCGGTCCAGTGCCAGAGCTTGACCCGCTTGTGGAACGGGAGCCCGGCCGAGACCCGGCGCACGTGCTCGTCCACCAGCCGCCACAGCTGGTCGCGCGGCCGGTCCCGGGGCTCCGGGACCAGCAGCATGGCCACCTTCTCGCCGGCGCCGTCGGGGAGGCCGACGATGGAGAGCTCCTTGATGATCTCCGCGTCGGCGTAGAGCCCCTCCAGCTCGTCCGGGTAGACGTTCTTCCCGTCGGCGTCGATGATCACGTCCTTCTGGCGGCCCACCAGCACCAGGTTGCCGTCCCGGTCGAGCCGGCCCAGGTCCCCGGTGTGCAGCCAGCCGTCGCGCAGGACCTCGCCGGTGCGCTCCGGGTCCACCTCGGGGGCGCCCTCGCCGCCCTTCAGGTAGCCCAGCATGACATTGGGGCCGCGGGCCACCACCTCGCCCACGCCGCTCGCGTCCGGCTCGTGGATGCGGATCTCGATGCCGGGGAGCGGCCGGCCCACGGTGCCGCCGGAGGGGCCGCCCTCGGGCGTCGAGACCGAGAGCACCGGCGCCGCCTCGGTGAGCCCGTATCCCTCGTAGAGGTCGAAGCCCATCTCGTGGAACGCGCGCTGCACCTCCGGCGACAGGGCCGAGCCCCCCGAGACCAGGATCCGCAGCCGCCCGCCGAGCTTGCGGTGCACCGGCCAGAGGAGGAGCTTGCCCAGGTTGAGGTCGGCGTCGGCCCGCAGCTTGCGGTTGGCCTTGCGCAGGAGCTCGAAGGCCTGCTCCACGAAGCCGGGCCGGGCCGCGATCTCCTGGGTGATGCGGCGGTGGAGCAGCGCCCACAGGGCGGGGACGCCGATCATGGCGGTCACCCGCCCGCTCTCCAGGGCGTCGCTGAGCCGGTCGGCGGTGAGCTCGTCGAGGTACTCGATCTCGCAGCCGCGCGAGAGCGGCACCAGCAGGCCGCAGGTGAACTCGAAGGTGTGGTGGAGCGGCAGCACCGAGAGCAGGCCGTCGCCGGGCCCCAGGTCGAAGAGGCCGGCGAGCCTGGCCACCAGCGAGGCGAAGTTGCGGTGGGTCAGCATCACGCCCTTGGGCGTGCCGGTGGTGCCGCTGGTGAAGATGATCGAGGCCAGGTCCTCGGGCGACGCGCCGCGGGGCAGCTCCGCCGGCGGCCCGCCGGCGAGCGCCTCGGGGAGGAGCGCGGGGCGCGGCCCCGGGCCCTCCCGCCAGCGCCGGCACAGTTCCGGAAGGCGCTCCCCGGTCTCCTCGGAGAGGAGCGCCACCCGGGCGCCGGCGCTGCGGGCCAGGTTCTCGAGCTCGGGCTCGGAGAGCTGGGCGTCGACCGGCACCGCCACCCCGCCGCACAGGGCGATGCCGAAGAAGGCGATGGCCCACTCCGGGCGGTTCTCGGAGGCCAGCAGGACCCGGTCCCCCTTGCGCACGCCGGCGGCGTGGAGGAAGAGCGCCACCCGCCCGGCCCACTCGCGCAGCTCGCCGTAGGTGAAGCGGTCCTTGCGCTCCCCGGACATGCGCAGCGCCACCCGGTTGCGGTGGGTGGAGGCGGCGGCCTCGAGCAGCTCCAGCAGGTCGCGGTGCTGCTTGGCGACGTGGACCTTCCGCTTCGACTCCTCCTCCAGCGCCGGGAAGACCCACTCCTCCAGCCCCTTCATGTGGACGTCGAGCCAGTACCTGCGCCAGTCGATCCGCTCCGGGTCCCAGGGCAGCCACTCCCGGTCGCGCGGCGCCAGGCGCGCGTGCAGCGCCCGCAGGTTGGCGCAGCGGAAGAGGTAGCGGTTGTCCCAGACGAAGGGGAGGAAGAGGTCGAAGAGCGCCTCCACCTGGCCCAGCTTCCACTCGGCCTCGTCGAGCCCGTCGGCCAGGTCCTCCGCCAGCGCGCCGAGGCGCGGCGCGCCCCAGCGCGGTCCCTCCTGGCGCAGGAGCCTGGCGGCCTCGCGCGCCAGCCGGGCGAAGGCCGGCGCGCTGAAGGCCTGGTAGTGCCTCTTCGAGACCGAGTAGGGCTCGAAGCGGGCGCGGACCTGGTTCCAGAGCTCGTTTCCCTCGGCGCGGCCCTTGTAGAAGCGGCGGCGGTAGAGGCCGGTGAGCTCCACCGCCCGCCGGACCCAGAAGGCGTTCGAGTCGCTGGAGGCCAGGTGGTAGACGGACTGCCCCCCCGGCTGGCCCTGCGCTCGCCCCTCCAGCAGCGCGGCCGAGATGGTGACCAGGCCGGCGGCCACCAGGTCCACCGGGACCAGGTCGAGGATGGCCTTCTCCGCCATGGGGAAGACGCGCTGTCCCTTGAGGCCCATGAAGGCCAGGGGTGCGCTGGTGGTGAACCCCTCGTTCCAGCCGGGGAAGGGATAGCGCAGGGCGGTCTCGACGATGGCCGGGCGGGCGATGGCGTGGCGGATG
Organism: Anaeromyxobacteraceae bacterium; assembly: GCA_035455425.1. GTDB lineage: Bacteria > Myxococcota > Myxococcia > Myxococcales > Anaeromyxobacteraceae > JACRMN01. The sequence goes on along the minus strand of DATIFE010000097.1, from coordinate 9,118 downwards.
CCGCTGCGCACCACCGCCTGCTCGCCCAGCGACTTGGTGTAGGTGTAGGTGTTGGGCCAGCCCCAGTGGCGGGCCCGGTCCATCCCCAGCTGCACCAGCCGCTGCGAGATCCAGAGGCGCTTCTCGCGCCCGGCGGCGAGCTTCTCCGCCTTGGCGTCGCCCTTGCGCCCCTCGGCCTCGAGCCGGGACAGGGCCCGCTCCCGGAAGAGCGAGAGGTTCCGGGCGTCCTCCGCGTCGTCCCGGATCCGGGCGATGGACCGGTCGCAGTCCTGGAGCTCCCGATCGAGGTCGAAGTCGCGGGGGTCGAGCGTCGGCTGCTTGGGCCGGCCCATGACGCCCTCGCGGCGCGGGAAGTAGCCGTCGATGGGCTCGTCCTCGTACACCACTCCGTCGCGGTTGCCGGCCACGAAGCAGGTGGAGACGTGGAGCAGCGCCGCCCCGGTGCGCCGGCACAGCTCGACGGCGTGGAGCGCCCCGCGGGTGTTCACGCCCAGCGCCAGCTCCAGCGAGGGGTCGAAGTCCACCAGCCCGGCGCAGTTCACCACCAGGTCGAGCGGCCCGAGGGAGCGGAGGTCGGCCTCGGAGAGGCCGAGGAGGGGGTCGGACACGTCGCCGGCCACCGCCTGGCACTTCTCCCGGATGAAGGCCTCGAAGCCGTCTCCGCGGGCGGCGCGGATGGGGTCGAAGGGGCGGGCCCGGGCCACCTTGGAGAGGAAGCGGTCCTCGGGGCTGCCGCCGCTGCCGGCGCGCACCAGCACGAAGACCTTGCCCACCCCGGGGTAGCGGTGCAGCAGGAGCGAGAGCGCCACCTTGCCCACGAACCCGGTGGCGCCGGTGAAGAGGATGCGCCGACCGGCGAGCGCGCGCTCGACGTCGAGGGGCGTCCGCTCCCCCTCCCCGGCGGGGCCAGGGGGCGGGGGCGAGGGGGCCGCGCCGTGCCGGTGCGGGGAGGGGGCGCCGTTCGCGCCGTTCTTGCGCCGCTCGCTCATCTAGCCCAGGTTCTGGGTCATCACGATGGGCGGGTGGTGGAGCAGCGCGATCTCGGCGCCGCGCCCGTGGGTGGACCGGGCCATGTCGATGGCGTCGGAGAGCGTCTCGGCGCTCTCCCAGCCCAGCATGCGCGGCACGTGCTCGTTGTCGGCGCCCACCGCGATGATCCGGCCCAGGTGCTGCCGGCCGTTCTCGCCCCAGTACCACATGAAGAAGGGGTGCGAGCCGTGGTAGGCGTGGCCGGTCCGGTACATGTGCACGTAGGCCGGGTTCTCGGCGAACTCCCGCTCGTACTTCGACTGGAGGACGAAGGGGTCGCGGGTTTCGGGCAGGAGCCGGTGGAAGAACTCGATGTAGCTCGGGTGGTGGTCGGGGTCGAACTCGTCGGAGCAGGGGTGGGTGACGATGAGCGTGCCGCCCTTCTTCACCAGCGGCTTGCCCCGGTAGAAGTTGAAGAAGTAGCCGCAGGCCATCACCTGCACCAGCAGCGGGTTCAGGATCGAGTTCACGTTGTAGGGGGAGACGTAGGGTATCCCCATCACCCCGATGTCGGCCTGGAAGTCCACGTCCACCATGTACTGGCGGTACGAGACGTCCAGGATCTTCCGGTGGGTGGGCTCGGTGCGGCCGGCGTGGACCGCGATGACCTCGTAGGCGGCGGGCACCGCCTGGAACAGCTTGCGGCGGGCGGCGCGGGGCATGTTGCGGAGCGCGGCGCGCAGTCCCGCGAGCTTGAGCCGGTCGGCCTCGACGTAGTCGTCCTCCCGCTTCATCAGGAAGGCCATGGGGCCGTCGAACATCCGGTTGTTGATGGTGGTCTCGACGTGGAAGACGTCGAGGTGCTCGTCGATCATCCGGCCCACCCGGTCGACGCGCCGGTGCAGCTCGGAGCGCTCGGGGTCCATGTAGCTGTCGCAGGCCCGGATGGTCTCCGGGTCGTGGTGGGCCTTCACCCCTTCGTAGTTGGTGAGCCCGGTGCCCACCGACTTGTGGCCGCCGTCCATGGGGACCAGGTTCAGGTTCACGTAGACCAGCAGGTCGGACTCCGCGGCCCGCCTGTTCACCACCACCTTCTCGCCGTGCCGCGTGGTTCCCAGCGCCACCAGGCCCTCGGGGTCCTCGGCGTCGTGGTTGTAGAGGCGGTCGGGGTGGAAGGCCTGGAAGATCTTCTTTCCCACCATGCGCTCGATCTCGCCCTCGGTCATGCGCCGGTGGAGGGCGATGGCCACCACCAGGTGCACGTCGTCCACTCCCGAGTCGGCCAGCAGCTCCAGCAGCACCTCCAGCACCTGCTGCCGGACGTCGGGGGTGCGCATGGGCGGCAGCGGCAGGGAGATGTCGTCGAGCGCGATGGTCACCTTCATCCCGGGGCGCAGCTTGGCGTGGAGGGGCTCGCAGCCCTCGGGGTGGTTGATGGCCCAGCGCACCGCCGCCTTGACGTTGGGGAGCCCCTGGATGGGAGCCCGGGGGTAGATGACCCGGGTCCCCACCGGCAGGTCCTCGAGCAGCAGGTCCTCGCCGGAGAAGAGCAGGCGCGGCGCCGAGTCCCGGTCGATGGTGACGATCTGCTCGGTCTGATCGTAGAGCCGGGCCAGCCGGTCCATTCCTACCCCCGCGTGGTGTCGACGATGGGCCACTCGTACGCGCGCGCGATGTTGCGCAGGCGCAGGTCGGGGTTCACCGCCGTCGGATGGCCGACCACCGCCAGCATGGGGTAGTCGGAGAAGCTGTCGCTGAAGGCGTGGCTCCGGTCCAGCGCCAGCCCGTTGCGGACGCAGTAGTCGCGGATGATCTGGGCCTTGTGCGCCCCCTCGACGACCGGCGGCACCACCTTGCCGGTGGCCACGCCGTCCACGAAGTGCATCCGGTTGGCGATGAGGTCGTCGGCGCCGAGGTGATCCGCCAGGTGACGGATGGTGAAGCCGAGCGCGCCGGTGACGAACACCACCCGGCAGCCGGCCCGGCGGGTCTCCTCCAGCAGGCGCGGCGTGCCGGGGTGGATGGCGGGGCGCAGCACGTCCTCGAAGAGCTCCTCGGCCAGCGTCAGCAGGCGGTCCTCGGTCTGGCCCTGGTAGAAGCGGTAGAAGACCTCGTTGAAGGCCTTGCGGTTGGCCTTGTCGAGGGCCCACAGGAAGGGGGCCGCGGCCGCGGTCTTGGCCGTGCGCCAGGCGGTCCCGAAGATCGACCCCTGGTTCATGGCGTAGAAGGCGTAGGCGTGGACGATGTTGGTGCGGACGAGAGTCCCGTCCACGTCGAAGAACGCGGCCTTTTGCACGTCGCTCATTGCGTTCCGTCGCGGTCTAGACGAGGTGGCGGCACCTTGTCAAAGCGCGGCGCGCCAGCGAACGCCCCATCAGAGCCAGCCGTTTTCCTGGTACCAGCGGGCAGACCGTTCGATGGACTCCGAAAGGGGCGTCCCGGCGACGAAGCCCAGGCGAACCCTCGCCTTCGTCGGATCGCAGGTCCAGCCGGGCGCGAGCACCTGCCGGGCCATCTTGCGGCTCACCGGGAGCCTCCTCCCGGTGGCCTTCGAGGCCAGGTCCGCCAGCGCGCCGGCCGCCCGCAGGGCCGCGGGCGGCAGGGGGATCTCCCGGGGCCGCACGCCGAGCGCGCGGGCGATCTCGCGCTGCAGGCCGACCACGCTGGTCCGCTCGGCGGAGGCCAGGAAGAAGGGCTCGCCCACCGCCTCCGGCCGGTCGGCGAGGGCCAGGAACCCCGCGGCGCAGTCGTCCACGTCGATCCAGGAGAGCGGGCGCTCGCCGCCCAGGATCCGGAGCAGCACCCGCCGCGCCGCCAGGCGGAAGAAGAACAGGTTCTCGCGGTCGCCGGGGCCCACGATGCGCGGCGGCCGGCCCACGGTCACCGGCAGGCGATCGCCGAAGGAGAAGGCGATGCGCTCCGCCTCGGCCTTCGACTCCCCGTACCACTCGGCGGGCGCCAGCGGCTCCTCCTCGCGGCGCCCCTCCCGCGAGGGGCCGGCGGCGGCCAGCGAGCCGGCGAGCACGAAGCGGGTCCGGCCGGCCCCGGCGGCCAGGCAGGCGTCGAGCAGGAGCCGGGTGCCCAGGGCATTGACCCGCATGAAGTCGTCGCGCGCCGCGCCCCGGCGGACGCCGGCGAGGTGGAACACCACGTCGCAGTCCGCGGCGGCGCGGAGGAGCGATTCGCGGTCGGTGACGTCGCCGCGGATGACCTCGACGCCGGGGGACAGGGGAGGGGGATCGCCCCGCACCAGTGCGCGCACCGGCGTCCCCCGCGCGGCCAGGCGCCGGACGAGCGCGCCGCCGAGGAAGCCGCCGGCGCCGGTGACCAGGGCGCGCACGGCGGCGAGTGAGCCACGCCGGCGGGGCGAGGTCAAACCGCGGTGCGGGCCGCGACCGCCCGGGCGCGGGGAGCGGCACGCCCCACCGGGAGCCCTTTACACCTGCCCATCCGTACAGTATCCAGCATCCGGCGGCACCGTCCGCCGAAGGAGAACGCCATGGCCGTGAAGCCCATCCCCGACGGATACAACACCCTCACCCCGTTCTGCGCCCTGCGCGGCTGCGCGGAAGCCATCGACGTCTACCGGAAGGTCTTCGGCGCCGAGCTGCGCATGAGGTTCGACGCCCCCGACGGCACCGTGGCGCACTGCGAGCTGCGCTTCGGGGACTCGAACGTGATGATGGGCGAGGCGACGAAGGAGGTGCCGGTCCACAACATGCGGCTCATGATGTACGTCCCCGACTGCGACGCCACCTACGCGCGGGCCCTCTCGGCCGGCTTCACCAGCAAGGAGCCGCCCACCAACCAGTTCTACGGGGACCGGAACGCCCGCGTAATCGATCGCTTCGGCAACGAGTGGTACGTCTCCACCCATGTCGAGGACGTCTCCGAGGAGGAGATGAGGAGGCGCATGGCGAAGCTCGCCGGCGGATAGCAGGCGAGGTTGCGCCGGCGGCGGGCCGGCGGCAGGATCCGCTTCCCATGCCCCAAGTCGTCCGCTCGGTGTGCCCCCACGATTGCCCCGACGCCTGCGGCCTCCTCGTCGAGACCGACGGGCGGCGGGTGCTCTCGGTCCGCGGCGACCCCGAGCACTTCTACTCGAAGGGCACGCTCTGCCCCAAGGTGAAGGACTACGAGCGCACGGTCCACGCCCCGGGCCGGATCGCCACCCCGCTGCTGCGCGACGGCCCCAAGGGGGCGGGAAGCTTCCGGCCCATCTCCTGGGACGAGGCCCTCTCCCGGATCGCCGACCGCTTCCGCGCCATCCGGGCCGAGCACGGCGGCGAGGCCATCCTGCCCTTCTCCTACGCCGGGAACATGGGGCTCGTGGCCCGGAACGCCGGCCACGCCTTCTTCCACCGCCTGGGCGCCTCGCGGCTCGACCGCACCATCTGCTCCTCGTCGATGGACGCCGGCTGGCGGATGGTGATGGGCGGCACGCCGGCGACCGACCCCGACGCGGCGGAGCGCAGCGACCTGGTCGTCATCTGGGGCGCCAACGTCCTCGCCACCAGCATCCACTTCGCCGCCCGCGCCAAGGAGGCGCGGCGCCGGGGCGCGCGGGTGGTGCTCATCGAGACCTGGCGCACCCCGTCCGCCGCCCTGGCCGACGAGGTGCACCTGGTCCGGCCCGGCTCCGACGGCGCACTGGCCCTGGGGATGCTGCACGTCCTCGAGCGCGACGGCCTGGTCGACCGCGCCTTCGTGGCCGCCAACGTCCAGGGCTGGGACGACCTGTGCCGCGAGGTGCTGCCGGAGTGGACGCCCGGCAGGGCGGCGGCGGCCACCGGGCTCGCGCCCGGGACGGTCGAGGCCCTGGCGCGGGCCTGGGGGAGGGCGCGGGCGCCCTTCCTCAAGCTGGGCTACGGGCCCTCCCGCTACGGGAACGGGGCCAACACCGTGCGCTGCATCGCCTGCCTGCCGGCGGCCACCGGCGCCTGGGCGCGCCCCGGCGGCGGGATGCTGGCCTTCACCAACACCGCCGGCGCGGTCGACCTCGCGCCGCTCACCCGGGAGGACCTCCAGCCCGGCCCGACCCGCCTCGTCAACATGAACCGGCTCGGCCACGCGCTCACCGAGCTCGACCGCCCGCGGGTGATGGCCCTCTACGTCCACACCGCCAACCCGGCGGCGGTGGTGCCCGACCAGAACGCGGTCCTGCGCGGCCTGGCCCGCGAGGACCTCTTCACGGTGGTCCACGAGCGCTTCCTCACCGACACCGCCCGCTGGGCCGACGTGGTGCTCCCCGCCACCACCATGCTGGAGGCGAGCGACCTGTACCGCTCCTACGGGCACTTCGGCCTGCAGCGGACCCGGCCGGCCATCGAGCCGCTCGGCGAGGCGCGGTCCAACTGGGACGTCTTCCGCGCGCTGGCCCGGGCCATGGGATTCGAGGAGCCGCTCTTCGCCCGGGGCGAGGCCGAGGTGGTGGACATGCTGCTCGCCGGCCCCTCGCCGTGGCTCGAGGGGATCGACCGCCCCGGCCTCGAGGAGGGGCGGGCGGTCCGCATGCACCCGCCCGGCCGCTGGCTCACGCCCTCCGGCCGCATCGAGATCCGGAACCCCGCCCTGCCTCGGCCGCTGCCGTTCCACGCCCCTCCCCACGCCGAGTCCGACCGGCACCCGCTGCGTCTGCAGACGCCGCCGGCGGTCGACACCCTGAACAGCTCCTTCGGGGAGCGGGAGGACCTGGTCCGCCGCCAGGGGCCGCAGGCCCTGCAGCTCTCGCCCGCCGACGCCGAGGCCCGCGGGCTGCGGGACGGCGACCGGGTGGTGGCCTGGAACGGGCAGGGCGAGGTGGAGTTCCTGCTCCGGGTCACCGACCGGGTGCCGGCGGGCGTCGCGGTGGCGGCCGGGGTCGCCTGGCTCGGCGCCACCGCCGGGGGGCGCAACGTGAACGCGCTCACCTCTCAGCGGCTCACCGACGCCGGCGGCGGCAGCACCTTCTACGACAACCGGATCGACGTCCGGGCCGCCGCTTCTCGCTGACAACACACCCCGGATTGGTGTAAGACTCCGGTCCCCTCCCGGCCGGCGCAACCGCGCGCCGGCACAGGGCGAATCCGGCTTTCGGAAGGAGCCAACCGGTGATCGACGCTTATCTCAAGCACCAGGCGGAGCGGCAGGCGCAGGGCATCCCGGCGAAGGCCCTCGACCCGGAGCAGACCCGGGAGCTGGTGAAGCTCCTCCAGAAGCCGCCCAAGGGGAGGGAGGAGCTGCTCCTCGACCTCATCTCGAACCGCGTCTCGCCGGGCGTCGATCCGGCCGCCGAGGTCAAGGCCGCCTTCCTGGCCGACGTCGTGAAGGGGAAGGCCAAGTGCCCCCTCATCGACAGGAAGAAGGCCGTCGAGCTCCTCGGCACCATGGGCGGCGGCTACAACGTCCCGCCCCTCGTCGCCGCCTTGAAGGTCAAGGGCCTCGCCGACGACGCCGCCCGCGCCCTCTCCGGCATCATCTACGTCTACGACGCCTTCGACGACGTGGCCGCCCTGGCCAAGGCGAAGAACGCCGCCGCCCGGAAGGTCCTCGAGGCCTGGGCCGAGGCGGAGTGGTTCACCTCGCGGCCCGGTATCCCCGAGACCATGGAGGTCAAGGTCTTCCGGGTGGACGGGGAGATCAACACCGACGACTTCTCCCCCGCCGGCGACGCCGCCACGCGGCCCGACATCCCGCTGCACGCCATGGCCATGGGCAAGACCCGCTTCCCGGGCGGCCTCGACGCCATCGCCGGCTTCCGCAAGGAGGGCCTGGCAGTGGCCTTCGTCGGCGACGTGGTCGGCACCGGCTCCTCGCGCAAGTCGGCCTGCAACAGCGTGCAGTGGCACATCGGCGAGGACATCCCCTTCGTGCCCAACAAGCGCCGCGGCGGCGTGATCATCGGCGGGGTCATCGCCCCCATCTTCTTCAACACCGCCCAGGACTCGGGAGCGCTGCCCATCAAGGCCGACGTCTCGAAGCTCAAGATGGGCGACGTGGTGGTGATCGACGCGCGCAAGGGCGAGATCCGCAGCCGGGGCGGCGAGGTGCTCTCCACCTTCCGGCTGGCTCCCGAGACCCTGGGCGACGAGTTCCGCGCCGGGGGGCGCATCCCGCTCATCATCGGCCGCGCCCTCACCGAGCGGGCCCGCAAGGCGCTGAAGAAGGGCCCGGCGGCGCTGTTCGTCACCAAGGCCAACCCCGAGCCGAAGAAGGGCCAGGGCTACTCGCTGGCCCAGAAGATCGTGGGCCGGGCCTGCGGCCTGCCGGGGGCGCTGCCCGGCTGGTACGTCGAGCCCCGGATGACCACCGTCGGCTCGCAGGACACCACCGGCCCCATGACCGCCGACGAGCTGAAGGAGCTCGCCTGCCTCAAGTTCCAGGCGCCCATGGTGATGCAGTCCTTCTGCCACACCGCGGCCTATCCCAAGCCGGCCGACGTCAAGATGCACCAGACGCTGCCGGGCTTCGTCCAGGCGCGCGGCGGCGTGGCGCTCAAGCCCGGCGACGGCGTCATCCACAGCTGGCTCAACCGCCTCCTCCTCCCCGACAGCGTGGGCACGGGCGGCGACAGCCACACCCGCTTCCCCATCGGCATCAGCTTCCCCGCCGGCTCGGGCCTGGTGGCCTTCGGCGCCGCGCTGGGCTTCATGCCGCTGGACATGCCGGAGAGCGTGCTGGTCCGCTTCCGGGGGAAGCTCCAGCCCGGCATCACCCTCCGCGACGTGGTGAACGCCATCCCCTACCGCGCCATCCAGCAGGGGCTCCTCACCGTGCCCAAGAAGGGGAAGAAGAACGTCTTCAACGGGCGGATCCTGGAGATGGAGGGGCTCCCCGACCTCACCGTCGAGCAGGCCTTCGAGCTGACCGACGCCGCCGCCGAGCGCAGCGCCGCAGCCGGCTGCATCAAGCTCTCCGAGGAGTCGGTGGCGAAGTACCTCCGCTCCAACGTGGCCCTGATGAAGCAGATGATCGCCGACGGCTACCAGGATGCCAAGACACTGCAGAACCGGATCGACGCCGTCAACGAGTGGCTGAAAGCACCCAAGCTCCTCGCCGCCGACGCCAACGCCGAGTACGCCGCGGTCATCGAGATCGATCTCGCCGAGATCACCGAGCCGATCCTGGCCTGCCCGAACGACCCGGACGACGTCAAGGTGCTCTCCGAAGT
>DATIFE010000096.1:0-4514 GCA_035455425.1 Anaeromyxobacteraceae bacterium | reverse complement strand
GGCGCACATCCCGGCGATCGGCGCGCTGGCGGCCCTGGCCGCCTGCGGGGGCCTGGAGAACCCCGACCTGGCGGTGGGGGTGGTCTCGGGACGGGTGGCCAACGCGGCCGCCTCCGGCGGGTACGTCTACGTCCTGGGCGCACCGGACCGACAGGCGGGCCTGGCCTCCGACGGGAGCTACACGGTGAACCGGGTGCCCGTCGGCGCGCAGCAGCTGGTGCTGGTGGCGGCGGCCGGGGGCGTCACCCGGGCGGAGCTGGTCCCGGTGGACGTGATGCCCGGCATGAGGGCCCAGGCGCCCGACCGCGACGCGGCGGCCATGAGCCCGGCCGGCCGGATCCTGGCCGCGGCGCTCCCCTTCGGCGGATCGCTGGCCAGCAAGGCGCGCTTCACCGTCGACGGCACCGTCTACCAGGACGTGGGCGCGGGCACGGTGGTGGTGGGCGACCTGCCCGCCGGCACGTGGACGCTCACCACCCGGCTGCCGGGCTTCCGGGCGAAGAAGAGCGCGTTGGTCGTCTCCGCCGGCGGCGACTCCTCCACCGAGGAGCACCTGGACATCGACGACGAGGACGAGGAGCGGGGCTGCCTGTCGGCCACCTGCTCGAGCGATCTCCACTGCTATGGCGGCGACGGCGAGTGCTACGCCTGCCTCGGCGACGCCGACTGCCAGTCCGGCGAGACCTGCGATCCCGGGACCCGCACCTGCGTCGCGTCCTCCGGCGGCGGCGCCTACTGCGACTCGGCCAGCTCCGCGAGCCAGTGCGCCAGCGGCGTCATGGTCCCGACCTCCACGGGCCTCGGCTACTGCTCCCTCGCCTGTCCCGGCGGGCAGCCCGACTGCCCCTCGGGCTGGCAGTGCCAGGCGGGCACGTGCCAGGTCCTGGAGAAGTGCGTCGACGTGCGCGCCACCTTCGGCTCGACCTGCGTCAACGGCGACGGTTGCTCCGAGCACCTGTTCGGCGGGCTCTGCCTCAAGGCCGAGGGCGCCGACGCCGGCATCTGCACCGCGCCCTGCGCCTCGGATCGGAGCTGTGCCGACGCGGGTCTCTCCGGCTGGACCTGCCTGCCGCGCCCGGGCGGGACCTCGCTCTACTGCCAGCCGCCCAGCCCGCCGTAGCGGCGGTCGCGCTTCCCGCCCGGAGGACGTAGAATCGCGGCGCCGCGCGAGTGCGGCGGAGGGCCCCGAGCCTTGCGAGCGCAGCGCGTGGCGGCGGCCGGTCTCGACGTGCTCGCCGCCGGGCGCTTCCGGGCGCTCCGGGGCCTGCGCCTGGGACTGATCTGCAACCCGACGGCGGTGGACCGGCGCCTGCGCCACGCCGCCGACCTGCTCCGCGCCGCCCCCGGCGTCAGGCTCGCCGCCCTCTTCGGCCCGGAGCACGGCGTGCGGGGCGAGGCCCAGTACATGGCGGCCGTGGGCGACGAGAGGGACCGGCGCACCGGTCTCCCCGTGCACTCCCTGTACGGGGAGACGCTCGCCTCCCTCCGCCCGACCGCCGAGCAGCTCCGGGGCCTCGACGCCCTGGTCTTCGACGTCCAGGACGTGGGAACCCGCTGGTACACCTACCAGGCGACCATGATGCTCTGCCTCGAGGCGGCAGCCGGGGCCGGCATCGGCTTCTTCGTCCTCGACCGGCCGAACCCCGTCGGCGGCCGGGCCGTCGAGGGGCCGGCGCTCCGGCCGGGCTTCGAGAGCTTCTGCGGGATGCACGACCTGGCGGTCCGCCACGGCATGACGGTGGGCGAGCTGGCGCGCCTGTTCCGCGCGGAGCGAGGGCTCGAGGTGGCGCTCACGGTGATCCCCTGCCGGGGCTGGCGGCGCGCCATGCACCAGCGGGAGACCGGGCTCCCGTGGGTGTTCCCGTCGCCGAACATGCCGACCCCGGAGACGGCGCTGGTCTACCCCGGGATGTGCCTCCTCGAGGGCACCAACCTCTCCGAGGGGCGCGGCACCACGCGCCCCTTCGAGCTCTTCGGCGCCCCCTGGCTCGACTCCGAGCGGCTCGTGGCCGCCCTGGAGGGGGAGAAGCTCCCCGGCGTCCGCTTCCGGCCGGCGAGCTTCGTCCCCACCTTCGACAAGCACGCCGGGCAGCGCTGCGCCGGCGCCGAGCTCGTGGTGGCGGACCGGGAGGCCTTTCGCCCCTTCCGCACCGGCCTGGCGGTGGTGGCGTCGGCCCGGGCGCAGGACCCGGCGCGGTTCGCCTGGCGGACCGCGCCCTACGAGTTCGTCGAGGGCGTCCCGGCCTTCGACCTGCTCTGCGGTTCCTCCCGGGAGCGGGAGGCGATCGAGGCGGGGCGGCGGTGGCGCGACCTCGAGCCGGCGTGGCGGGCGGAGGAGCGGGCCTTCGCGCGGCGCCGGGAGCGGTACCTCCTCTACGGGTAGGCCCGGGGCCGCGAAGGGGCCCGGGGTCGAGGTCCGGGCCGCGCTGGGGTAGGCTCGCGCCGTGAAGGACGTGGCGCTCCTGGGCGGCTCGTTCAACCCGCCGCACGTCGGCCACCTCATGGCCGCCTGGTACGTTCTCGCCACCGAGCCGGTGGACGAGGTGTGGCTGCTGCCGAGCTACCTGCATCCGTTCGGGAAGGCGCTGGCCCCGTTCGAGGAGCGCGTGCGGATGTGCGAGCTGGCCGCGGCGTCGATGCGGGGCGTGCACGTCTGCGGCGCCGAGGCGGAGCTGGCCGGCGACCCGCTCGTCGGCAAGACGGCCCGCACGCTGGAGCACCTGCGGGGCAAGCACCCCTCCTACCGCTTCGCCCTGGTGGTGGGGAGCGACATCCTGCCCGAGACCCCGAGCTGGTACCGGTGGGACCTGGTGCAGGAGCGGGCCCGCATCGTGGTCGTCGGCCGCCAGGGCCATCCGACGGGTGCGGAGGGCAAGCCGCTCCTGCCGGCGGTCTCGTCCACGGAGATCCGCGACCGGCTGTCGCGCGGCGCCGAGGTCGCGCACCTCGTCCCGCGCAAGGTCCTGGAGTACGTCCGGGAGCGCGGGCTGTACCGCTGAGGGCCCGCCACCCGGAACGGGTCCCCCACCTTGCCCCGCTGCGGGGGAACGTCGACAATCGTGCCGGATGGCCGTCCGCAAGGTGGGCACGTGCCGCATCGTCCGGGAGCTCGGGCGCGGCGGAATGGGCGTGGTCTTCGAGGCGGTGCAGGAGGGCCTCGATCGGCGCGTGGCGGTGAAGGCGCTCGACGGCAAGCTCTCGGGCACCGCGGAGGTGGTGGAGCGCTTCAAGCGCGAGGGGCGGGCCTACGCCCAGCTGCGGCACCAGGCGGTGGTCACGGTCCACGACCTCGTCGAGAAGGACGACTCGCTCTACCTGATCACGGAGTTCGTCGACGGCCCCGATCTGGCGCGGGTCCTCCGCCAGGGGGGCGCCGTCCCGCCCGACTGCGTCGCCGTCGTCGGAGCCCGCATGGCCGAGGCCCTCGACTACATCCACTTCCACAAGCTGCTGCACCGCGACGTCAAGCCGGCCAACATCATGGTCTCGAACGACGGCGACGTGAAGCTGGTGGACTTCGGCATCGCCAAGGACCAGACGGCCGACGACCTCACCCGCGAGGGAGTGGTGGTGGGGAGCCCGGCCTACATGCCGCCCGAGGTCATGAACGGGGAGGAGGCCGACGCCAAGGCAGACATCTGGGCGCTGGGGGTGACGCTCTACGAGCTCGCCGCCGCGCGCAGGCCCTTCCGGGCGCCGACCACCGAGTCGCTGGTCCAGGCCGTCCGCGCGGGCGCCTTCCCCCGGCTGCGCTCCCTGGCGCCGGGAGTGCCCCGGCGGCTCGCCCGGGCCATCGAGCGGTGCCTCCGGAGGCGGCCGCGGGACCGCTGGCCGGATGCCGGTGCGCTGGCGGCGGAGCTCGAGCTCTGCGCGGTGCAGGCGCTCCAGGGGCTGAACCCGCGGGCGCGCCTCGTCGGGCTGCTCACCCACCGCGGCTTCATGGGGCAGGAGCAGGCCCTCACCCGGATCGACTCCAAGTCCCTGCAGGCGAGCCGGGTCATCGACGAGGCCACGGTGGTGATCGAGGAGGCGCCGCGGCCCCGGCGCTGGGGGTGGGCGCTGCTCGTGCTCCTCGCCGTCGGCGCCGGCGCCGCTGCGATCTGGGCGCGGTACCGCGGGCTGCTGTGATGCCTGGCCTTGGTGCCGGACGTCATCTCACCGAATAGACTGGGGCTTGCGCGCCCTTGCATGCGCGCAGAGCCGAGAGAGCGTGCCTCGCATCGGACCGAGCTGCCGCGGGGACTGGCCTGGCACCGGTCGGGCGGCTCAGGTTCAACGTGATGCCGGTCCAGAAGATTGCGCCACCGGAGACTCGCCGGAGCTGGCGTGCACCGTTGCCCGCCACGGTCGTGGCGAGGCGCACCGGTCAGGCCGTCAGGCAGCTCGCGGGGGCGAGAGGCCGCAGGCGTCGAGCCGGGATGCGACCCAGGTGTCATCGCCGACGAAGGGACCGAGCACGTAGTCGTCCCGCCGCACCAGCAGGTCGCGGCAGCGCCCCAGGGCCAGCAGCTGCT
>DATIFE010000095.1:0-10157 GCA_035455425.1 Anaeromyxobacteraceae bacterium | reverse complement strand
GGTGCGGACCACACCCAAGCCGGGGCCCGCGGCCGACGACGACTTCCAGATCGAGCGCTTCTAGAAGGGCCCCCGCCATGGAGCGGAGGCCGACGACGCGGCTCTCCCGGGCACCGGGGAGCCGCGGCGGCTTTTCTTGCGGGCGGGGCGCGGCCCGGGACCGCGCTGTAGACTGCGCCCGTGTCCGACGAGTCTCCCCTCGACCGGGCCAAGTCCCTCTCCCTCCGGGTCCTGGCCTTCCACGCCCGGACCGAGCAGCAGCTGCGGCGGCGCCTGGCGGCCGCGGGCCTCGAGGCGGAGGCGGACGGCGCCGTCGCCTGGCTCCTCCGCCTCGGCTACCTCGACGACGCCGCCTGGGCGCGCGCCACCGCCCGTTCCCTGCTGCGCCCGGGCCGCCTCGGCCCGCTCGCCGCCGAGCGCAGGCTCCTGGCGGCCGGGATCGCCGCGGCGGCGGCACGGGCGGCGGTGGCGGCGGCCCTGGCCGAGGCGCCGGGCGGGGAGGGGGGAGCGGGGTCCGCCGAGCTGGCGCTGTGCCGCGCCCTGGCCGAGAAGCGCGCCCGGGGCGCGCGGCCGGCCGACCTGGACGAGCGGGCGCGAGCCAGGCTCTCCCGCTTCCTCCTGGGTCGCGGCTTCAGCGGCCAGGTGGTGCACCGGGTGGTGGGGCTCGGGGCGGACGCCGACCCGTGATCCGGCGGTCCCTTTGCGCTATGGTGCCGCCCCGCATGCGCCTCCCTCGCTCCTCCCTCCCGGCCCTGGCCGCGGCCGCTGCGCTCGCGGCCCTCGGGGCCTGCGGCAGCTCCCGCGTCTCCATCACCGGCGAGGTCAAGTACGGCAAGAGCGCCGAGGACGACTACAAGGCGGGCCTGGAGGAGATGAAGGGCTCGAGCTGGCCCGAGGCCAGCAGGTTCTTCGAGCACTGCCGCACCAAGTACCCCTTCTCCAAGTACGCGGCCCTCTCGGAGCTGCGGCTGGCCGACATCAAGTACCAGGACGATCGCTTCCTGGAGGCGAGCGAGGCCTACGCCACCTTCGCCCGGATGCACCCCACCCACGAGGACGCGGACTACGCCGCCTTCCGCGAGGCGCTCTCGCTGCTCCGGGATGCGCCCACCGACTTCTTCGCCTTCCCTCCGGCGTACGAGCGCGAGCTCAAGTCCGCCCGCGAGGGCGTGACCAAGATGGAGGCCTTCCTCGCCAAGTGGCCGAGCTCGAAGCACAAGCCCGAGGCGCTGAAGCTGCTGGAGCAGGCGCGGGGCCAGCTCGCCGACCACGAGTGGTACGTGGCCCGCTTCTACGCCAAGCGGAACCGCTGGGCGGGCGTCGCCGGGCGCTGCGAGACCCTTCTCGCCCGGTACCCCGGATCGAAGCACGAGATCGACGCGCTCTTCGCGCTGGCCGACGCCTACGCGCGCCTCGAGGACCGGTTCAAGGCGCGGCAGGCGCTGCAGCAGCTCATCGTGAAGCACCCCGACGACCCGCGACGCGCGCAGGCGGAGAAGCTGCTTGCGCGGCTCCGGTAGGGAGGGGCGGCGCCGCGGGCCGGGAGCCCTGCTGGCGGCGGCGGCGCTCCTGGCCCTGGCGGTGCTCGGCGCCTGGCTGGGGCGCGACCTCCTCCGCGACCCGGGGCGCCTCGCCGGCGGCGAGCCGGGGGTCCGCGAGGCGCTGGCTCGACAGGTCCGGGCCCACCTCGACGGCGGCGCCGGCCCGGACGCGCTGGCGCTCGACCTCTCTCCCCTGCGCTTCGCCGAGGTCTCGGCGCTGGTCGAGGGCCGGCGGGCCACCGTGGTGGCGGTCCTCGACGCCGAGGGGACCGCCTCCTTCGCCGGCCAGTCCGTCCCGGTGAGCTACATCGGCCGCGAGCGCTTTCACATGCGCACCTGCGGCGCAGCCTGGTGCGCCGAGCCGGACCAGCTCGTCCGGCTCCGCGGGGTGCTCGAGGCCCTCCTCCGGCGCCACCGGGCGCTGGCCGCCGGCCTCCCGGGGCGGCGCGTCATCGGCTGGCAGGTCCGGGTGGAGCGGGAGGAGGCCGAGGCCGGGGAGGACTGGGAGGTCCCCCGCGCGGGCGGGGCTCCGGAGAGGGGCCGCGACCGCCTGTCCCTCCGATGGCAGGGCGGCCGCTGGGCCCTGGCCCCCTGAGGCCCTCGCGGCCGGATCCCGCTCTGCTAGACTGGTCCCATGTCCGACAGCCCGATGGACGAGAGCCTGAGGCAGGCGCTGACGCTGGGGCGGAGCTACTACGAGAAGAAGGAGTACGCCCGCGCCGAGCAGTACCTCTCCCAGGTCGTCGAGCAGAACCAGTCGTTCGCCGACGTCTACAACATGCTGGGCGTCATCTACCACGACCAGGGCGCGTACCAGAAGGCGCAGCGGGCCTTCGAGGCGGCGCTCCGGCTCAACCCCAGCTACACCGACGCGGCCCTCAACCTGGCGGTGACCTACAACGACACCGGCAAGTACCAGCAGGCGCAGGAGGCCTACCGCCAGGCGCTCTCCCGCTCCGGCGCCTCGTCGGGGCACCTCGACCGCTACGTGCAGGGCAAGCTGGCCAACATGTACGCGGAGATCGGCGACGTCTACCTCTCGGCGGGGTTCTACCCGGAGGCCATCGCCGAGTACGAGCGGGCGCTCGGCCTCGGTCCCACCTTCGTCGACATCCGGCTGCGGCTGGCCGGCGCCTACCGCGACGCGGGCCGGCGCGACGAGGCCATCCAGCAGTACCAGGAGATCGTGAAGCTGAACCCGGGCTTCATCCCGGCCCGGCTCTCGCTGGGGCTCGCCTTCCACGCGGCCGGGCGCCGGGCCGAGGCGGTGGCCCAGTGGGAGGAGGTGCTGCGGCTGGCGCCGGGGAACCGCAGCGCCGAGGCGTACCTCCAGCTCGGCGCCGGCGAGGGCAGGTAGAGCGTGGAGATGGGGCGCGTCCGCGTGGCGTCGATCAAAGGCCACCGGTCCTGGGCGCTGCGCTTCCTCACCGGCCGCTACCAGGGCGGCATGGTGCCCCTCGAGGAGGGGCGCGAGCTCACCATCGGGAGGCTGCCCGAGGCCGGCCTCTCGCTCCCCGAGGAGCTGACCTCCCGGCGCCACGCCCGCATCGTCTGGGAGAAGGGCGCCCCGGTGGTGGAGGACCTGGGCTCCACCAACGGCACCTTCGTGAACGGCGAGCGCGTGAAGCGGCGGACGCTCGCCGAGGGCGACCGGCTGCTGGTGGGGAGCAACATCCTGAAGCTGGTCACCGAGGTGCGGCCGGCGCCGCTCGACGCCGACACCATGCCGGGGCTGGAGCGCGCGGCCGTGACGCCGGCGCCCCGGCGCGCCTCCGCCATGCAGGGCCGGCTGGAGGAGGTGGGGCTGCCGGACGTGCTGCAGCTCTTCGGCACCAGCCGCAAGAGCGGCGTTCTCCACGTGGTGAGCGGCGAGCGCCGCGCGGCCGTGGTCCTGGCCGCGGGCCGGGTGACCCACTGCCTCGTCGAGGGGAGCCCGGGGCTGCCGCCCGAGGAGGCCTTCGTCGAGATGCTGCAGTGGACCGAGGGGGCCTTCGAGCTCGGCCCCCCGCCGGCCGAGCCCCCGCCCGGCCCGGCCATGAGCCATCCGGTCGAGGCGCTCCTCATCGAGGGCCTGCGCCGCCTCGACGAGCGGCGGCGGCAGACCTGACCAGGATTTGATCCCGGCCCGGCCCGGCGCTAGGAAGGGTCGATGGAGAAGCCGCTTCCCCGCCTCACCACCCTGAGCCACGGCGCCGGTTGAGCCTGCAAGATCCGCCCGGCGGATCTCGCGCAGGTTCTGCGCGGCATGGCGAGGACCGAGGACCCGCGCGCGCTCGTCGGCCACGAGACGCGCGACGACGCGGCCGTGTACCTCCTCACCGAGGACCAGGCCATCGTCGAGACCGTCGACTTCTTCACCCCGGTGGTGGACGACCCGTACTGGTTCGGGCGCATCGCCGCCGCCAACGCCTTCTCCGACATCTGGGCCATGGGCGCCCGGCCGCTGTTCGCGCTCAACCTGGTCGGCTTCCCGGTGGGGAAGGTGCCGCTCGAGAGCCTCTCGGAGATCCTGCGCGGGGGCGGCGACGCGGCCCGGGAGGCCGGCGCGCCGGTCCTGGGCGGGCACTCCATCGACGACCCGGAGCCGAAGTACGGGATGGCGGTGACCGGAACGGTGCACCCCGCGCGCATCCTGCGCAACGTGGGGGCGAGGCCGGGCGACGCGCTCCTGCTCACCAAGCCCCTGGGCTCGGGGATCGTCACCACCGGCATCAAGCGGGGCACGGCGCCGGCGGCGGTCGTCGAGCGGGCCGTGCAGGTGATGGCGGCGCTCAACAAGGCCGCGGGCGAGATCCTGGCCGCGAGCGGCGCGGTCCACGCCCTCACCGACGTCACCGGCTTCGGCCTCCTGGGCCACTCCTGGGAGATGGCCGAGGGGTCGCGGGTCCGCTTCCGGCTGGAGGCCCGGGCCATCCCCGTCCAGGAGGGCGTGCGCGAGCTGGCCGCCGCCGACGTGATCCCGGGGGGCAGCAAGGCGAACCTGGAATGGGTGAAGCCCCACGTGCGCTTCCCCGAAGGCATGTCCGCGGTCGACATGATCGTCCTGGCCGACGCCCAGACCAACGGCGGGCTGCTGGCGGCGGTGGCGCCGGAGCGGGCCGGCGAGCTCGTCGCGGCGATGTCCCGGGCCGGCGTCGAGGCAGCCCGGATCGGCGAGGTGCGGCCGGCCGACGGCGCGCCCGGGATCGAGGTGGCCTGAGCGATGGCGGCGCTGGCGCTGGCGATGCTCCTCTCGGCGGCGCCGGCCTTCGTGGCCGTGGTCGACCCGGGGCACGGCGGCGAGCAGACCGGGGCCGCCGGGCCGGGCGGGGTCCGGGAGAAGCAGCTCACGCTCCAGATCGCGAGGCGCGTGGCGAAGCGGCTGCAGCGGATCGGGGCCCGGGTGGTCCTCACCCGCGATTCCGACGAGACGGTGCCGCTCGACCAGCGCGCCGCGCTGGCCAACGTCCAGAAGGCCGACCTCTTCCTCTCCATCCACCTGAACGCCATGCCGGGCCGGGCCCGGGCCTGGACCCACGGCGTGGAGACCTACTTCCTCTCGGCCGACGCCACCGACGCCAACGCCAAGGCGGTGGCGGCGCGCGAGAACGCCGACCGGCTCGCGGGCGAGGAGCGGGACCCCGACGACCCGGTGGCCGGCATCCTCGACAGCCTGGGGGACGCCGAGGCGCTCGAGGAGAGCTCGCGCCTGGCCTATGCCATCCACGACCGGCTGGTCACGCGGACCCGGGCCGAGGATCGGGGCGTGAAGCAGGCGCCGTTCTACGTCCTGGCGGGGGCGCGGATGGCCGCGGTGCTGGTGGAGGTGGGCTTCCTCTCCCACCGCCAGGAGGCGCACCGGCTCGCCCAGGCGGGCTACCAGGAGGAGGTGGCCGCCGCCATCGCCGAGGGGGTCGCCACCTGGAGGCGCGGGGCGGCGGCGGTGGGGGCGAGGAGATAGGGGGCGCGGGCCCGGCGCGGGGGGTTTGGCGGCGAGCCGCGCCCTCGGGTATCTTCCGCCGCCATGCGAACCGGACGCGCCCTCCTCGACCTCAGGACCATCGCCCTCGAGCCCGGCGCCAGCAAGCACGCCGAGGGCTCCTGCCTCGCCCGCTTCGGCGACACCCACGTCCTCTGCACCGCCTCGGTCGAGGACCGCGTGCCGCCGCACGTCCTGGGGACGGGCGCCGGATGGGTCACGGCCGAGTACGGGATGCTGCCGCGCTCGACCCACGAGCGCATGGCGCGCGAGGCGGCGCGCGGCAAGCAGGGCGGCCGGACGCTGGAGATCCAGCGCCTCGTCGGGCGCGCGCTGCGGGCCTCGGTGGATCTGCGGGCCATCGGGGTCCGCACCATCACCCTCGACTGCGACGTCATCCAGGCCGACGGCGGCACGCGGACCGCCGCCATCACCGGGGGCTACGTGGCCCTGGCGCTGGCGGTCCAGGCCCTGCGCAAGGCCGGCAAGCTCGGGGCCGCGCCGGCGATGCGCCCGGTGGCCGCGGTGAGCGTGGGCATCCTCGGCGGCCAGGTCCACCTCGACCTCGACTACCAGGAGGACTCCACCGCCGAGGTGGACATGAACGTGGTGGCCACCGGCGACGGCCAGCTGGTGGAGGTGCAGGGCACGGCCGAGGGGAAGCCCTTCGGCCGCGGCGACCTGGACCGGATGGTCGACGCCGCGCTGGCCGGCATCGCGCGCCTGCGCCAGGCGCAGGAGCGGGCCCTGGCGGCCCGGTGACCCCCGGTGAGGCTGCTCTTCGCCACCCGGAACCCGGGCAAGCTGCGGGAGCTGCGGCGCCTGGTGGAGGGGCTCCCGGTCCAGGTCCTCTCGCTCGACGACCTCCCCGCGCCGCCGCCCGAGGTGGAGGAGGACGGCGCCACCCTCGACGAGAACGCGCGCAAGAAGGCCTCGGAGTACGCCCGGGCCACCGGCCTGCACGCCCTGGCCGACGACTCGGGGATCTGCGTGGACGTCCTCTACGGGCTGCCGGGGGTCCGCTCGGCTCGCTGGTCCGAGGGGGACGCCCCGCTGGCCAGCCCGGCCTGCGCGCTCGGCGAGGCGGGGACGGCCGAGCTCGGGCCGGAGGCGGCCCGGGCCGCGCGCGACGAGGCCAACAACGACAAGCTGCTGCGCGGCCTGGAGGGCGTTCCCGAGGAGATCCGCGGGGCCGAGTACCGGGCGGTGCTGGCGCTGGCGGGGCCCGGCGGCGACCTGCTGGCGACGGTCAGCGGCACCTGCCGCGGGCGCATCGCCACCGCCCGCCGGGGAAGGGGAGGGTTCGGGTACGACCCGCTGTTCCTGCCCGACGCCTTCCCGGGGCGCACCATGGCCGAGCTCTCGCCGGAGGAGAAGGACGCCGTCAGCCACCGCGGCGAGGCCTTCCGCCGCCTGCGCCCCGCCCTGGCGGCCCTGGCCGTTGACGAAAGCGGCCGGCGAGGCTAGTTATCGGCGTTCTGCGAGGCCGGCAGGGCTCCCGGAACCCGGGGCGTAGCGCAGCCTGGTAGCGCGCCTGCCTTGGGCGCAGGAGGTCGCGGGTCCAAATCCCGCCGCCCCGACTCTTTGACATGAAGCTGGTGGTGATTCCGCGCGGGCGCGAGGCGCCTTACCATGTATCCCGGCGCCCGTAGCTCAGCTGGACAGAGCAGCGGCCTTCTAAGCCGCGGGTCGGGGGTTCGACTCCCTCCGGGCGCGCTCGGCAATTTACGGTGAGTATAGCTCAATCGGTAGAGCACTGGACTGTGGATCCGGGGGTTAAGGGTTCGAGCCCCTTTACTCACCCATTCTCTTCTGCGCCCGTAGCTCAGATGGATAGAGCGTCGGCCTTCGAAGCCGCAGGTCGGGGGTTCGATTCCCTCCGGGCGCGCTTTGCAGAGCGGAGGCGCAGCCGGACGAGGCTGCGCCGGAGCGTGTGGGGGGGGCCGCGCGCCGCCGTTGACACACCGGAGTGCGCGTTGTAGATCCGCGGGCCCCTTCGGGAAACGGGCGCATAGCTCAACTGGCAGAGCAATGGACTCTTAATCCATAGGTTGAAGGTTCGATTCCTTCTGCGCTCACTGGCACGGGAACCCGGAGACGGGTTCCCGTTTTCTTATCGCCTCGAGCTCGCCCGCGACCTCGCCCCTGCGGACCTCGTCGGGCGCGCCGGGGTGCCAGGTCGCAGAGGCGCTCCCGCCGTGGTACGAGAAACGCTGGCCCGGGCGGGTGGCGGAACTGGCAGACGCGCGGGACTTAGGATCCCGTGCCGCAAGGCGTGAGGGTTCGACCCCCTCCCCGCCCATTTCCCTTGACCCCCTGCGCCGCGGCGCGTAGCTACCCACCCCTCCACCCCTCGGGACAAGCGCATGAAGATCCAGGTCGAAAGCGTCTCGCCGGTCGAGAAGAAGGTCCTGGTGGAGGTCGACGCCGAGCGCGTCGCCCGCGAGCTCGACCGCGCCTACGGCGCCCTCGGGCGGCGCGTGAAGCTCCGGGGCTTCCGGCCCGGCAAGGCCCCGCGCCAGGTGCTGGAGAAGCACTTCCGCGACGAGGTGGAGCGCGACGTGGCCGCCCGCCTCGTCGAGCTGGCGTTCGGGGAGGCGGTCTCCGGCCACGGCGTCGAGGCGGTGGCCCCGCCCCGCGCCGACATCGCCGAGCCCGGCCTCCAGGCGGCCCAGCCCTTCCGCTTCACGGTCCGCGTCGAGGTGAAGCCGCGTCTCGAGCCCCGGGACTACAAGGGCCTCGAGGTGAAGCGCCGGCCCGCGGCGGTCGGGGACCGGATGGTGGACGACGAGCTCCTCCGGCTGCAGGAGGCCCTCGCCAAGCTGGTGCCGGCCGAGGGGCGCGACGAGGCGCGGGAGGGCGACTACGCCCTGGTGGACCACGAGGGGATGGTGGAGGGCCGGCCCTTCGAGGGAGGCAAGGCCGAGGGGGTCACGGTCCGCGTCCAGGCCGGCGACTTCTTCGCCGGCTTCTTCCCCCAGCTGGCGGGCCTCCGCATCGGGGAGGCGCGGGAGATCGAGCAGGCCTTCCCGGCGGCCTTCCGGGTCGAGGACCTGCGCAACAAGGTGGCCCGCTTCCGGGTGACGCTGCGCGGGCTCCAGGTCCGCGAGGTCCCGCCGCTCGACGACGCCTTCGCCAAGGGCCTGGGCGCCCCCGGCGTCGAGACCCTGGAGCAGCTCCGGGCGGACCTGCGGAAGAAGCTGGAGGAGCGGGAGCGGCAGCGCGAGCGGTCGGAGACCAACGACGCCCTGGTGAAGGCGGCGCTGGCCCGGAACGACTTCGAGGTCCCCCCGGCGCTGGTGGAGCGCGCCATCGACTCGATGCTGGAGGGGGCGGCGCAGCGCTTCGCCCGCCAGGGCCTGGACATGCGCCAGATGGAGCTCGACATCGCCCGTCTCCGGGGCGACCTGCGGGAGCAGGCGCTCCTCCAGGTGCGCGGGGCCCTGCTCCTGGAGGCGGTGGCCGAGGCCGAGAAGATCGACCCCTCCGACGCCGACCTGGAGGCAGAGATGACGCGGATCGCCGAGGAGAGCGGGGTCCCGGCGGAGAAGCTGCGCCCCCAGATGCGCAGCGCGGAGTCGCGCGCCGCGCTAAGGAACCGGGTGCGGGAGGACCAGGTCCTTGCCTTCCTGGCCGCCCACGCGAAGATCGAGGACGCCCCGGCCGCAGGGTAGGTGCGGGTCGTACGCCGAGGAGGAGCGATGCCCTACATCCCCATGCCCTTCGTGGTGGAGCAGACCCACCGGGGAGAGCGCAGCTACGACATCTACTCGCGCCTGCTCAAGGACCGGATCGTGTTCCTGGGCACGCCCATCGACGACGACGTGGCCAACGTGGTCATCGCCCAGCTGCTGTTCCTGGAGTCCGAGGACCCGGACAAGGACGTGTCCCTCTACATCAACAGCCCGGGGGGCTCGGTCACCTCGGGGCTCGCCATCTACGACACCATGCAGTACGTGAAGCCCCAGGTGTCGACCATCTGCCTGGGACAGGCCGCCAGCATGGGCGCCTTCCTGCTGGCGGGCGGGGCGGCCGGGAAGCGCTTCGCCGTCCCCAACGCCCGCATCATGATCCACCAGCCCATGGGCGGCTTCCAGGGCCAGGCCACCGATATCGACATCCAGGCCCGCGAGATCCTGCGGATCAAGGCCCGGCTCAACGAGCTCTTCGCCAAGCACTGCAAGCAGCCCCTGGAGCGCGTCGAGAAGGACACCGACCGCGACTACTTCATGGGGCCGGGAGAGGCCAAGGAATACGGCATCATCGACGAGGTCATCGTCCACCGTCATCGGCCTGCGCAGATGGAGAAGAAGCCCTAGAATGGGCTGACGGCCCTCGGCGGTGCGCCGAGGGGCCCCCGGGGAGGCCGGCGTGGAGAAGCGAGAGACCCTGTGCTGCAGCTTCTGCGGGAAATCGCAGAAGGAGGTCAAGAAGCTCATCGCGGGGCCGACGGTCTACATCTGCGACGAGTGCATCGGGCTGTGCAACGACATCATCGCCGAGGAGATCGCCGGCGAGGAGAAGCGGGACCAGAAGCTGCGCATCCCGCGCCCGAGCGAGATCAAGACCATCCTCGACGAGTACGTGGTGGGGCAGGAGCGGGCCAAGAAGACTCTGGCCGTGGCGGTCCACAACCACTACAAGCGCATCGAGACCCG
>DATIFE010000094.1:0-2448 GCA_035455425.1 Anaeromyxobacteraceae bacterium | reverse complement strand
GCTTCCACGAGCTGGTAGAGGAGGCCGAGCGGGAGATCATCCTGGCGGCGCTCACCGCGCACCAGGACAACGTCTCGGACACGGCGCGGGCGCTGGGCCTGGAGCGGAGCCACCTGTACAAGAAGATGCGGGCGCTGGGGGTGAAGCGGGGGGAGTGACACCCGTGTCCCCTCGTCCCTCCCCCCTCCGCGTCCGTCCGGACGCACCTCCCGGAATCCCGCGCCCCCAGGGCCTGTTTCCCCGAGGACCCCCCGGCACGGCCCATGCTCTTGCCGCTTGCTCCGATAAGGGCTAGACCGCCCCGCGGGAACGGCCATGGACGAACCATCGGGAACGGGCGCGCCACCGACGCGCGCGCTGCCGGCCTGGCGCCGGCCGCCGGTGCTCGCCGGGGCGGGGGCGGGCGCCGCCATCCTCCTGGTCCTGGGGCTGGTTTTCTCCTGGACTCGCGAGCTGCCCGCCTTCGAAGGCCTGCAGGACTACCGGCCCCTCATCGCCACCCGGGTCTATGGCGCCGACGGGAGCGAGGTCTTCGAGTTTGCGCGCGAGCGCCGCACCATCGTCCCCTTCGCCGAGATCCCCGAGGTGATGAAGAAGGCGGTGCTCGCCGCCGAGGACGCCAAGTTCTACGAGCACCAGGGGCTCGACTGGTGGGCCATCGCCCGCTGCGCCGCCAAGGGCCTCGTGCGCGCCCGGCTCTCCTGCGGCGGCTCCACCATCACCCAGCAGGTGGTGAAGACCTTCCTCCTCCCCCACGAGGGGCGGCTGAAGCGCAAGGTGAAGGAGCTCTGGCTCGCCCCTCGGCTGGAGGAGCGGCTCACCAAGGACGAGATACTCTTCCTCTACCTGAACCAGATCTACTTCGGCCACCAGCGCTACGGCGTCGAGGAGGCGGCCCGCTTCTACTTCGGGAAGTCGGTGCGGGACGTCACCCTGGGCGAGGCAGCGGTCCTGGCCGGCGTGGTGCAGTCGCCCATGCGCCTCTCCCCGGTCCGCCACCCCGAGGCGGCCAAGGAGCGCCAGAGGTACGTGCTGCGCCGGATGGTGGACGAGGGCTTCCTGGCCGCCGCGCCCGCCCAGGCCGAGGAGGGGCGCTCCATCGCGGTGGTGAGCCGCCCCGACGACCCCCCGGGGGTCTGGTACGCCGACGCCGTCCGCCGCTATCTGGACGAGCGCTACGGCGCCGAGCGCGTGGAGACCGACGGGCTCGCGGTCGACGTGGCCATGGATCCGGGCATGCAGCGCGCGGCCGAGGAGTCGGTCGAGGCTCAGCTCCGGGCCGTCGACCGGCGCCACGGCTGGCGCGGCCCGCTCCACCACCTGGCGCCGGCCCAGCTCGAGCAGGCCATGCCGCTGTGGCGCGAGCGGCTGGGGGCCGTCCGGCCGCGCCCGGGGGAGTGGCCGGTCTGGGACCTGACCCGCGCCGCCGGCGACGAGATCGCCGCCGGCGAGAGCGAGGCCGACGTGCGCCGCATGGCGCGCGTCCGCCGGCTCGAGCCCGGCGGGCTCTACGCCGGCCTGATCGCCGAGGTCCAGGAGCGCCAGGCGACGGCGGACCTGGGCTCCGCCCGCGGCGTCATCTCCCTCGCCGACGCCACCTGGGCGCGCAAGTGGAACCCGACCGCCTTCACGCCGGCGCCGAGGAGCATGGGCGACGTGCTGCGCCCGGGAGACGTGGTGCTGGTGCGGGTGCTTTCCGGCAAGCGGCCGCCCGCCGAGCTGGCGCGCGCCGGCAAGGCCATCCCCGTGGCCCTGGAGCAGGCGCCCAAGGTGCAGGGGGCGCTCGTCGCCATCGACCCCAGGAGCCGCGGCGTGCGGGCGCTGGTGGGCGGGTACGACTTCCAGGCGTCGCAGTTCAACCGGGCGCTGCAGGCGCGGCGCCAGCCCGGGAGCGCCTTCAAGCCCTTCGTCTGGGGCGCCGCCATCGAGTCGCGCCGCTTCACCTCGGCGACCGTGGTCTACGACACGCCCGACGTCTACCGCGACCCCTGGACCGGCAAGGACTGGAAGCCTCGCAACTTCGACCGCGACGAGTACGAGGGCCCCATGCTGCTGGCCGAGGCCCTGGCCCAGTCCAAGAACACGGTCTCGGCCAAGCTCGTCGATTCGCTCGGGGTGGAGCCGGTCCTGGACTTCGCGCGGCGGGCCGGCATCGAGAGCGACCTGCCGAAGAGCCTCTCGCTGGCGCTCGGGACCGGGGAGGTGACGCCCCTCGAGCTCGTGAACGCCTACGCCACCATCGCCTCCGGGGGCACGAGGGCCGAGCCGGTGCTGGTGCTCCGGGTGCGCGACCGGAACGGCGAGGTGCTGGAGGAGCACATCCCGGAGCTGCCGCCGCCCGAGCCCGTTCCGGTCGCGCCTGCGGCCGTGACCGCGGCCGGCGCCCCGGTCCCGACCCCGACCCCGACCGCGGACCCCGGCCCGGCCGACGCTCCGCCTCGCACCGGG
>DATIFE010000093.1:0-30386 GCA_035455425.1 Anaeromyxobacteraceae bacterium | reverse complement strand
CGGGATGGCAAGCCGCGGAGGCGTCGGCGGCTCGAAAGGGCCCCGCTTGAGACCTGCGTTCGCCCGGCGCGCCGGATAGCAAATCCGTTTTTCCAGCGGCGGGTAGCCATGATCCACACCGGGAGTCACCCTGGGACGGCGCGGCCGCCGCCGGAGCCGCTGCGCGGGTACCGCAGGCCCTTGCCGGGAACGCAGCCCCCGTACCTGTACCCGCCCTACGTGGCGTCGCAGAGGCGCGCGCCGACCCGGCCGCTGGTGCTGCTCCCGCACACGCTCACCGAGGTGACGGGGCCGCTCTTCGGCCGCGGCGACGTCGGCCGCGACGACGCGGACCTCACCCACCAGCACCCCGGGGATCCGCTCGGCGAGCGCATCGTCGTCGTCGGCCGGGTGCTGGACGAGGGTGGCCACCCCGTCCCCGGGACGCTCGTCGAGGTCTGGCAGGCGAACGCCGCCGGCCGCTACCGGCACCAGAACGACCAGCACGGCGCCCCGCTCGACCCCAACTTCACCGGGTGCGGGCGCGCCCTCACCGACGCCGAGGGGCGCTACCGCTTCCTCACCATCCGGCCGGGCTCCTACCCCTGGCGCAACCACCCGAACGCCTGGCGCCCGGCGCACATCCACTTCTCCCTCTTCGGGCAGGCCTTCGCGACGCGCCTCGTCACCCAGATGTACTTCCCGGGCGACCCGCTCCTCCCGTTCGACCCGATCTTCCAGGGCACGGCCGACGAGAGGGCCCGGCAGCGCCTCGTCTCGGCCTTCGACTGGGAGAGCACCACGCCCGAGTTCGCGCTCGGGTTCCGCTTCGACATCGTGCTGCGGGGCCGCGAGGCCACGCCCGTGGAGAGGTGACGTGTCCGTCCCTCCCACCGCCTCGCAGACCGCGGGCCCGTACTTCCACATCGGCCTGGCCTGGCTGGGCGCGGACGCCCTGGCCCCTCCCGGCGCCACGGGGGAGCGCGTGACCATCTCGGGCCGCGTGCTCGACGGCGACGGGAAGCCGGTGGACGACGCGGTGCTCGAGGTCTGGCGGGCGGACGCCGAGGGGCGGTACCCGCACCCGGACGACCCGCGGGGCGGCGGCGGCGCGGGCCTGCAGGGCTTCGGCCGCGTGCCGACCGGCAAGGACGGGGCCTTCCGCTTCACCACCATCGTGCCGGGGCGCGTGCCCGGGCCGGGCGGACGGCTCCAGGCGCCCCACCTCGCGGTCTCGGTGTTCATGCGCGGCCTCCTCCGGCACCTCGTCACCCGCGTCTACTTCCCCGGGGAGGCGTGCGCCACCGACCCGGTCCTGGAGCTCGTCGAGCCGGCGCGGCGCGGCACGCTCATCGCCCGGCCGGGCACCGGCCCCGCGGCCCTCGAGTGGAGCGTGGTCCTCCAGGGTGAGAGCGAGACCGTCTTCTTCGACTGCTGAACGGCCCCGGCCGCGCGGAGGCACTGGACCCGATGACCACGCAGGGAGCGCCAGGCCTCCTCGACGCCATCTTCGCCACCCCGCGCATGGGCGAGATCTTCTCCGACCGCGCCCGGCTGCAGGGCATGCTCGACTTCGAGGCGGCGCTGGCCCGCGCCCTGGCGCAGTCGGGGCGGATCCCCGGCCCGGCCGCCGAGGCCATCGCCTCGAGGTGCCGCGCCGAGCTCCTCGACCTCGGGGAGATCGCCGCCGGAGCGGCCCTGGCGGGCAACCCCGCCATCCCCCTGGTGAAGGCGCTCACCGCCCTGGTGGCCCGCGAGGACGCCGGCGCGGCGCGCTTCGTCCACCTCGGCGCCACCAGCCAGGACGCCATGGACACGGGCCTGGTCCTCCAGCTGCGGGCCGGCCTGGGCGAGCTCGAGGCCGATCTGGAGCGGCTCTCCGGCGCGCTGGCGCGCCTGGCCGACGCCCACCGGCGGACTCCCATGGCGGGGCGCACCTGGCTGCAGCAGGCGCAGCCGATCACCTTCGGCCTCAAGGCCGCCGGCTGGCTCTCCGCCGTCGAGCGCCACCGCGCCCGCCTGGCGGAGCTGCGCGGGCGGGTGCTGTCGCTCCAGCTCGGCGGCGCGGTGGGGACGCTCGCCGGCATGGGCGCGCCGGCGATGGCGGTGGCGGAGCGCGTGGCCGGGGAGCTGGGCCTCTCGCTCCCCGACCTGCCCTGGCACGCCGAGCGGGACCGGGTGGCCGAGGTCGCGGCCGCGCTCGGCCTGCTGGTCGGGACGCTCGGGAAGATCGCCCGCGACGTCTCGCTCCTCTCGCAGGGGGAGGTCGGCGAGGCGTCCGAGCCCGCGGCACCCGGCCGCGGCGGCTCGTCGGCCATGCCGCAGAAGCGGAACCCGGTCGGCTCCGCGGTGGCGCTGGCGGCCTCCGTCCAGGTGCCGGCGCTGGTGTCGGTGATGCTCGCCGCCATGGTGCAGGAGCACGAGCGCGGCCTGGGGAGCTGGCAGGCGGAGTGGGAGACGCTGCCCCGGATCTTCCTCCTGGCCGCCGGTGCGCTGCGGCAGACGGTCGAGGTCCTCTCCGGGCTCGCCGTCGACGAGGGGCGGATGCGGCGCAACCTGGAATCCCCGCCGGGAGGGGCCTTCGCCGGCATCGCGGCCCTGGCGCTGGCCGCGCACCTCGGCAAGCCCGACGCCGACGCCCTGGTGGAGCGCTGCCACCGCCGCGCCCTGGAGCAGGGCCGGCACCTGCGCGAGGTGCTGGCCGAGGAGCCGGCGGTGAAGGGGCACCTCTCCCCGGACGAGCTGGCGCGCCTCTTCGATCCGTCGAGCGCCGTGGGCGCGGCCGAGGAGCTCGTCGACCGCGTCCTGGCGGCGCGCGCGCGGGGGAGCTGAAGCCGGCCTTGCCCTTCCTCGACTCCAGCCCGGTGCGGCTCCACTACCGCGTCGACGGGCCGCCCGGCGCGCCGGCCCTGGTCCTCTCCCACTCGCTCGGCGCGGACCTGGGGATGTGGGAATCCCAGGTCTCCCTCCTGGCGCGCGAGCACCGCGTGGTGCGGTACGACGCGCGCGGGCACGGCGCCTCCCCGGTGGCCTCCGCCCCCTTCGGCGTCGGGCACCTGGGGCGGGACGTGCTCGACCTGCTCGACGGGCTCGGCATCGGCCGGGCGAGCTTCTGCGGGCTCTCCATGGGCGGGCTGGTCGGCCAGTGGCTCGGCCTGCACGCGCCCGGCCGCGTCGACCGGCTGGTGCTGTGCAACACCGGGGCCCGAATCGGCACCGCCGCCGGCTGGGACGCCCGCATCGAGGCGGTCGCGCGGGACGGGATGGCGAGCATCGCCGACGCGGCCATCGGCCGCTGGTTCACCCCGGCCTTCGTCGCGGCCGCGCCGGGCGAGGTGGAGCGCCTGCGCCGGACGATCGCCGCCACCGCGCCGGCGGGCTACGCCGCCTGCTGCGCCGCCCTCCGGGACGCGGATCTGACGGCCGAGGTCTCCCGGATCGCGGCGCCGACCCTGGTGATCGCCGGCTCGGAGGACCAGGCCACCCCGCCCGCCGACGGCCGCTTCCTCGCCGACCGAATCCCGGGAGCGCGCTACCTGGAGCTCCCGGCGGCCCACCTCTCCAACGTCGAGGCGGCCGGGCGGTTCACGGCGGCGGTGCGGGAGTTCCTCGGATAGGGGCGGGCCATGGACGAGCGCGATCGCTACCGGAAGGGGCTCGAGGTGCGGCGCGCCGCGCTGGGCGACGAGCACGTCGACCGGGCTCTGGCCCGCCAGGACGACCTCGACGCAGAGTTCCAGGAGCTCCTCACCCGGCACGCCTGGGGGGAGATCTGGACCCGGCCCGGGCTCCCCCGCGACACCCGGAGCCTGTTGACCCTGGCGATGACGCTGGCGCTGAACCGCGCCGAGGAGTTCCGGCTGCACCTGCGCGCCTCCGCCCGCAACGGGGTGCGCCGCGACGAGGTGAAGGAGCTCCTCCTGCAGGCCGCCGTGTACTGCGGCCTTCCGGCGGCCAACGCCGGCTTCCGCATGGCGCGGGAGGTTTTCGAGGAGATGGACCGGGACGAGGCGAAGGACCCGCCCGCGGGGTAGGCGCGGCGGGGATGGCAATTCACGCGCAGATGCAGCGAGGAGGATGAGACGGTGAGACCAGCTCTCTGGGTGGCCGCAGCCCTGACCCTGGCCGCGACCTCGGCCGGGGCCCAGGATTCCATCAAGGTGGGCGTGATCGCGCCCTTCTCCGGCCCGTTCGCCGACTACGGCCGGGAGATCGAGGCCGGCATCAAGGCCTACATGAAGCGGAGCGGCGACACCGTGGCGGGGAAGAAGGTGGAGCTGGTGATCCGGGACACGACCGGGCCGGCGCCCGACGTGGCCAAGCGGCTGGCCCAGGAGCTGGTGGTGCGCGAGAAGGTGGACTTCCTCGCCGGGTTCGGGCTCACGCCCGAGGCGCTGGCGGTGGCCGACATCGCCACCGAGGCGAAGAAGCCGATGATCGTGATGAACGCCGCCTCCTCGGTGGTCACCACCCGGTCGCCGTACATCGTGCGCTTCTCCATGACGCTGCCGCAGGTCTCGGCGCCGGTGGCCGCCTGGGCCGCCCGGAACGGGATCCACAAGGTCTTCACCCTGGTCTCCGACTACGCGCCCGGCATCGACTCCGAGGGGGCGTTCAAGAAGGCCTTCGCGGCGGCCGGCGGCCAGGTGGTCGATTCCATCCGGGTGCCGCTGCGGAACCCCGAGTTCGCGCCCTTCATCCAGCGCATCAAGGACGCCCGGCCCCAGGCGGTCTTCGTCTTCGTGCCGGCGGGCGAGCAGGGCATCGCCTTCATGAAGGCCTTCCAGGAGCGGGGCCTGGCCGCCGCCGGGATCAAGGTCATCGCCACCGGCGACATCACCGACGACCACGTCATCGACGCCATGGGCGACGTGGCACTGGGCATGGTCACCAGCTTCCACTACTCCGCCGCGCACGACTCGGCCGAGAACCGCGCCTTCCTCGAGGCCTACCAGGCGGTGAGCGGGAGCCTGGGCCGGGCCAACTTCATGGCCGTGGCCGGCTACGACGGCATGGCCGCCATCTACCACGTGGCGCAGGCGCTCGGCGGCAGGATCGACGGCGACAAGGCCGTCGCCCTGCTCAAGGGCTGGAAGCGCGAGAGCCCCCGCGGCCCCATCGCCATCGACCCCGAGACGCGCGACATCGTCCAGACCGTCTACCTGCGCCGGGTGGAGAAGCGCGACGGGCACTACTACAACGTGGAGTTCGAGAAGGTGCCGGAGGTGAAGGACCCCGGCAAGTAACCCGGGCCGCGCCCCCGACCGGCGCGGCTCCGGCAGCCGCGGAGGTCGCGCCATGTCCCAGGACGTCATCGTCATCGGGGCCGGCCAGGCCGGCGTCCCGCTCGCCAGGCGCCTGGCGGCCTCCGGGAAGCAGGTCCTGCTGGTGGAGCGGGCCGAGCTCGGGGGCACCTGCGTCAACACCGGCTGCACCCCCACCAAGACCATGATCGCCAGCGCGCGCGCGGCCCATGTGGCCCGGACCGCCACCCGCCTGGGGGTGCGGGCCGGGCCGGTGACCGTGGACTTCCCCGCCGTGGTGGCGCGCAAGGACGCGGTGGTGGAGCGGTGGCGCAAGGGCCTCCGCACCGGCCTCGAGGCGGCCGGCGTCCGGGTGGTCCGGGGCCACGCCCGCTTCGCGGGAGAGCGGACGGTGGAGGTGGGCGGCGCCCGGGAAACCGCCGAGCTGGTGGTGGTGAACGCGGGGGCGCGTCCGGTGGTCCCCGCCGTCCCCGGGCTCGACGGGGTCGCCTGGCTCGACAACCGCAGGGTGATGGAGCTCCGCGAGCTGCCGGCGCACCTGGTGGTGCTGGGCGGAGGCTACATCGGCTGCGAGCTCGGCCAGGCCTTCCGCCGGTACGGGTCGCAGGTCACGATCGTCGACCACAACCCCCACCTCCTCCCGCGCGAGGACGAGGACGTCTCGGCGGCGCTGGAGGGCGCCTTCCGCGCCGAGGGCATCGCGCTCGAGCTCTCGGCGGAGGTCGAGGGAGTCGAGGGCGCCCCGCGCGGCGCCCCGGGAGTGCGGCTGCGGCTGCGGGGCGGCCGCGAGGTGCGCGGCAGCCACCTGCTGGTGGCCACGGGCCGGCGCGCCAACACCGACGACCTCGGCTGCGAGGCCGCCGGGATCGCGCTCGACTCCCGCGGGTTCATCCGCGTGGACGACCGCTACCGCACCAGCGCCCCGGGGGTCTACGCGGTCGGGGACGTGACCGGCGGGCCGCAGTTCACCCACAGCTCCTGGGACGACCACCGGCTCCTGCTCGACCTGCTCGCCGGCCGATCCGAGCGCGGCCGCAGCTCCCGCCTGGTGCCCTACGCCGTCTTCACCGACCCGCAGGTGGCCGGCGTGGGCCTCTCCGAGAAGGAGGCGCGCGCCCGGGGCGTGGCCCACGAGGTCGCCACCATGCCCTTCGGCCACGTGGCCCGGGCCATCGAGATCGACGAGACCGCCGGCACCATGAAGGTGCTGGTCGACCCGGCGACCGAGCGCATCCTGGGGGCCTTCCTGGTCGGCGCCGAGGCCGGGGAGCTGATCCACGTGTTCGCCGCCCTGATGCGCGCCGGTGCCCCGGCCCGGGTCGTCGCCGAGGCCGAGTTCGTCCACCCCACCTTCGCCGAGGGGCTGCAGACGCTGGTGATGCGGCTGCCGCGGTACGCCCTCGGCTGAGCCTCGCCGGCGCGCCCCGGGGCCCGGCGGTCGCGGTTGCGCGGCCGGACGCGGCGGCTATGTAACACGCCATGATGGAACGCGGGCTCGAGGAAGTGGTGACGCCGGTGGCGGTGAGCGACGGCGCCGGGGTGCGGCTCAAGCGGAGCATCGCCACCGAGCGGCTGGACCACCTCGATCCGTTCTTCCTCTTCGACCAATTCGGATCGGAGAACCCGGACGACTACGTGGCGGGCTTCCCCATGCACCCGCACCGGGGCATCGAGACCATCACCTACATGCTCGACGGCAGCGTGGCCCACCGCGACAGCCTGGGGAACTCGGGAGTCATCGGCGCCGGCGACGTCCAGTGGATGACGGCCGGGAGCGGCATCCTGCACGAGGAGATGCCCCGGGTGGGCCCGCGCCGGCTCGACGGCTTCCAGATCTGGGTGAACCTCCCGGCGAAGCTGAAGATGACGAGGCCGCGCTACCAGGACGTCCCGGCGGGCCGCATCCCGGAGGTGGCGCGCCCGGACGGCGCCCGGATCCGCGTGGTGGCCGGCGAGGTCGACGGGGTCCCGGGCGCGGTCCGGGAGATCTTCGCCGGTCCCACCTACCTCGACGTGTCGCTGCCGGCGGGCCGGACCTTCGAGCAGCCCGTGCCGCGCGGCCACACCGCGCTCCTCTACGTGTACCAGGGAGAGGTGGCGGTGGGCGGCTCCGGGGCGGCCCGGGGCAAGGCCGTGAAGGCGCCGCGGCTCGCCATCCTGAAGGACGGCGACGTGGTCCGGGCGCACTCCGCCGGCGCCCCGGCGCGCTTCCTGCTCCTCTCGGCCCAGCCGCTCGGCGAGCCTGCGGTCCGCTACGGCCCCTTCGTCATGAACACCCGCGAGGAGATCGTCCAGGCGCTCACCGAGCTCCGCCAGGGCACCTTCGTCAAGGGCTAGGCCGGCCCCTCACATCCGGGTCTGGAGGTACTGGACCCAGTCGAACGGCGCGACTTTCTCCTCCGCGGCCTTGGCCTGCGTCTTCGCGGCCTCGGGCGCGGGCGCCATCCTGCAGCTGCACGGGCAGGGCTGCCCGCCCACGGGTCCCACCGCGTGAGCGGCGGAGGCGGCGGCCCACGACAGGGCGGGCACGGAGAGGGAGGCAGCCAGAGCCACGATCTGGAAAGCGCGCATGAGGTTCTCCATCGCCCGGCTGCTGGAGGTGAAACGAAGCCGCCGGTGGGCTTCGCCGGAGGGCGCTGCATCCGCTGCGCCAGCGCCGCGCCCCGCAAGAACGGGCTCCTCGCCGCCCGCGGAGCCCGGATTCCGTGACCTCCGCCGTCACGGTGTCGCATCTCGACGGTCGGGGGAACGAGGCGGTCCGCCTCAGCGCCGTGCCAGCGAAGCGCCGACCCGGAGCAGCACCCGGCGCGTGGCCGCCAGATCCCGGGGCGCGCAGGCTGCCATGGCCCTCCGCACGCGCGACTCCACCGTCCCGGCGCGCAGGGCGTCGACGCGCCAACCGGAGGCGGTCAGGTGGAGCCGGGCGCGGCGGGCGTCGCCCTCGTCCACCGAGCGGCGCAGGAGCCCCCGCTCGGCGAGCAGCCGGAGCACGCCCGTCAGCGTGCTGGGGTGGAGCCGGAGCGCCCCGGCGAGCTCGCCGGCCGAGATGCCGGGGCGGCGGCCGACCAGGCGCACCACCAGCCGCTGGAGGCCGGTGACGCCCATGGTGCGGCCCATGCGCTTCGACACCTGCGTGAGGCCGTGGTCGACGGCCCACAGGAGCTGCAGGAGCTCGAGCCTCCGGCCCAGGGGCGCGGCGCTCCGCCTCCGCAGGCCGGCGCCGCGCCGGGAATGGGGTTCGCTCCGCCGCATGTCTCTCCCCCCTCCGCGCCAGGCCGCCCCTAGCTCGCCCGGGCCCGGGCGCCCATGTGGGCGCGGGCGATCGAGACCTCGTCAACATGTCGAGGGCCCCCATGGCCCCCCCGGCCATCGCCCCGACGAACAGCAACGGGGCGAAGATGCCGCCCGCCCCACCGCTCGAGTAGGACAGCACCGTCGCCGCGAGCTTGGCGAGGCACAGCGGGACGAGCACGCCGGCCCCGAGCTTCCCGGCCAGGGCGGCGTCCACGGTGGCGTAGCCTCCGCCGGTGACCCCCTCGGCGCCCAGGAACCACATCGCCGCGGCGGCGAGCGCCCCGGTGGCCAGGACGCCGAGCGCCGGCTGGGCCCAGGGGGGGACCCGCCGGAGCCGGCGGAACCGGAGGCGCAGCCCGAGCAGCGAGTCGGTGAAGGCGATGGCCAGCCCCGCCGCGACCAGCCCCAGGGCCCCGTACAGGAGGAGCGACGAGGCGTGGTCGAGCCCGGGCGCCTGCGGCATGTGGAAGACCGGGTGCGCTCCCAGGACGCCGCGCTCCACGATGGCGGCGAAGGCGGCGGCCACGATGACGACCCGGGGCGGCGAGTGCCGGGGCGATGGTGAGGCGCGCCACCAGGTCGATGAGCAGGTGGAAGCCCACCGCGGCGAGGCCGCAGATGCCGCCGATGACCACCGTGAGGGCGAAGAGCCACTGCCGCTCGCTCGGCTGGAAGCGTCGCTGCGCCTGGCCCAGCCAGAGCCGCAAGGCCTCCCTCGAGAGCCCGGCCTGGCTCCTCTCCCGCTCGCCCTCTCGCATCGTCACGCCCCGCGGGGCGGAGCCGAGGCTACCTCGGCAGAAGGTTTGAGGTCAAAGCATATGGCGCGGCGCGGAACGCCCTGGATCGCGGCTCGCGGCTGGGGCATCCTCGCGACGGTGCCGCTCGCGGCGCGGGGGGAGACCCATGACCTACCGGCTCTACTACTGGCCAGAGATCCAGGGGCGGGGCGAGTTCGTGCGTTTGGCGCTCGAGGAGGCCGGCGCCGCCTACGTGGACGTGGCGCGCGGGGGGCAGCGCGGCATGGCCGCCATGCTGCGCCTCATGCAGGGGCAAGGGGTCGAGCGCCCGCCGTTCGGACCTCCCTTCCTCGGGGCGGGCCCCCTCCTCGTCGGGCAGACCGCCAACATCCTGCTGTTCCTCGGTGGGCGCCATCGCCTGGCGCCGGCGAGCGAGGCCGGGCGGCTCTACGCCCACCAGCTGCAGCTCACCATCGCCGACCTGGTGCAGGAGGCGCACGACACCCACCACCCCATCTCGAGCCGGCTCTACTACGAGGACCAGCGCCGCGAGGCGAGGCGCCGGGCCGCGGAGTTCCTGGCGCACCGGGCGCCCAAGTTCCTCGGGTACTTCGAGAGGGTGCTGGAGCGAGGCGGCAAGGGCTTCCTCCTCGGCGCGCGCCCGACCTACCCGGACCTCTCCCTGTTCCAGGTGGTGGAGGGACTGCGCTACGCCTTCCCCCGGGCCATGGCGCGGCTCGAGCGACGGCTCCGGCGGACGGTCGCGCTGCACGACCGGATCGCGGCGCGGCCGCGGATCGCCGCCTACCTCGCCTCCGAGCGACGGATCCCCTTCAACGAGATGGGGATCTTCCGCCACTACCAGGAGCTCGACCCGCCGCGGTAGCCGGCTCAGCCGCCCCAGGGCACCAGCCCGCGCAGGACGTCGGCCCGATCCACGATGCCCACCAGCCGGGACCCGGCGTCCACCACCGCCAGCACCTTGTGGCTCCCGGGGAGCATGTCGGCGATGGCGGCGCGGAGGGGCGTGTCCTCCCGCGCCGTGGGGACGCCGGTGATCATGAGGTCGGCGGCGCGGCGGGCGCGGGCGTGGCTCTCGGCGGCCCGCTCCTCCGGCGTCGCGCTCCCGAAGGGCAGCCGGTGCATGAGGGATCGCAGCGCGCCGGGCCGGAGCGACGGAGCCAGGCGGTCGATCAGCTCCGCGTCGGTGACCAGCCCGAGCACGCGCCGCTCCGCGTCCACGACCAGGGCGCGGTTGAGCCGGGTGGAGATGATCGCCTGAAACACCTCCGGGAGCGGCGTGTCGGGGTGGACCACCGGGACGTCCCGCCGCATGACCCTGGAGAGCGGGGTGTCGGCGGCGAGTCCCATCTCCCGCGGACCCTCCTCGCCCTCGGCGAACCCTCCGGCCGCGGTGCGGAGCAGGTCCACGCGGCTCACCATCCCGACCAGGGCGCCGCGGTCGTCCACCACCGGCAGCCGCTTGAGCCGCCGCTGCGCCATCACCTCCGCGACGCGCGGCAGCGGGGTGCGGGCGTCGACGGTCACCGGCGCCGGCGTCATGACGTCCGCCGCCACCTTGTTCACCTGGGAGAGGCGCTCGAGCACCGAGTGCACCTCGGGCCCGTCGAGGCTCCGGAGCAGGTCGAGCCGCACGCCCAGGCCGCCCCGCTGCACCAGGTCGCCGTTGCTGATGATGCCCACCGGGATGCCCGCCTCGACGACCGGAACCGTGCGGTACACCTTCCCCAGCATGAGCTCCACCACCCTGCGAACCGGCGCGTCCCGCGCCACGGACGTCACCTCGCGCGACATGACGTCGCCGGCGGTGAGCGCCGCCGAGAGCTGGCGCACCGGGTGCGGCTCGTAGAGGACGACCTGCGTCTCGTCCACCGTGACCAGGCCGCGCGGCACCATCGCCAGGATGCGCGGGAGCAGGCGCTCGACGCGCTCGGGGACGTCGATCCACTCCACGACGACCGGGAGCTTCCGCGCGATCTCCGGGAGGTGGGAGACGTGGATCTCCCCCGTCGCCCCGAAGCCCTCGACGCCCCGCAGGACCGTCGCCCCCTGCGCGTTCTCGCGGCGCAGGAACTCGACCAGCACCTGGACGGCCGACATCCGGCCGATGCGGTCGTCCTCGTTCAGGTAGATGCGGACGCGCTTCGCCTTGCCGACGACGTCCATGGCCGACCCTCGCGCTCGGACCGCAGCCGGTGCAGCCGTCCAGCTCCGCTTCCATCCTAGGCCCGAACGACGGCGACGACCCGCCGCAGCCGCGCTCGGCCTCCTCCAGGACGAGAATCTCCCGGCTTTTCCATGCTTTCCCGCCTCGTCGATAGTTCCACTAGAGCAACAGACCTGTGTCTGTCTGGATATTGAACTTGCCATGGAACGAGCGCATGAAGGGTCCACACACGGAGCGCAACCGCTCCTCGAGAAAGGGAACAGCACATGGCAACCAACCGCTGGGACATCGACGTGGGTCACTCGGCCATCCACTTCCGGGTGCGCCACATGGTCATCTCCAAGGTGTCCGGACGCTTCGCGAAGTGGTCGGGGGCCATCGACCTCGACGACAAGGACCTCACCCGCTCGTCGGTCGAGGTGCGCATCGACGCGTCCTCCATCGACACCCAGGTTGCCGACCGCGACACGCACCTCCGGTCGGCGGACTTCCTCGACGTGGCCAGGCACCCGGAGATCGCGTTCCGCTCGAAGCGCATCGAGAAGGCCGGCGACGGCTACCGCGTCGTGGGCGACCTCGACCTGCACGGCGTGGTCCGCGAGGTCGCGCTGGAGGCCGAGTTCGCCGGGACCGGCAAGGACCCGTGGGGCAACGAGCGGGCCGGGTTCTCGGCCCGGGCATCCCTCGACCGCCGCGACTACGGGCTGGTGTGGAACGCCGCGCTCGAGACCGGCGGCGTGCTGGTCGGCGAGAAGGTCGAGATCGCCATCGAGCTCGAGGCGGTCAAGAAGGTGGCGGCGGCGCCGGTGGCCGCCTGAGCCGGGCCGTGCGCCGCGCGCCAGCGCTCCTTAGGCTTCCCGGCACCCCGGCCGGCCGCCGGGCCGCCGCCGGCGGAGCCCGAGGAGCGCACCATGCTCGTGGACCTGTCGCACGACGTCGTGCACGGGATGACCACCTACCGGGGCCTCCCCCCGCCGGTGATCTCCGACCACCTCTCGCGCGAGGCCTCGCGCGCC
Organism: Anaeromyxobacteraceae bacterium; assembly: GCA_035455425.1. Taxonomy (GTDB): domain Bacteria; phylum Myxococcota; class Myxococcia; order Myxococcales; family Anaeromyxobacteraceae; genus JACRMN01. The sequence goes on along the minus strand of DATIFE010000093.1, from coordinate 17,908 downwards.
CGGTACGCGCCCGGCACCGAGTTCCACATCGCGCGCATCGAGATGGTGGCCAACACCGGCACCTACGTGGACGCGCCCTTCCACCGCTACCCGGACGGGAAGGACCTGGCGGCGCTGCCGCTCGCGTCCGTCGCCGACCTGCCCGGCATCGTCGTCCGGGCCCCGCACGGGCGGGGCCGCGCCGTGGGACCGGAGCACCTGCGCGGCCTCGACGTGGCGGGGAAGGCGGTCCTGGTCCACACCGGCTGGGACGAGCGCTGGGGCCGGGATGACTACGGGGAGGGATCGCCGTTCCTGACGGAGCAGGCGGCGAGGTCGCTCGTCGAGGGCGGGGCTCGTCTCGTCGGCATCGACGCCCACAACATCGACGACACCTCGGGCGCCACCCGGCCGGTGCACTCCCTCCTCCTGGGGCGCGAGGTCCCCATCGCCGAGCACCTCTGCAACCTCGGGAGCCTCCCGGACGCCGGCTTCCGCTTCTTCGCGGTGCCGGTCAAGGTCCGGGGCGTGGGCACCTTCCCGGTCCGCGCCTTCGCGGTCGTGGGCTGAGCCCGGCCGCGCCCGCGACCCATCGGGGATCTCGACCGGCCCGGATACTTGCATATACACGCATCATGGCCGACCTCGCAGAGAGATGCCGCCTCGTGGCCAGCACCTGCGCCGCCACCCGCATCCGGCAGGCGGCCCGGGCGGTGTCACAGCACTACGACGCGGCCATGCGCCGGTCCGGCCTGGTGCGCACCCAGTTCACGGTGCTGGTGGCCAGCACGCTGGGCGGCCCCGAGGGGGTGCCCATGTCGGCGCTGGCCCGGGTGCTGGTGCTGGACCGCACCTCCCTCACCCGCACCCTGGCGCCGCTGGAGAAGGCCGGCCTGGTGCGCACCACCCGCGGCCCCTCCGACTCGCGCGTGCGGCTGGTGAAGATCACCGCCGCAGGGTCGCGGCGGCTGGCCCGCGCCCTCGATCTCTGGGAGGAGGCGCAGGCCTCCTTCCAGGCCCGCGCCGGAGCCGACTGGCCCGAGACGCACGAGCGCCTCGGCCGCGTCGTCCAGGCGCTCACCGCGTAGCCGCAAGGAGAAGCCTCATGGTCCCGCATTCCCGTCGAAGCGATCCATTGGGTGCATATACACGTACCCGCATCGCCGCCCTCGCGCTGGCCGCCGGCCTGGGCGCCGGCTGCTGGGCCGCCGCCGAGCCCCCCGTTCGCCCCGGCGCCGACCGGCAGATGGCCGGGCTCCTCGAGGCGGTCCGCTGGCCCCACCCCGACGATGCGGCGGTGATGTCGCTCGCCGGGCGCCTCGTCGCCGCCCGCCAGGACGAGGTGGGCTACCGGTACTTCGGGGAGCGGGCCGCCGCCGCGCCCGACCGGCCGCTCTTCCTCGCGCTGCAGGGGCTCTTCCAGGCCCGGATGGCCGGCCAGGTGTTCCTGCTCCGGCGCGTCGCCTGGGTGGAGGAGGCTGCCGCGCGGCTCGACCAGGCGGCGGCCCGCGACGGCGGCCTGTCGCGGGTGGTGCGGGGGCTGACGCTGGCGCGCCTTCCGGCGCGCTTCGGGCGGGCCCGGGGCGCCGCCGCCGACCTCCGCTGGGCGCTCGAGGCGAACGACTCTCCCCTGGCGAGCGGCGCCGCCGCCCCCAACATCGCCGCCGGCCTCCGCCGGGCCGCCTGGCAGGCGCTGGCCTACGCCCTCGCCGGCGAGGGGCGCACTGCCGAGTCGCAGGAGGCGCTGCGCCGCTCGGGCGCGCCGGGCCTGGACGAGGATGCGCCTCCCCTGGTGCTGCCCTACTCGGTCTCGGCGCGCGACGGCTTCCGCTTCGGGGGGCCGCGCATCCTCTCCCGGGGCGACGTCCACGTGGCCACCGGGTACGACTTCGCCGACATCTCGTTCGTGGTCACCTCCGACGGCGTGGTGGCGGTCGATGCGGGCACGACCCCGGAGAGCGCCGGCGCCGCCCTGGCCGCCTTCCGGCGGCAGGTCACCCTCGCCCCCATCCGCGCGGTGCTCGTGACCCACGCCCACTGGGACCACGTCGGCGGCCTGGCGGCCATCGCCGGGCCCGGGACCGAGGTGGTGGCCGGCGCGCGCTACGCCCAGGAACTGGCCCGGGAGCGCCAGGTGGGCGTGACCCGCCCCTGGTTCTTCGGGGAGCGGTTCCGCCTGGGGGACGCGCTGGCCTTCGCGCCCACCCGGACCATCTCGGCGCGCACCACCCTGCGCTACGGCGACACCGAGTTCGACCTCATCCCGGTCCGCGGGGGCGAGACCGACGACGCGCTCCTCGTCCACCTGCCCGCCAGCGGCCTGGTCTTCGTCGGCGACGCCTTCATGCCCTACCTGGGCGCCCCGTTCGTGGCCGAGGGATCGCCCGAGGGGCTCCTCGAGACCATCGACACGCTCTCGGCGCTGCGGCCGACGCGGCTCGTCCACGGCCACCCGCCGCTCACCGACTTCTACACGGCCGGGACGCTCGCCCCCCTGGGCGTCGCGCTGCGGGAGCTGGAGGGCTCGGCGGGCGAGTCCATCCGCCGGGGGCGCCCCCTGGCGTCCATCCTGGACGAGAACCTGCTCCCATCCGTCCTCCGGGCCCACCCCGAGGCGGTGATGCCGTACCTGCTGATGCGCGACGCCTTCGTCACCCGCATGCAGCGTCAGCGGACCGGGTACTGGCAGCCCGACGGGCAGGGGATGGAGATCGTCTCGCCGGCCGACCGGGCCCGCGCCCTGCGCCTGCTGGCCGGCGGCGAGGGGTCGTTCGTCCGCACCACCGAGTCGCTCCTCCGAGGCGGCGACGACGCCCTGGCGCTGGAGATGGCGCAGGCGGGGCTGGCGAGCTTCCCCGCCAGCGCGGACCTGGGCGCCCTGCGCGGCAGGGCCCTCGACGCCCTGCGCGCCCGCAACCAGCAGCTCGACCCCTTCAAGTTCATCGTCTACTCGGAGCTGCGCGGCGCGGAGACCCCGCCCGTCGCCGAGCCGGACGGGGCGGGCCCGGCGGGGGCCTCGACGCCATGAGGCCGGGACCGGAGGGGCGGGGACGGGCCGTGAGGCCCTTGCTGCAGACCTTGCTCTTCACCGCGTGCGTGCCGGGCACGGTCGCCGGGCTCGTGCCGTGGTTGCTGCGCGGCAGGGCCGCTCCGCCCGCCCCGTCCGGCCCCTTCTGGCTGGGAGCGGCGCTGCTGGCGACGGGCGCCGCCGTCTACCTCCACACGGCGTTCTGGGGATTCGCCCTGCGCGGGCGCGGCTCGCCGGCCCCGGTGGCGCCCACCGCCAGGCTGGTCGTGGAGGGCCTGCACCGCCGGGTCCGCAACCCCATGTACCTGGGCGTGCTGCTGATGGTCGCCGGCCAGGCGTCCATCTTCTGGTCGAGCGCGCTCCTGGCGTACGCGCTCGCGCTCGCCGTGCTCTTCCACCTCTTCGTCCTGCTCTACGAGGAGCCCACCCTGCACAGGCAGTTCGGCGGCGACTACGAGGAGTACCTGCGCCGCGTCCCGCGCTGGATCCCGCGCCCCTGAGGTCCGGCGCCGCCCCCGGCCGCCCGGGCCCTACCGGCCCGCGGCGGCGCCGCCCTTCCCCTTCAGCATCTCCAGCACCAGGTCCCGGAAGGCCGCCACCTTCCGCGAGACGTGCTTGGCGGCCGGGGTGACGATGTAGAGGTTCCCCGCCAGCCGCTCGAAGCGGGGGACGATCCGCACCAGCGCGCCCGTCGCCAGGTCCGGCTCGGCCACGAACGTCGGAAGGAGCCCGATCCCGGCGCCGGAGCGGACCGCGTAGCGGGCGAACAGGAGATCGTCGCAGACGATCCGCGGGGGCCGCCCCGCTGGCTGGCGCGGCCCCGGGACGCGCACCTTCTGCGGCCCCCCGCGGAAGGCGACCCAGTCGTGGCCGGCGAGGTCCTCCTCGGTGCGCGGCGTTCCGCGCCGGGCCAGGTACAGCGGCGAGGCGAACAGCTGGAACGGCACCGGAGCGGCGCGTCGCACGATGAGCGAGGAGTCCTCCAGCTTCGAGGCGATCCGCAGGGCGACGTCGAACCCCTCCGCCACCAGGTCCACCACGCGGCCGGTGAGGTACAGGTCCACGGACACCGCGGGGTATCGCGCCGTGTAGCGCGTCAGGACCTCCGCCAGGAAGAGCACGCTCAGGTCCACCGGCGCGGTGATCTTGAGCGTGCCCGAGGGCGCCTCCTCGCGCTCCGGGATCTCGCCGAGGGCCGCCTGGAGCGAGCGGAGGAGCGGCGTGATGCCGTCGTAGAGAGCCGTTCCCGCCGCCGAGAGGGAGACCTGGCGCGTCGTCCGGAAGAGGAGCTGCACGCGGAGCTCGTTCTCCAGCCGCGCCACCGCCCGGCTGGCCGACGACTTGGGGATCCCCAGCTCCCGGGCGGCCGCGGAGAAGCTCGAGGTTCGCGCCACGGCCTCGAAGACGGCGAGGAGGTTCAGGTCCATCTCTCCACCAGGGACGGCGAGGGTGCTACGGGGGCCGGGGGGCGCCGGCCGGCAACCAGGTGGCCAGGGCCGCCAGCGCCGCCTGGGCGTCGGCGTCGGAGAGGGCCCGGCCGAAGCGAACCGTGCGGCCGGCGGCCTCGAAGGCGAGCCCGCGGCGGTCCGCGGTCTCGAGGCGGAGGTTGCGCACCTCCGGCAGGGCGAAGGCCCGCCTGCGGCCCAGCGGAACGCGGCGCAGGGCCACCTCGCTCCCCTGCACGGTCAGGATCTCGCCCCGGCCGAGGCTGCCGAGGAGGGCGCGCAGGGCGAGGGCGCCGCCCAGGGTCCAGAGGGCGAGCCAGACGGCCAGGAACCAGGAGCCCGTCTCCGCCTCCTGCGAGAAGAAGAGCCGGCGCACCACCATCGCCTCGCCCAGCGCCCAGGCGCACAGCCACAGGGCGACCACGGCGGCGCCCACCAGGTTCCGCTCGCCGCGCATCTCGACCGTGAGCCGGCCGGCCTCGCGGACGACGCGTACCCCCTCGCTGGGCATGCCGGGACGCTAGCACGGCGGGCGCGCCGGGCGGTCGGCTGTCGGCTCCGGCCCCACCGCGGCACACCCGGGCGCACCCGGTGCGCGGCTCTCCGACCACGGGCCTTGCGGCCCTCGACGGGCGCGGGTGGATCCTGGCGGCGATGGACGCCCCTGCCCGGCCGCTGGACGACGGAGCCGACGAGGCCGTGGTGGCCGTTCCCAAGGCCATCTGGAGCCTCGTTCCGGAGCGGCTCATCCGCGGCCGGGTCGTGTTCCCGCTGGGCCTGGAGGGCCAGCTGCCCGGGGCCTGGCTCCTCGTCGCCACCTCGCTCCCCTCCGACCTGGCGCTGGCGGACGAGATCGGGTTCGCCACCGGCCTGCGGGTGAAGCTCGTGGAGACCAGCGACGCCGCGGTCCGGCGCCTCATCGCCCTGCACCTCGGCGGCGGCCCGGTGGCCGCCGGCCGGGAGGACTCCCGCTTCGCGCCCATCGAGCTGCCCGAGGAGACGGGGCGGCTCCCGGAGCGCGAGGAGTGGGTCGTGCCGCTGGCGCCGGGCGAGACCCGGTGGCGGTAGGGGCCGCGATCCCGGGCGATCGCCTCCGGCGCGGCGGCCTCACTCGACCACGATGGTGAGCTTCATGCCGCCGTGGCCGGACCCGCAGAAGTGGTCGCAGATCACGGTGTAGCGGCCAGGCGCCTCGGGCCTGACGAGGACGTTGGTGATCCTGTCGGGCTCGATGGTGGCGTCGATCCCGAGCGCCTTCATGTAGAACCCGTGGGTCACGTCCTCGCTGTGGAGGCGGAGCACGACCGGCTCGCCCCTCTGGAGCGCGACCTCGGCGGGGGTGAACTGGAAGCGCCGGGCGGTGATCTCCACCACCCGCGTCCCGTCCCCGGGCGCGGCGGCCGGAGAGGCGGAGACTGCCAGCGCGGCGACGGTCGACAGGGCCAGCGTGCGGAAGGTCATGGCCGGCTCCTCTCTAGAGGCTGGAGGGGCGCAGCAGCTGGGCGCACCCCTCGGTGCCGGAGCGCTCCGCCAGGGAGAGCTCCACCTCCTCGCACCGGACGGTGGCCGTGCGGGGACGCTCCCCCGGCCCGGCGTGGACCTTGCGCAGCCCGAGGTGCGCGAACGGCTTCCCGGGGTCGAAGGGAAGGGGCTTCTTGTCCGGCACCTGCGCCGGGTCGGGGAAGGCGAACACCAGCGACCGGGCCGCGTAGTGGTGCACGTGCCCGGCCTGGTGCACGTCCTCGCGGTGGATGTGGCCGTAGAGGACGGTCACGTTCTCGAACGGCGCCAGCGCCGCCATCACCTCGTCGCCGTCGCGCGTGAACCACTCCCACTCGGGCTTGAGGTCGAAGAGCGGCCGGTGGGTGAAGACCACGACGGGGGTGGTGGGGGAGAAGCGCGCCAGGTCCCTCTTCAGCCAGGCGAGCTGCTCGGGCCCCACCTCCGGCTTGGCCCGCGAGACGTTGTCCAGGGCCACGAAGTGCACGCCCTTGTGGTCGAAGGTGTAGTGGGTCTCGCCGAAGAACTCGCGGAACAGCGCCCCGCCGTCCAGGCCGGCGTCGTGCTCGCCCGGGACGAGCCTGCGGGTCTTCACCTCGAGGCGGTCGGCGATCTCCCGGAAGCGCCTCATCCGCTCGGCCGGCTCGCCCGGCTTCTCGCTGTCGTGGGTGAGGTCGCCGGTGAAGATCACCATGTCGGGCGGCTGGCGCAGGCCGTTGACGATCTCGACCGCCCGCTCGAAGGCCCGGGTGCCGGTCGGGTTGGGGGGCCCGCTGAACCCGACGTGCGTGTCGGAGAGCTGCACGAAGGTGAAGGGACGGGGCGCCTCGCCGTTGTGCCGGCGCAGCGCGCGGGCGGTGTCGCCGGCCTGGCCGCCCTCGGCCAGCGCCGGGAAGGCGCGATAGAGAGCGCCCGCGCCGAGCGAGGTCCCGGCGAGGCGGAGGAAGGTCCTGCGATCGAAGTGGCTCACGGTTCGGCTCCTTGGGGCGGGCTGGCATGGGTGGCACCAGCGGTCTCGTCCGCTCCGAACGGCGCCGGCGGCCCCGGGGTTCCACCGGCGGTCCGGGGCACCCGAGGAGGGCCCGGGGGAACGTCCGCGCCCGCCGGACGTTGAAGGCCCGGCGGGCGCGCACGCAGCCGTGCGCTACCGGCTCTCCATCGTGTTCTGGAAGTGCTTGGCCCAGTCGACGGCCTGCTCCGCCTTCGGCGCCTGGGCTCCCGCCTTCGCGGGCGCGGCCCCCGATGACGCGGTGCAGTGGCATGAGCAGGGACTGCCGGTCGCGCCGGCCGCGGAGGCCGGAAGCGCCAGGGCGGGCGCGGAGAGGAGGGATGCGAGGGTCAGGACGTGGAAGAGACGCATGGGATTCCTCGTGGGCCGGCTGGTCGGGGACGACGGGAGCCGCCGGTGAGCTCGGGTCTGGCTGGCGCGCAGGCGCCAGCGGCTTCGCCGGCTCCGAACGGCGCCAGGGGCCCGGCGTTCCGCGCGGCGGCCCGCAGACCCGAGGAGGACACGGGGGAACCTCCCCGCCCGCCGCGCGTTGGGCTCCATGGCGGGGCGCGTCCCTGGCGGGCCGCTCGCAGGAGAGGAGAGACCGTACGCCCCACGGCGCGCCTACACTGATGCGGATGGCGATCGTCCCCGGCGGCGCGCGCGAGGGCGCGAACGAGGATCCGCTTCGGCACGCGGACGGCCTCTACCAGCTGGCGCGCCACCTCGCCCGCGACGCCGCCGACGCGGAGGACCTCGTCCAGGAGACCTACGCGCGCGCATTCCGGGCCATGGAGCGGTTCTCGCCCGGGACGGACCTGCGCGCCTGGCTCTTTCGCATCCTCCGCAACGCCTTCCTCGACACGCGCCGCCGCGAGAGCCGGAGCCCACTCGATCGGGACGCCGACCTGGAAGCCGTCGCCGAGCGTCCCGCGCCCGAGGAGGGCGCTCTGCGCGGCGACCGGGAGCTGGAGCGGCTGCGCGGCATCGTGGGATCCGAGATCGAGGCGGCGCTGCGGCAGCTCTCGGAGGAGGCGCGCCTGGTGGTGCTGCTCGACCTGGAAGGGCTCGCCGAGGCGGAGATCGCCGACGTGATGGGCTGCGCGGCGGGGACCGTCAAGTCGCGGCTCTCGCGGGGCCGCGCCGCGCTGCGGGAACTGCTGGCCGATTACCGGCGTTAGGGATGGCGATGGACTGCACCGAGGCACGCGAGCTCCTCCACGACCTGCGGCGGCGGCGGCTCGACGCGGCCCGCGCGGAGGCCGTGGTGGGCCATCTCCAGGGCTGCTCCGCCTGCCGCCGCGAGGACGAGTCCGAGGCGCTGCTCGACCGGCTCCTCCTGGAGAGGCTCCCCCGGCCTGCGGCCCCGGCCCCGCTCCGGGGGCGGCTCGCCGCACTGGCGGCGGGCGCGCCGGTCCCGGTGCCGCCCGTCCGGCGCACGCGGCGCTGGCCGCGCCTGCTCGCGCCGGCGCTCGCGGCCGGCGTCCTGGTTGCGGGCAGCGCGCTGGTGCTGCAGCGGCGCGGCGCCGAGGAGGGCGCCCTCTCCCGGCTTGCCGGGGAGGCGGTGAGCGATCACCTGCGCCTGCTGGCGAGCGCGCACCCGTACGAGGTGGAGAGCAGCATCACGCACCAGGTGAAGCCGTGGTTCGCCGGGAAGCTCGACATCGCCCCCGCCGTCCCGGGCGACGTGGGGGACCTGCGGCTGCAGGGCGGGGCGGTGGGCTACTTCCTCGACCGGAAGGCGGCGGTGGTCTCGTACGCGCTGCGCCGCCACCGCGTGACCCTCCTCGCCTTCCCGGCCGCCGGTCTCGCCTGGCCGGAGGCGGACCGGAGCGCCGGCGGCGTGCCGGCCCGGGCGACCTCGCTCCGCGGATTCGACGTCGTGCTCTGGCGCCAGGGCGAGCTGGGCTACGCCCTCGTGTCGGACGCCGAGGACCTGGGGGCGGTCGCGGCCCAGGTCGCCCCGGCCACGGCGCAGTAGGCATCACCTCCGCAGGAGCTTGAACGCGTGCGTCCAGCTGTTCCGGCGGAAGCCGGGGATGCACCAGAGCATGCAGAGCGGCTCGATGGCGCGCGCGGCCTCCGCCGCCCCCATGTCCTCCGTCTCCCAGCCGAACTGGTCCAGCACGGCCGCGACCTGCCGCTTCGCCCCGTCGTCGTTCCCGCAGATGAACATGGTCGGCTTCCCGCCGGGCAGCTCCGGGTTCACCATGAGCGCGTTCCCCACGCAGGAGAAGGCCTTCACCAGCCTGGCCTCCGGAGCCCGCGCCTGGAGCGCCTCCAGCAGGGACTCGTTCGGGCCGGTGAAGAAGCGGAGCACGCCGTTGACGGGCGGCGCCTCGGCGATGGGGTTGGTGGTGTCGATCACGGTCTTGCCGGCGAGCCCGCCGGCGCAGGCGTCGAGCGCCTCGGCCGCCGCGGTCCCCTTCACCGCGAGGACCACCAGCTCGCCGAAGCGCGCCGCCTCCGCGAAGGTCCCGGCTCCCGCCTTCTTCCCGGCTCCCGCCTTCCAGGCGGCGAGCTTCGCGGGGTCGCGCGAGCCCCGCATGACCTCGTGACCGTGCTTCAGGAAGCCGTCGGCCAGCGCCTGCCCAACCGGCCCGGACCCGATCACCCCGACCTTCATGTGACCTCCTCGTCTGCAGCGCTGCGAAAGGTCGTTTACGGGCAGCTCTCCGCGGACCTGGGCCGACGCCCCTTGCCTCGCCGACCCGGGCCGGCTGCGCTTTCGACCACGTCTTTGTAACCAGGGCGCCCCCGGTGCGTATTGCGCGCAGCGTGGCCTGCATGCAAGCCGTACTGGAGCAGGTTGCTCCCATGGTCGAGGTCCCCGGCAGGGTCGACCGGGTGGCGCCGCAGACCGTCGCCGACCAGGCGATGGATCGCTACGCCGACGGCGACGCGACGGCATTCGGCGCGCTCTACGACGAGCTGGCGCCGCGCCTCTACCGCTACGCGCTGTGGCACACGCGCAGCCGTGCGGCGTCCGAGGACGTCGTCCAGCAGACCTTCCTGCAGATCCACGGCGCCCGGGATCGATTCGTTCGCGGCGCCTCGGCGCTGACCTGGGCCTACGCCATCGCCCGCCGCCTCCTCATCGACGCCGACCGGCGCCGGGGGCGTGAGGATCTCCGCGGCGACGGCGCCCTCGGCTCGGAGGAGCTCTCCGGCGCGCTGGCCGCGGACGAGGCCATGGACATCAAGCAGCAGGAGCTCGAGGCGAGGCGAAACCTGGCGCTCCTTCCGCCGGCTCTGCGCGAGTCCTTCACCCTGGTGAAGCTCGAGGGCCTCTCGGTGGCCCAGGCCGCCGAGGTCCTGGGGATCACGCCCGGGATGGTCAAGGTCCGCACCCATCGCGCCAGGGTGGCCCTGGAGACTGCCCTTCTCCGGGGGCAGCAGCGCGAGGGAGGCGGGCCCGAGGTCGACGCGCCGCAGCTGCCGGAGACGTTGCCAGCCAAGGGAGACGCCACGCCATGACCTCGCGGGATCCCGACTCCCTCCGCCTCCTCGAGCCCTCCGCGGCCCTCAAGCTTCGCGTCCTGGAGGCCGCCCGCGTGCATCCGGTTCCCGAGCGATCCGACAGGCTCCTCCCGGGCCTGGGCCTGGCGGCGTTCGCGGTGGCCGCGATGGTCGCGGTCCTCTCGCTCTGGGGAGGGCCCGCCGCTGCCGCGGGGCGGCCGGCCGAGTGCGGCACCTGGGTCGTGGCCGGCACCCTGGCGCTGGCCGTCGCCGCCACCTGGCTCTCGCTCCCGTCCCGCCGCTCGATGCTGTCGCCCCCGCGCGGCCAGCTCCTCGCCGTCGCCGTCGGCGTGCCCGTGCTGATGGGCGCCTGGCTCCTCTTCTGGCACACCACCTACGCCGATCCCTTCGTCCGGATCGGGTTCCGCTGCCTGGCCCTCACCGCCACCACGGCGCCCTGGCCCTTCATCGCCCTGGCCTACGCCAGCCGCCGCCTCGAGCCCCGCCATCCGGCGCTCGCCGGCGCGGCGCTGGGGGCCACGGCCGGCGCATGGGCGGCGGTGATGGTCGAGCTCTGGTGCCCCCTGGCCGTGCCCGATCACGTTCTCGTCGGCCACGTGCTGCCCCTCGTCCTCATGTCGATCGCGGGCTCCCTCTACGGTGCCCGGAAGTTCGGCCTCCGCCGGGTGAGCTGACCCCCGTCGCCGTGCTGCCGTAACCCGGTACCCGCTCTCCCGTATCCAGCGCAGGGATCGCCGACTCCACGGCGATGCCCGACAAAGGAGAGCGTGATGCGCTTCGCAACCCCGTTCGTCGTAGCCCTTTCCGTCGCCATGGTCCCGGCCGCGGGCATGGCCGAGAGCCCGGCCTCCGCCTGCAGCCAGGACGTCCCCGCGGTCCTGAGAGCCCCCGCCGGGAACGCCCTGGCCTTCGAGGTCCAGGCCGAGGGCGTGCAGATCTACGGCTGCGCCGCCAGCGGCGGGGCATTCGCGTGGGCCTTCCAGGCACCGGAGGCCAGGCTCCTCGGGCCGGGGGGCCGGGCCGTCGGGAAGCACTACGCGGGACCCACCTGGGAGGCGAGCGACGGCAGCAAGGTGACCGGGGCCAAGGTGGAGGGCGCCACGCCGGATCCCGCCGCCATCCCGTGGCTCCTCCTGCGCACCGCCTCGCACGCCGGCAGCGGGCGCATGGGCGAGGTGACCTTCGTCCAGCGGCTCAGGACCGCAGGGGGCAACGCGCCGGCGACCGGCTGCGATGCGGCCCACGTCGGCGCCATCGCCCGGGTGCCATATCGCGCCGCCTACTGCTTCTACCGCGCCGGTGCAGGGAACTGAGACGCCCGCGTGACGTGGCAGGGCTCCGCCGCCGCTACCTCAGCAGCTCCTTCACCAGGTGCTTGCCGAGGGCGGCGAGCCCCGCCTCGAGGACGGCGCGCCCCTTGTCGGTCTCGAGCGTGGCCCGCATCGACTCGGGCGCGAGGCCGATTTCCAGGTTGAGCCGCACCAGGACCGCGGCGATCCCCGGATGGTCGGGCGCCGGCTTCACGCGGCCCCGCCGCTCCTGGACGCGCCTCGAGAGCTTGTCCACGAGCGCGTCCTCCGTGGTCTTCGGCCCCTGCGCCGCGGCGAGACCTGCGGAGAGCGCCCGGTGCAGGTCGGCGAGGACTCCGGGCCGCTCCAGCGCGCGCGCCAGGCGCTCGTGCGCCTCGTCCTCGTCCACCGACATGGCGTGGGCGTACGTGGGTGCGAGCAGGAGCGCCAGGTCGGCACGCGTCACGACGTGCGGCAGCCGGCGGGAGAAGAGGGGCACGCGTTGCGCTCCGGTCGGCCGCGGCGCTACCCGTTCCGGACGGTGTCGACCACCTGCTTCACGTCGAGGGTGCGGGCCCGGGCCTCGATGTCGCCCGCGTGGCGCTGCCCCAGCCCCCTGGCCTCCGCGAGCATCGACTCGAAGGTCTCGCGGAGCGCCCGGGCGTCCAGGGTGCGGCCCCCGGCGTAGTAGCGCTTCGCCACCTGGCCGAGCGCGTAGGTCGACGCGAAGGCCATCCCCGTGCTGATGGCCTGCCTCCCCAGGCCGCCGAGGAGCCTTCCCCCCACGGCGCCCAGCAGCCCGCCCACGATCTTGCGGCCGATCTGCTCGACGTACTGCGAGGTGAGGCCGACGCCCATGGCGGCCAGCAGGTCCTTGATGTGGCCCCGGTCCAGCTCGTAGCCGTAGGCCTTGCCCACCCGGTACACCAGCCGCATCTCCAGCGGGATGATGGCCATGGTGGAGATCGACTCCGGGAGCAGCTCCAGCGCGCCGTTGAGGATGCTGGCGTCCAGGATCATCTTGTCGACGCCGGCGACGTCCACGGGCGGGCCCGACGGCGCCGGCGCGAGCGGTCCGGTCGCCAGGGCCGCCGCCGTCCGGTGGACCTCCTCGGCCGCCGCGGCGTCGAGCCCCAGCGCGCGCTGCAGCTCGGCGAGGAACTGGCCCTCGGCCGGCCCGTGGACGCCGTCGGCGTCGCAGACGCACACCGCCATCTCGTAAGCCAGCTGCCTGGCGGCGGGGGTCTCGAGCTGGCGGGCCGCGTCCTCGAGGGTGCGCCGGCCGAGCAGCACGTCCTGGTGGAGCGCGGCCAGGTCCACGGCGGCCCCCGGCGCGAGCGACCCGGCGATGCGGGCGATCTCGGCCCGCTCCCGCTCGTCCTTCTGCCCGTCGGCGTATGCGGCGCGAATGCAGATGGCGAGCAGCGCGTCGCGTTCCTGGTCGGTCATGGCCCTCTTCCTCCTGCAGGTCCGGCTCACGCTAGCGCATGGCGGCCCCGCCGTCCGCTCACTGATAGAGCAGGATGCGGAACACGCCGGGCGCGGTGACGATCCCGGTTCCGCCGTCGGGCGTGAAGGCCACGCCGCCGGAGGGGAAGGCGCCGGTGACCGCCGCCGCGGCCCCCAGCACCTCGGCGCTGACGCGTTCCGCCGGCACCGACGCGTCGATGGCGCCGTCGCCGGTGCGCCGCGCCAGCGCCAGGCGCGTGAGGATCTGCGCGCCGAAGGCCGGGCCGGTCACCCACGCCTCCGCGCCGTTCGGCGTCACCGCCACCGGCCCCGCCAGGCCCGGGTGCACCGCGAGGCACTGGATGCCCGAGCCGTCCTCGGCCACGAGCACCAGGGCGCCGTCGGCCCCCCCGGGGCCGGTGAGCAGCCCGCTGCACAGGGCGCTCGAGGGGAAGCAGGCCGTTCCGCCCGCCGCGCCCGCCGACGCATCGCACGGCAGGGTGACGAGGAAGCCGCCGGCCCGGTCGGCGGCGATGCCGGCGGGCCGCGCCGGAAGCGGGACCCTCACCGGGGGCGAGCCGGCGCGCGCGAGCTCGAGCGACCTCGCCGGCGGGCACGAGGCGCGCAGGCAGAGCAGGTCTCCCGCCGCCTGGCAGGTGGCGGGCGCGGAGAAGCCGGCCGCCTGGGCGCAGGCGCCGAGGTCGGTCTCGAGGGTGCGCACCGCGGCCGTCGCGTCCCCGGCCGAGAGGGTCACGTCGAGGGGCTGGACGCCGAGATCGACGGTGGCGTCGGGCGGACACGCGGTCGCGTCCCAGTCCGGGTTCGCACCCGCCAGGCAACCGAGGTTGGCGACCCCGGGCACGTAGACGGCGAGCGTGGTGTTCTTCGCCGTGTAGATGGGCGCGGTGGCCGGTCCGAACCGCTGGACGCCGCTCGGGCCCAGCGCGCCGGCGCGCGCCGGGCCCTGCGCCACCAGGTCCGATCCGTTGGCCACGGGGCGCGTGCCGGTGATGCGGACGTCCTCGTTGGGGCAGACACCGGCGGCGAACCCGGTCACGGCCGCGGCGCCGGCTCGCTGGAAGGTCGCGGCGCCGGAGGAGGGCAGGTCGCCGGTGTAGGCCAGCGCGCCCGCGCCGGGAGTGGCCTCCACCCAGACGGCGCCGTGCCCGTAGCCCGACCCGCCGAGCGCTATCGACCCCTGGTCGCCCGCGAGCGAGACCACCAGCAGCGAAGACCCGGTGTCGAGGCTCGAGAGGCTGCCCTGGGACGAGGCGTGCTCCGCCACGGCGACGGGGATGGTGCCCCCGCCGATGGGTGCGTTCTGGACGCTCAGGCCGCCGTAGGAGGCCACGCGGAAGACGGACCCCGCGCTGGTGAGCGAGGGCGGGAGGACGGTGATCAGGTCGTGATCGGGCGTGGTGGCCAGGAGGCGCGTGCCGTTCGCCGCGGTGATCATGCCGCCGAAGGTCGGCAGGATGGCGGGCGACGTGGAGAGCGGCAGCGCCGCGTCGGGCGCGAGGGCGTCCGGGCAGGGGCCGGGGACGCCGGCGAGCGGGCGGAAGCGGTACAGGTTGGAGATTCCCGCGGCCAGGACGCTCCAGGCGGGGGGCGTGCCGTAGGGCGGGTCGGGCACGAGCGCCAGGGACGTCGGGATGGTGCCGGCGATGCCGGCCCGGACGGTTCCGGCCGCCGGGCCCGGCGTGAGGTTGACGAGCGCGACGCGATCGCTCCCTCCCGCGCGGTATCCCACCGCCAGCGCGCTCGCGCCTCCCGAGGTCGCCGCCGCGACCGTGTAGAAGAAGCTCGTGGCCGGGCAGCCCGAGGCGATGACGCTCGACACCGGCTGCGGCGCGCCGACGCCGCCGACTGCGACGGTGAGCACCGCCGGGGGCGTGGCGGGCGCGGTGGCGTCGTACACGTAGAGCTCGTTCCCGGCGGCGAAGAGGACCGAGTCCGCCTGCCACGGCGCCCAGCCGACGATGGGCGCGGGGACCGTGTGGGCGACGCCGCCGGCCGGGAGCCCGTACTGGCCGCCCTCGACGGCGGGCATGTCGATGGTGGCGATCTTCTGCAGGTCGCCCGCGTTCACCCAGGACGCCACCGGGATCTTGCCGACGTTGGTGAACAGCACCTGCGGCGTGGTGCACGCCTTGGTGCTGACGGTGGTGGCGAGGGGCCTGGCCTGCACCCGGTTGACCACCGAGGCCGCGGCGTCGAGGACGGCGCTCCCCAGCGCCGCTTCCCCTCCCCGGGCCAGCGCCAGCACCTGGATGCGGAGGTTCGCGCCGTCCGGGACGACCCGCGCCGCCGCGGACGAGGGGACGAGCCCGAGCGGGATGGTGGTCACCCCCACCCCGACCTCGGGAACCACCAGCAGCGCCGAGTCCGCGGAGCCGGTGGCGATGGCCAGGTCCGGGAAGCCGGTGGAGCTCGGCGGCTGGACCGGCGCCACGAAGCCCAGCGCCACGGAGGTCGGGAGATCGGAGGTGCCGAGGCCGAGCGGCTGCCCGGCGCCCTCGTACCGGAGCGCCCCCATGCCGGTCTCGAAGCCCGCGGGCGAGCGGACCAGGAGGTCGGCGGCGCCCGGCGAGGCCAGCGTGGGCACCTTCACCACCAGCCGATCGGCGGCAGCCGACTTCACCTCGGCGTCGAGCCCGCCGACGCGGACCTCGAGCTGCGTCAGGTCCGTCGGGAAGCCGCCTCCGCGGACGGCCACGAGCTCGCCGCCGAGGACGGGGAGCGGCACCGGTGGCGTCCTGGCCTCGAGCCCGACCAGCTGCACCGAGTCGATCCGCGGAGGCAGCGAGGAGGGGATCTCGAGATCGCGCCCGCAGGACAGGGCGGCGAGCGCGAGGGCGGGGGCGAGGTGGCGGTGCATCCGCGCATTCTAGACCGCCCGGGGGACGCGTCACGGCCGGCGCCGGCCGCTGCGAGGCGCGACGACCCATGTGGAGGAGCGGGCGCCCCGTGGTGGCCCGGCCGACGAGCGCCTCTGAGGGGTACCGGGAGGCATCCGGGCCGGCGACCGCATTACGCTAGCGGACCACTCCCGCCCGGCTCCCGGGCGGGCGAGGCAGGAGGCTTCTCGTGAAGATCGTGCGGACCAGTGAGATGGCGTGGGCCGAGGGCGTGAACCGGGGCCACTTCTTCCAGCGGCGCAAGGGGCTCGGCGGGGAGAAGCTCAGCTGCGGCCTGTGGGAGCTCCCGCCCGGCAAGCGCTCGTTCCCCCTCCACGTGCACCACGTCACCGAGGAAGCGCTCTTCGTCGTGTCGGGCCGCGGCAAGGTGCGCACCCCCGAGGGCGCTGCGGACATCGGGCCCGGCGACTTCGTCTCCTTCCCGCCCGGCGGGCCGGCGCACCAGATCGTGAACGACGGCGCCGAGCCGCTGGTGTACCTCGGCATCTCCGCCGGCGTCGGGGTCGACGTGGTGGAGTACCCCGACTCGAACAAGGTGGCCGCCTCGGTGGGCGCCGGGGCCAGCCGGAAGCGCTTCATCTTCAGGCGCGACGCCCAGGTCGACTACTACGACGGCGAGCCGGGGGCCTAGCGGTCGATCCCGCTCCGGGGACGACCTCGGCCTACCGCGCCGGGCTGTTGAGCGCCGCCGCCAGGTCGCGCATCTCCTCGCCCTTGAACGACGGCCACCGGATGCCCATGTCCCGCATCCGCTCGAGCATGGTGGGCCCGTGCATCCACAGCGCCTGGGCCAGCGTCACGGGAGTGGCGCGCCCGCGGAAACGCTCCAGCGACGGCCCGGTGCCCTTGTCGTGGCACAGCGCGCAGCCCTTCTCCTCGAAGATCTCCCTGCCGCGCCGGGGCGACCCGGGATCGTCGGCGTAGCAGGCGGAGAACAGGTAGACGATGACGTGCGCCATCTCCTGGGAGGTGAGGGTCGGCACCTCGATCCGCATCTCCTTCATGGCCGCGCGCATGCCGGCCACGTGCTTCCACTCCGCGATGGCGACGCCGGTGAAGGAGGTGACCCAGCCGCGCCGCCCCAGGTCCGGTCCCACCTTGCCGCCCTTGCCGCGCACCGCGTGGCAGCGCACGCAGCCGCGCTCGCGGAAGATCCGCTCGCCCTCCGCCGGATCGCCCGGGTCGAGCAGCTCCGCGTCGCCCGTGGCGGACAGCGACCGGATGTAGCTCACGATCTGCACCAGATCGCGGGGCTCCAGCGACGGAGGTGCGATGCCGCGGCGGTCCATCTCCTCCAGCATCCGCGGGGCGTGCTCGAACATCAGCTTGGCCCAGACCGCCGGGTTCCGGTAGCGCGCCCAGCGCTGGAGGTCGGGTGCGGTCTTGCCCCTGGCGTCGCCCACGGCGTGGCAGAGCCCGCACCGCTTCTCCTGCAGCAGCCGCCGCCCGACGTCCGGATCCCCGGGCTCGTCGAGCGCCCGCACGAAGGAGAGGTAGGCGAAGAGATCGGCCATCTCGCCCTCGGTGATCGCGACGTGGGGGATCCCCTCCTCCTGCATCTTCCCCCACATGCGGGGAACGTGATTCCACATCGCCGACGCGAGCTCGGAGTCGGTGAGACCCCCGGCGCGGGTGCGACCCAGGTCGGGCCCGATCTCGCCGCCATGGCCCCAGATGGCGTGGCAGCGGGCGCAGGCCTTGGAGATGAAGACCCCCGAGCCGCGGCGGACGTCACCGCGGGCCGGGGCCGCCGGGCCGGGCCCGGAAGGCTTCGAGGCGCCCTCGTCGGCGCGGGCGATCGATACGCCGGCCGTGCCGGCTCCGGTCGCCAG
>DATIFE010000092.1:0-12992 GCA_035455425.1 Anaeromyxobacteraceae bacterium | reverse complement strand
TGCGCCACGGCACCGGGCCCGAGGCCGCGCGCCCGCTGCCGTCGCCCGGGCGCGCAGGGCGCCCGGCAGACGTCGCGCCCGCCGGGGCTCCCGGGCGCGACGGGGCCGCAGCCGAGGCCATCGTCGTCCGCGGAGGTGCGCAGGCGCGTCCCGCCGGCGCCCCCCGGGCATCGAGAGTGCACCTCCGGGCGCGGCAGGCCTGCGGAGCGGGCCGGGCGCCTCGTCCGGGCTCCTCCCCTTCCCCTCGATCTCGCTCGCCGCGGGCTGGCTCGCCCGCTCCACCCCGTCCGTCTCGCAGCCACAGGAGCGATCCCCGAATGCGCACCTTCCCCGTCCCTGAGGACGCAGCCGCCGGCTCCGAGGGCCCCGGCCCCGATCGGCTCTACCTCCCCCCCAACACCGAGAACCCCGTCTTCGGCATCTGGCGCACGCCGCCGGGCGCGGCGCCGCCGCTGCTCCAGTTCCCGCATCCGGCCATCGCCTCGCGGCCGGGCTGGCGGTGGTTCGTCCTCGGCACCGTCCTGCTCGGCGCCACGATGTCGGCCCTGGACGTCAGCATCGTGAACGTCGCCATGCCGACGCTCACCGGCACGTTCGGCGTGTCGATGGCGGTCATCGAGTGGGTGGCGATGGCCTACATGCTGACGCTGACGATCTTCCTTCCCCTGTTCGGCAGGCTGGCCGACGTCTACGGCAGGTCCAGGCTCTACAACGTCGGCTTCGTGGTCTTCTCGCTGGGCTCCGTGCTGTGCGGGGTGGCCACCACCGCCGGCTTCCTGATCGCGGCCCGCGTCGTGCAGGCGGTGGGGGCGGGGCTCCTGCAGGCGAATTCCGTCGCCCTCATCACCCACGCGTTCCCGGCGAACGAGCGAGGCAGGGCCATCGGCATCCAGGGCGCGGTACAGGCGGTCTCGATGGCGATCGGCCCGTTCGTGGGCGGGGCCCTGATCGCCAGCGTGGGCTGGAGGGCCATCTTCCTCGTGAACGTCCCCATCGGAGCCGTCGGGACCCTGGTCGCCCTCCTCGTCCTGCCCCGGGACCGGAAGGCCGCCCGGAGGGAGCGCGTCGACTACCTCGGGGCCGCCCTCTTCGCCTCCGGCCTGGCGTTCCTGGTGCTGGCGCTCAACGAAGGCGGCAAGCTCGGCTGGGGCTCGAGCCGGGTGCTCGCCTACCTGGTGGCGGGCGGCGCGCTCCTCTGCGCGATGGTGGTCGCCGAGCTGAGGACCGAGCACCCGCTCGTCGATCTCCGGCTGTTCCGGAACCACACCTTCCTGCTCGGGAACCTCACCGGCATGCTCTCGTACTTCGTCCTCTTCGCGGTGATGTTCCTCATGCCCTTCTACCTGGAGAAGGTCCTGGGCTACGGCAGCGAGCTGACCGGGTCGCTGCTGACGCCGGTCCCCCTGGCGATGGCGATCGTGGCGCCGTTCTCGGGGCACCTCTCCGACAGGCTCGGCTCCCGGATCATGACCACCAGCGGCATGCTGGTCTCGGCCGTCGCCTGCTTCAGCCTGCTGGCCCTGGACGAGTCCTCGCACATGCCCATCCTCCTCGCCGGGCTCGTCCTCCTCGGCGTCGGCATGGGGCTGTTCACGCCTCCCAACAACAGCGCCATCATGGGCTCCGCCCCGGCGGACAAGCTGGGCGTGGCCGGGGGCGTCCTCAACATGATGCGCTCGCTCGGCCTCATCTTCGGCGTCGACGTCTCGGGAGCCATCTTCACGACGGTGGAGCACCGCTACCTGGCCCAGAACGGGTTCCCCAACGTCCGGCACGTGTTCAGCAACCCGCGGATCCCGCTGGCGCTCAAGGACGGCGCGTTCCTCCACGGCTTCGTCGCCGTGGTGGTGGTGCTCCTGCTCGTCAACTTCGTCTCCGCCGTCTTCTCCGCCCTCAACAAGGGCGCCGTCCTGCACGGGGGAGCCGCCGAGACGGCCAGGGCGTACGTGGATTCCGGGTAGCCGGGACCGGGCCCGGGAGCCGGACGGCGCGAGCGCCGCCCGGCCCCGGCCCGCTCGGCTCACGGCATGACGCAGTAGCCGACGGTGCACACGCCGTTGCAGCTCCCCGAGGCGCACTCGAGGTCGGTGGCGCAGGAAGCGCCCAGGCCCTTGTAGGCCACGCACTTCTGGGTTCCCAGGAAGTCGCAGTAGCCCCCGATGCACACCCCCGTCGTGCTGCAGTCCGCGCCGACGTCCGGCCAGGAGACGCAGGTGTTTGCCGCGCAGAGATAGCCCAGCCCGCAGAGCGAGTCGCCCGCCGTGCAGTCCCCGCCCAGGCCCACCATCGGCTGGCAGGTGGTGGAGGGCGTCCCGACGCAGACGTACCCGGCCGCGCACTGGTCGAGGTTCTGCGTGTTGCAGGCCCCGCTGGTCTGGGGCGCCTTGCAGACCCCGGGGAGCCCGCCCGAGCTGTCGCACCAGAGCCCGTCGCGGCAGGGGCATGCCCCGTTCACGTCGGCGGCCGTCTGGCAGGTCCCGGCGTCGCAGGTCAGGCCGGTGGCGCACTGGGCGTTCGCGCAGCTGCCGCTCAGCTGGGCGAAGGGCTGGCAGGTGCCGGGGCAGGTGCTGATGAAGTCGGTCGTGCAGAAGCCGGCCTGGCAGTTCTCGCTGTCGTAGCAGGTCCCGCCGGTCCCGACCGTTCCGGTGATGGAGCCGGTGCAGGCTGCGGGCAGGGCGACTCCGCCCTGGCCGAACATGTCCGCGCAGGTGAGTGCCCCCATCCCGGTGACGCAGGCCGCGCCCTGGGCCGGGTCATAGGTCATCAGGCTCGGGATCTCCCGGTTCCACTCGTCGCAGGGGATGGCCCCGAACGCGGGCGCGCTCGCCAGGTAGCTCGGGTTCGCGTGCAGGCAGGTCGCCATGAGGTTCCGCATCCCCGTCCAGACCGCGTTGCATGCGGTGAGGAAGTCGGTCCCGCCCGCCGAGATGGTGTAGGCCGCGGTGGAGACTGCGCTCTGCGTGTAGCCCGCCGCGGTGGCGATGGCCTTGAGGGTGGTGGTGGCGGAGACGTTGACGGGAGCCGAGTAGGTCGTGGAGGCGGTCGTCGGCGTGGAGCCGTCGGCGGTGTAGTAGATGACCGCGCCCGGGGTGGTGCTGCTGATGGTCACCGACTGCGCCGAGGTGTAGGTCCCGCCCGGCGGGTTGAAGGTCGGGGCGGCGGCCTGGGGGATGTTGATGGTGTAGGTGGCCGAGGCCACGGCGCTCTGCGTGTGGCCTCCGCCGGCGGCGATGGCCTTGATGGTGGTGGTCGCCGAGACCGCGACCGGCGCCGTGTAGAGGGTGGAGGCGGTGGTCGGGGTGGACCCGTCGGTGGTGTAGTAGATGCTGACGCCGGCCGTGGCGCTGCTGATGGTCACCGACTGCGCCGAGGAGTAGGTCCCTCCGGCCGGGCTGAAGGTGGGCGCGGCCGCCTGCGTCGCGCCCGGATCGATGACGTAGACCGCCGTGACCACCGCGCTGTCGGCGAAGCCGGCGGCGATGGCGATGGCCTTGAGGGTGGTGGTCTCGGCGGTGGCGCCGAGGGGGAGCGGGATGGCCGCGGTGTAGGCGGTCGAGGCCGAGGTCGGCGTCGAGCCATCGGTGGTGTAGTAGATGGTCGCCGAGGGCGTCGCCGAGGCGATGGTCACCGACTGAGCCGTGGCGTAGGTGCCGGCCGCGGGCGAGAAGACCGGGGCACCGGACTGCAGGGTGTAGGTCGCCGAGACCACGGCGCTGTCGGTGCGGCCGCTGGAGGTCGCGAAGGCCTTGATGGTGGTGGTGGTGGTGACGGCGATGGGCGCCGCGTACGCCGGCGAGGCCGCCGTGGGCGTCGAGCCGTCGGTGGTGTAGCGGATGGTGGCGCCGGCGGTGGCGCAGGTGATCGCCACCGACTGCACCGTGCCGTAGGTGCCGCCGGCGGGCGCGAACACCGGCGCCGCCGTCGTCTGCTGCTGGTTGCCGTCGCCCCCGCCGCTGCTGCCGCACGCCGCCGCGAGGACGAGCGCAGCCGCCATGAGCTTCCGCATGAATGCCCCCCGTTTCGATGGTCGTGGAGACCGCTCCGCGGGAGAGTCGGTTACCCTCGCCGTCCCCGGCCTGCGTCACGGTGCCGCGCCCGGATCGGGTGCCGGCGCCCGGGCAATGACCCCGCCTTCGGGGGCCCCGGTCTCGAGGCGGGTCGCCTCGCCCTCCTGGCCGGCGACGACGCCCACGGTGAAGTCGGCGCCCTCCCAGCGCGAGGCCCCGGGCCAGTAGAAGGTGAACACGACCGACGCGCCGGCCTTCAGATCCGCCGTGGGCAGGTCGGCGTGGTGCACTCCCAGCCCCGAGTCCGAGGTGGCGGCGTCGCGTGCCGTCCGCCAGCCATCGGCGCTCCAGTGGACCACGGCCGGCGCCAGCGTCTCGATGCGCAGGACCCGGCCGCGCGGCATCCTCCGCAGCTTGTTGTTGAAGCGCCACGCCGCCAGGCGCGGGCGGACCCCGGCCACCAGGTACCGCTCGCGGGCCTGCGGCGGGGTGTCGAAGACCTTGCCGTCGGCCAGCGACCGCACCAGCTTCAGGTACTCGGCGTGCGCCCACACCAGCGGCATCGCCGACCCGGCCGGGCGCCCGAAGTAGAGCTCCCGCTCGGGCACGTCGGGGGCGTCCCAGGTCTGCTCCGGCAGGAGCCCCCCGTCGCCGGCGAGGCGCTCCAGGGTCGCGAGCAGGAGCTCGGCCTCGGCCCGGTCCCCGCGGGCCAGCGCGTGGTGGGCCCGCTCCCCGGTGAGGAGGGGCCAGGCCCGCCCGACCCCGGTCCCGTCGAACGGCGCCCCGTCCGCGTGCTCGCCGTACCCGTCGCCGGTGTAGCGGCGCCAGGCGGGACCGAAGGGGGTCGCCACCTTCAGCAGGGCGTCGATGACCCGGACGGTGTCGGCGATGCGCGGGTCGTCGGCGGCGCGCAGCCCGAACCGGACCAGGGCCAGCGCGTCGGCGCACACCACGTCCTCGGCCGGGCGGCGGGCCTGGCCGGGCGGACGGTTCTTGATGGGCACGAATCCGTCGGCGGCATCGGGCGGGGCGATCCGCACGTAGTAGCCCTCGACGCCGACGCGCCGGGCGAGCGAGGTCCCCCGGACGTAGAGCCAGTGCTCGATGCGCTCGTTCCACCAGTCGGCGGTCTCGCGCAGGTACGGCGCCAGCTCGGCCTCGCCGGACATCTCCGCCAGGTCGGCCGCGGCCAGCAGCGCGGCGATCTCGGCCGCCAGCGTGAAGGGCGTGTAGCCCCCGTCCTCCTCCCAGCGGTCCTGCTGGGTCACCGGCCCGTTCCGCACCAGGTAGCAGGCGGCCCTTCTCGCCATCGGCCAGAAGCGCCGCTCCTCCACGTCGCCGGCGGCCAGGGCCCCCTCGCGGCGGGCCAGGTCCAGGAGCAGGATGGGCAGCGCCGTCTCGTCCATCTGCACGCCGTTCCAGTACGGGCTCCCGTCGGCCCACATGTTCTGCGGCCAGTGCCCGTCCGCCTCCTGGGTGGCGTCGAGGTACACCAGGGCCTCCCGGACCTCCGCGCGGGCGCCGGCCGCCAGCAGGCCGCCGGCCGCCTCCACCATGTCGCGGGGCCAGATCACGTGGTAGCCGCCGAGGTCGCCGTCGCCCTTCGAGAAGCCCCAGGGCACCGCCAGGCTGGCCACCATGGCGCCGGGGACGTGCTTCGACTGGTGCGTCTTCACCACCGCGGCGCTGGTGGCGAAGAGCCGCCGCCCGGGGGCGGCGCGCAGTCCGGCCTGCCACCGCCGCCAGGGGCGCGCATAGGCGTCGAGCAGCGGCTCGAAGCCCTCGGCCAGGGAGGCCCGGGCCTGGCTGGCGGCCTCCCCCGGGCTGCGGCCGAAGCCGAGCGCCAGGACGATCTCGCCGCCGGCCTCGAGCTCCCCGGCGAGCGCCACGTTGCCGTCCTCCGCCAGCTCGGCGCCTCCGCCGAGCTCCCCGTTCCGCACCAGATCCTGCCAGCCGTCGGAGGTGCCCACGAAGCCGGCCGACCGGGCGCGGAACCCGGTGGAGGAGAGGAGGCCCAGGGCGCGGCCGCCGCGCGCCGCGAGCAGCGCGGGGACGCCCTTGTACTCCCCGACCCAGGCGGTGTTGCCGGCGCCGTGGTTCTCGAGATGGGGCGCGAGCAGGACGAAGAGGCGATAGTCGCCCGGTGCGCCCTGGAGGGGCCGGAACCGCACCCGCTCCAGCACCACCGGCCGGGCGGGATCGGTGATGAACTCCGCCTGCACCCGGTAGCGCCCGCGGGAGCAGGTGCTGACCACCCGGTAGAAGGGCACGCCGGGGACGGGGCACTCGGTGACGTGCCGGGCGTGGCGCTTCACCTCGGAGAAGAAGCCGCCCGGCGCCGTGACCACCAGGCCCAGGTCGCGCGTGGCCGCCTGGTCCATGCGGGGCGCGTAGACCTCGTTCAGGATCCCGTGCGAGAGCGTGAACCACACGGCGCTGCCGCCGAGCGCGGTGCCCACGCCGCTCTTGGCCGCCGAGGTCCAGCGCGCCGGCGTTCCCGGCCAGCCCGCTGCGCGGAGAAGCTCCATGGGATCCTCCTAGCCGCCGTGGGCGAAGTCGGGGTAGTCGGTCATCGCCCCGTCCACGTAGACGGTGCTGCCGGTGAGGTAGGAGGCGGCGTCGGAGACCAGGAAGGCGGCGACGCGGGCCACCTCCTCCGGCTCCCCGATGCGCCCCAGCGGGATCTTGGTCAGCAGGTCCCGCAGGCTCGCGGGATCGCCCCAGACGCCGCGGTTGATGGGCGTCCGGATGGCGCCCGGGGCGAGCGCCAGCACCCGGACGCCGAACGGCGCGGCCTCCTGCGCCAGCGTCTTGGTGAGCATGGACAGGCCCGCCTTGGCGGCGGTGTAGGCGCTGTAGCCGCTCCAGGCGATCTTCTCGTGCACCGAGGTCAGGTTCAGCACCACGCCGCGGCGCCCCGCCACCATGCGCTTCAGGGCCTCGCGGGCGCAGAGGAAGGGCCCCAGGAGGTCGATGCGCAGCACCCGCTCCCATTGCCCCGGGTCCGCCTCCCAGGCCGGGGCGCGGGGCCCGTCCACCCCGGCGTTGTTGACCAGGATGTCGAGCCCGCCCCAGGCGCGGTCGACGGCCCCGAACATGGCGCCGACCTGGCCGGCGTCGGCCACGTCGGCCCGGAGCGCCAGGGACCGCCCCGGCTCGCCCCCGAGCTCGCGCGCCAGCGCGGCGGCGCGCTCGGGGTCCACCAGGTAGTTGACGGCGACGCGGGCCCCCGAGGCGGAGAGCATCCGGGCGATGGCCTCCCCGATCCCCGAGTTGGCGCCGGTGACCAGGGCGCGCCGATCCTTCAGGTCGATCTCCATGGCGGTGCTCCTTTCCGGTTCGCTGGGCCCGCGGCCCGGGTCAGCCGAGGTCGACGGGGATGAAGATGCGCGCCTCGCCCCGCTCCACCAGCAGCGCCGCGTGCTTGCCGGCCTTGGCGGCCAGACCCCGGAGCTGGTCCACGCTGGTGACCCGGGTGCCGTTCACCGCCAGCACCACGTCGCCGGCCTGGATGCCGGCCCGCGCCGCCGGGCCCTCGGCCTCCTCCACCACCACGCCGTTCCCCACCCCCGCCTGCTGGCGCTCCTGGGGAGTGAGGGGCCTCACCACCAGGCCGAGCCGTCCGTGCTCCGCATCCTTCGGGCCGGCGCCGGCCAGGGTCGCGTCCTTGGCCTCGCCCACGCGCACCTCGATCTCCCGGCGGCGGTGGTCGCGCCAGACGTCCAGCCGGGCCTTGGTCCCCGGCTTCAGGTCGGCGACGCGGGGGGGCAGGTCGGTCGAGCCCGGGAGATCCTTGCCGTCGAGCGCCAGGATGACGTCGCCGGGCTGGATGCCCGCCGCCGCCGCCGGGCTGCCCTTCTCCACGGAGCTCACCAGCGCGCCAGAGGGCTTCGGCAGGCCGAAGGAGTCGGCCAGCGCCTGGTTCACGTCCTGGATGGTCACGCCCAGGCGGCCGCGGGTCACCTTCCCGTGGGCGATCAGCTGCTGCTCGACCTTCATGGCCACGTCGATGGGGATGGCGAAGGAGAGGCCCATGTAGCCGCCCGACTGCGAGTAGATCTGGGAGTTGATGCCGATGACGTCGCCGGCGGTGTCGAAGAGCGGCCCGCCCGAGTTGCCGGGGTTGATCGCCACGTCGGTCTGGATGAAGGGGACGTACCCCTCGTCCGGGAGGGAGCGCGACCGCGCCGAGACCACGCCGGCGGTGGCGCTGTTCTCGAAGCCGAAGGGCGAGCCGATGGCCAGCACCCACTCGCCGACCCGCGTCTGCGCGGGGTCGCCGATCTTCACGGTGGGCAGGTCCCGGGCGTCGATCTTGAGCACCGCCACGTCGGTGGTCTTGTCGAGGCCCACCACCTTGGCGGTGAACTCGCGCTTGTCGGTGAGCTTCACCTTGACCTCGCTGGCGCCGGCGACCACGTGGGCGTTGGTCAGGATGGTGCCGTCGGGCTTCACCACGAACCCGGAGCCCAGGCCGCGGGTCAGCATCTGGCCGCGCTGCTCGGGGACGCCGAAGTGCCGGAAGAACTGGAAGAAGGGGTCGTTGGGGTCGAGCTGCCCGAACGGCGAGCTGAACCCCGCGGGGACCGTGCCCGTGGTGCTCACGTTCACCACCGCCGGCCCGTAGCGCTGGACGATGGCGCTGAAGTCGGGCAGCGCCATCGCGGCCGGGGCCGGCGCCGCCGCGGCGGGCGCGGGCGACGGCGGTGCCGCGGCGGACGAGGCCATGGCCCGGCCCCGGTAGAGGTACCCGCCCGCGCTCGCGGCGACGAGGGCGGTGGCGACGGCGACGCTTCGGATCGTTCTCCCTTGCATGTGCGGCTCCTTGTCTCGTTGGGCGCCCGTTCCCCCGGGCTCGGAGAGGACGGTAAGGAGCCATGCTTAAGGGAGGCTTAAGGCAGGCCGGCCTCGATGGGTTCCCCCGGAGCGGCCGGTCCCGGCACCGCCCGGCGGGGCGGGAACTCCACGCGGACCGTGAGGCCGCCTCCGCGCGTGTCGCCCACCGAGACGCTGGCGCCGTGGCGGTCGGCGATGGCCTTGACGATGGCGAGCCCCAGGCCGCTCCCGGAGTCCGGCGCCGCGCCCCGGCGGTAGAAGCGGTCGAAGATCCGGCCGCGCTCGGCGGCGGGGATGCCCGGGCCGTCGTCCGAGACCTCGAGGTACGGCCGATCGCCGGCCACGCCCGCGGCGACGTCGACGCGGCCGCCGCCCGGGGTGTAGCGGATGGCGTTGTCGACGATGTTCGCCAGCAGGGTCCGCAGCGCGGCCGGGTCGCCCGGCACGGCGGCCCCGGGCTCCTCCCCGGCGGCCTGCCGGGCGCCGAGGTCGATCCGCTTCGCCTCCGCCAGCAGCGCGTGGTCGGCCACCGCCTGGGCCACCAGGTCGGCGAGCCGCACGGCCTCGCCGGCCGGGGCCGCGGCGGCACCCGGCTCGGCCCGCGCCAGCGTCAGGAGCTGCTGCACCACGTGCGTGGCCCGGTCGAGCCCCGCCAGGAGGTCGGCGAGCGACGCGGCCCGCTCTCCGTCGTCGCGCGCCCGCTCCACCAGCTGCGCCTGCAGCTTGAGCGCCGCCAGCGGCGTGCGCAGCTCGTGCGCTGCGTCCGCGACGAAGGCGCGCTGGGCCACCAGGGCCGCCCCCAGGCGCCCCAGCAGGTCGTTCAGCGAGCGCACCAGCGGCAGGGCCTCCTCCGGGGCGCCCTCCTCCGGGATGGGGTCGAGCGCCGACGGGGTCCGCGACCCCACCGCCCGGGCCAGCCGGTCGAGCGGGGCCAGGGCGCGCCCCACGATGCGCCACACCAGGAGCGCCAGGAGCGGCAGCACCAGCAGGACCGGCGCCAGGGTCCGCGCCGCGGCGGCGAAGGCCAGCTCCTGGCGGAGGCGGAGGGGCTGGGCCACCTGGATGACCTGCCCCGACAGCTCCACCGAGTACACCCGCCAGTCGCCGGTCCAGGAGCGCACCGTGGCGAATCCCAGCCGGGCGACCTCCGGCAGCCCGCTGTCGGGCCGGGACAGGAAGAGCCGGGCGCCGTCGCGGTCCCAGATCTGGACGACGAAGTCGAATCCCTCGGGGGCGGCCCCGGCCGCGGCGCCCCCGGGCGCGTGCTGGCGCAGCGAGAGGGCGATCTGGCGCAGGTGGTAGTCGAAGATGGCGTCGATCTCCCGCCGCGCCAGCCGGTAGACCAGGAGCGAGGCCACCAGCGTGACCGCGGTCACCGCCGCCAGCAGCGTGACCAGGAGCTTGCGCCGCAGCGACCTCACGGGCGCCTCGGGACCACGTAGCCGACGCCGCGGAGGGTCTTGATCCAGTCGGCCCCGAGCTTGCGGCGCAGCGAGTGGACGTGGACCTCGACGGCATTGCTCTCGACCTGCTCGCCCCACCCGTAGAGCCGCTCCTCGAGCCGGGCGCGGGAGACGGGCCGGCCGGGGTGCTCCAGCAGCACCTCCAGCAGCGAGAACTCCCGGGCAGAGAGGGAGACCGGCGCGCCGCCCAGGGAGACCTGGTGCGAGGCGGGGTCGAGCGTGAGAGGCCCCACCTCGAGGAGGGGCGCGGCGCTGCCGCGGGCGCGGCGCTGCAGCGCCCGGATCCGCGCGGCCAGCTCGTCGAGGTCGAAGGGCTTCACCAGGTAGTCGTCGGCGCCGGCGTCGAGGCCGGCCACGCGATCGGGAACCGGATCCTGGGCCGTGAGGATCAGGACCGGTACGCGGTTGCCGCGGCGCCGGAGGCCCCGCAGGACCTCCAGGCCGCCCTTGCGCGGGAGGCCCAGGTCGAGCAGGACCACCTCGTACGGCTCGCCCGCCAGGGCCAGGTCGGCCTCCTCTCCGTCCCGGACCCAGTCCAGGGCGTGCCCCTGCTGGCGGAGCCCGCGCCGGACCGCCTCGCCGAGCATGGCGTCGTCCTCGACCAGGAGAATTCGCACCGCCCGGATTCTGCCGCCGGGCCGGCCCCGTCGCCAGCCCACCTCCGGAGCCGGCCCGCCTGCCCTGCCCCTCTCAGTCGAGCCGCCAGCCGACCTCGGCGAAGGCGGCCTGCGCCTGGTAGCGCCGCAGCTCGCCCTGGACCGCGGCGAAGGCGTAGCCGGCCGAGAGGAAGAGGCCGGCCGGCAGGTCCTGGTTCAGCTCGAGCGAGAGGGTGTGGCCCAGCCGTTCGCCGGAAACCGCCACCTCTCCCTCGTGGAAGGTGTCCCGCCCGCCGTCGAGCGCCCAGGAGAGCACGGCGAAGGCGCCGCGCCACAGGCCGAGCTCGGCGCCTGCCCCGGCGCGCACCGAGTCCCAGGCGTAGGCGGGGTCGGAGGCGTCGCGGTGGGTGAACCCGCCCGAGATGCGCAGCGCCAGCCACCGCGCCGGCCGCCACCGGAGCGCCGCGTTGCCGCCCGCGTCCCAGCCGCTGCGGGCGGGATCGCCGGTGGCGCGCCAGGCGCCGAAGCCGGAGAAGCGGAGCGCCAGATCCTCCCCCAGCGGGTGGAGCCAGCCGGCGGAGAGCCAGGGCCGGTGCTCGGTCAGGTCGGCCAGCGCCGGGCGGTGGAAGGTGCCCCGGTAGCCGATCTCGAGCGCCGCCTCCCCGCCGGCGAGGGGCTCGGCGGCGTACCCGAGCCAGAGGCGGGCGGTGGCGAACGAGGAGCCCTGCAGCGGGCTCCCGGCGCCCGATCCGGAGGATCCTCCCGGGAGCCGGGCGAGCGTCGAGTCGTAGCCCCCGCCGGTCGCCACCCCGGCGTACACCGGGACCCCGGGCGGCGGCGGGGTCGACGCGAGGGCGAGGAGCAGCGCGAGCCCTGTCATGGGAGGCCCCGAGGCCGGGGCGCCGCCCGACGGATCGGGCGGCGCCTCCGCGCGTCACCGGCGCGCGCCGCGGCCGCCCCTGCCGGCACCGGCGCCCGAGCCGTCGCGCAGGCGGTCGCGCCGCATCGAGCCGTCGCAGTCGCCGCGGGCCGCGCCGGCGCCAGCCCCGCCCTGGCCGTAGCGGCTCTGGCTGCCGGAGCCGGAGCCGTCGCGGAGCCGCTGGCGCACCTGGTCCTTCACCTGGTCCTGCACCTTCGCCTGGTCCTGCGTCCGCGCCTGGGCCTGCGCCTGGGCCTGGGTCCGGTCCTGCGCCTGGTCCTGCGTGCGGTCCTGCGCCTGGTCCCGGATCCGGTCCTGATCGGCGGCCAGCGCGGGGGCTCCGAGGGCCAGGAGGGCAGCGGAGAGGAACGTCTTCGTCATCATGGTGTGCTCCCGAGAGGGTGGTGGAGGCGGCCGTCCGCGGAGCTCCTGCGCCGGCCGCTTCCGGATCGCGCAGGGGCTGCGCCTGCTGAGACACCGTCCCCTCCGCTGCGCCCCTGCGGCCGATCGACGCGCGGCCGGCCCGTCCGGCCGAGGCGCCGGCCCGCGTCCGGGGGAAGCGTCCGGGCCGCTGGTGCGTTACTTGAATGTCGGAGCGCAGAGAGGAGGTCGAGCCATGAAGATCTCGATTCCGGCTCTCCTCGCATCAGCGGCGCTGGCCTGGGCACCGGCACCGGCACGGCCGGGCGACGACACTGTTGCGGCGAAGCCACAGCCCCCGGCGGCCGCCGAACAGGCGAAGGACCAGGCGGCGCCGCCCCCTCCGCCGGCGGAGCAGCCGCCGGCACCACCCGCGGAGACGCCGCCTCCCCCCGAGCAGGGCAAGGCGCAGGCACCGGCGAGACAGGTTCCCCCCGGCCAGTGGGTCTACACGCCCGAGTACGGCTGGGTCTGGATGCCGTACGCGGACGGCTACCGGTACGAGGGCGCCGGAGGTTCCTACGCCTACGTCTACTATCCCGCGGTCGGCTGGACGTGGCTCGTGGCCCCGTGGGAATGGGGCTGGTGGCCCTGGCCCTACTATGGCCTGGGAGGCTACTGGGGGCCGTGGGGCTACCACTGGTACGGCCCCGGGTGGCGAGGTCACCACTGGCGAGGCTACGGGGGTTACGGCTGGCCCGGCCCCGGCTGGCGGGGCTCCCCTCGCACCATGCCCGCCCCGCCGCGCGCG
>DATIFE010000091.1:0-23812 GCA_035455425.1 Anaeromyxobacteraceae bacterium | reverse complement strand
CGACCGGCACGACTTCAGCCTGGCCTTCTTCCAGCGCGACTTCGGCGGGGTGGGCATCCTGCGCTACCCGCTCGACCGCTACCAGCGCCTGGACCTGGAGCTCTCCGCCGGAGGCGTCCAGCGCTACTGCCTCACCGACTTCGCCGTCGACCTTCCCACCTACTGCGGCGGGCTCCGGCACACGCCGCTGCCCGGCGTCGCCGCGGACTGGGACCGCGTCAACGGAGGGGTGAGCCCCATCGTCGGGCCCACCCTGCGCTACGGCTACGACACCGTCCGCTTCGACCCCTTCACCGGCCCCATCGACGGCAGCTCGCTGCTGCTGGAGGTGGGCGGCAACTGGCTGCCGACCCGCGGCGCCGTCAACGGGTTCGCGCGGCTCGACGCCGCCCACTGGTGGCCCATCGTCGGCCGCGCCAACTTCATGCTGCGGGCCAGCGCCGGCTCGAGCTTCGCCCCCGACGCCCGGGGCGTGAACTGGGCCCGCGCCTGGTGGCTCAGCTCGGCCGACAACCTCCGCGGCTTCTACCCGCTCGACGCCGCCTACCTCATCGGCCTGCACTACTACGTGGCCAACGCAGAGCTGCAGGTGCCGCTCAACGCCGTCCTCCGCCTCTTCATCTTCGACTACATCGAGGGCGTGGCGGCCTTCGACTTCGGAGGCGTGGCCAACCACCTCCACGACACCACCTACACCTTCTCCGACGGGACCGCCGCCGTCGCGCCCGGCCTGTGGGAGGCGCGGACGCTCACCGGGGTGCTGGGCTTCAACGTCCTCTTCGGCCCCTTCCTCCTCCGCGTCCACTTCGGCCACCCCTTCGACATCGGCGGGGAGAAGACGCCGGCGATGCTCGACGGGACGAGGTGGGTGACGAACGTGAGCCTCCGGCTTCTGTTCTTCTAGACGAGGGGGCCGCGCCTCCTCTCTCGGCGCCGCGCCCGGCCTCGCCGGCGGGGCCGGCGGGCGTCAGGCCGCCGCGGTGCTGCCCGGCGGGGGCGGCTCCGCCGGCGAGAGGCGCCGGACCAGGTCCTCCAGGGCGGCGGGGTTCTGGCGGAGCCACTCGGCCGCCTTCTCCCGGCCCTGGCCGATGCCCTCGCCGCCGAGCGCGAAATGGGCCCCCGACTTCTCGATGAGCCCCCGCTCCACTCCCAGGTCCACCGCCTCGCCCACCCGGTCGACGCCGGTGCCGTAGCGCACGTCGAACTCCGCCTCGCGGAACGGCGGGGCCACCTTGTTCTTCACCACCTTCACCCGGGTCCGGCTCCCCACCACCTGCTCCCCCTCCTTGATCTGGCCGATGCGGCGGATGTCGAGCCGCACCGAGGCGTAGAACTTGAGGGCGTTGCCCCCGGTGGTGGTCTCGGGGTTGCCGAAGACCACCCCGATCTTCATCCGGATCTGGTTGATGAAGACCACCGTCGTCTGGTTGCGCGACACCACGGCGGTGAGCTTGCGCATCGCCTGGCTCATGAGCCGCGCCTGCACGCCCATGTGGGCGTCCCCCATCTCGCCCTCGATCTCCGCCCTGGGGACCAGGGCCGCCACCGAGTCCACCGCGATCACGTCCACGGCGCCGGAGCGCACCAGCTGCTCGGCGATCTCCAGCGCCTGCTCCCCGGTGTCGGGCTGCGACACCAGCAGCTCCGGGAGGTTGACCCCCAGCTTGCGGGCGTAGGAGACGTCGAGCGCGTGCTCGGCGTCGATGAAGGCCGCCACGCCGCCCTGGCGCTGCGCCTCGGCGATGGCGTGGAGGGCCAGCGTGGTCTTCCCCGAGGACTCCGGGCCGAAGATCTCCACCACCCGGCCGCGGGGGTAGCCGCCCACGCCCAGGGCCAGGTCGAGCCCGATCGAGCCCGAGGGGATGACCGCGATCCTCGGGATCTCC
This sequence comes from Anaeromyxobacteraceae bacterium, assembly GCA_035455425.1. GTDB lineage: Bacteria > Myxococcota > Myxococcia > Myxococcales > Anaeromyxobacteraceae > JACRMN01. Next base: position 21,926 of record DATIFE010000091.1, on the reverse strand, counting down.
CCGCCCTCGCCCAGCCGCATGATGCTGCCCTTGCCGAACTGCTTCTCGATGGCGCCCACCGCGCTCATGAGCGCCTTCATCTTCTCGCCGAGCCTGCTCATCCTCTCCTCCTGGCCCGCTCCGGGGCGCCTTCGGGTCGTCAGGGCGTCCGCCGATCGAGCGCCCGGTACTGCACCGCCTCGGCGAGGTGCCGGGGCCGGATCCGCTCCGCGCCGTCCAGGTCGGCGATGGTCCGCGCCACCCGGAGGATCCGATCGTGGCCCCGCGCCGAGAGGCCCAGCCGCTCCGCCGCCCGGGCGAGCAGCGACCTCCCGGCGTCGTCGAGCGCGCAGAGCCCCCGCAGCGCGGCGCCCCGGAGGCGGGCGTTGAGGCAGCGGCCCCGGGGCCCCTCGCGGCCGGCCTGGACGGCCCGCGCCCGGGCGACGCGGGCGCGGACCTCCGCGCTCCGCTCCCCGCGGCCCGCCGCCGGCAGGGAAGCCACCGGGACCGCCGGCACGTCCACGTGCAGGTCGATGCGGTCGAGCAGCGGGCCGGAGATGCGGCGGCGGTAGCCGAGGAGCTCGTGCTCGGTGCAGCGGCAGGCGCGCCGCGCGTCGCCGAGGTGCCCGCAGGGACAGGGGTTCATGGCCGCGACCAGCATGAACTGCGCCGGGTAGCTCACCGCCCGCGCCGCCCGGACGATGGCCACCTCGCCATCCTCCACCGGCTGGCGGAGCACCTCGAGCACGTGGCGCCGGAACTCGGGCAGCTCGTCGAGGAACAGGACGCCGTGGTGGGCCAGCGACACCTCGCCGGGCCGGAGCGCGCTCGAGCCCCCCACCAGCCCGGCGTCGGAGATGGAGTGGTGGGGCGCGCGGAAGGGGCGCTCGGAGAGAAGCCCGCGGCCGTGCGTCAGGCCCGCCACGCTGTGGACCACGGTGGCCTCGATGGCCTCCTCGAACGCCAGCGGCGGGAGGATGCCGGGCAGCCTGCGGGCCAGCATGGTCTTGCCGCTCCCCGGCGGGCCGAAGAAGAGCAGGTTGTGCCCCCCGGCCGCGGCGATCTCCAGGGCGCGCTTGGCGTGCTCCTGGCCGGCGACGTCGGCGAGGTCGAGGCCGCCCTCGGCCGGCGGCTCCGGGGCCTCGGGCGGCCGCGCCGGGAGATCCCCGCAGCCCCGGATCCAGGCCGCCACCCCGCCGAGGTCGCGCGCCGGGTGGACCGCCAGGCCGTCGACCACGTCGGCCTCCCGGGCATTGGCCTCGGGCACGATCATGCCGCGCGCCCCGGCCCGGCGCGCCTCCAGCGCCTGGGCCAGCACGCCGCGCACGGGCTTCACCTGGCCCTGGAGCGAGAGCTCGCCGGCGACGTGGAGCCCGGCCAGCGCCTCGGCCGGGAACCCGCCGCAGGCGGAGAGGAGCGCCAGGGCGATGGGCAGGTCGAAGCCGCTCCCCTCCTTGCGCAGGTCGGCGGGCGCGAGGTTCACGGTGACGCGCTTGTCGCTCACGGCCACCCCCAGGTGGCGCACCGAGGCCTGCACCCGGACCGACGACTCCCGCACCGCCCCGGCCGCCAGGCCCACGACGGAGAAGCCCGGGAAGCCGCCCGACACCTCCACCTCGACGTCCACGCCGACGGCGGAGACGCCGACCACGGCGGCGGAGCGCGCGCGGACCAGCATCGGATCGCCCGGGTGCGCGCCCCGTGCCGGGCGCCGGCCGGGGAATCCGCGCCCATGGGCCGGCTCGCGGGTCGCCGCGAGGACGCGCGGGCCTCGGGGCGGCCCCTGCGCGGATCCGGCAGTCATCCCTTCCGGGCCGGCCCATGCCGCCGGTTCCCGGTGTCTAATGCGCCCCGCTCGCCCGCCCCGGGCGCCGGAGAACCGCATGCACCTCGACCGCCGCATCCTCCCCCTGGCCGCGCTGGCCCTGTGCCTCGCCCTCCCCGCCCCGCGGGCCCGGGCCGCCGAGGACGCCCGGCTGCTCCGGTTCCCGGACGTCCACGGGGACACGGTGGTGTTCTCCCACGGCGGCGATCTCTGGTCGGCGCCGGTCTCGGGCGGCCCGGCGCGGCGGCTCACCAGCGGCGAGGGGCTGGAGCTCTTCCCCCGCTTCTCGCCGGACGGGAAGTGGATCGCCTTCACCGGCCAGTACGACGGGTCCTTCGACGTCTACGTCATCCCCGCGAGCGGCGGCGAGCCGCGCCGGCTGACCTGGTATCCCTCCCGCGAGCAGTCCGAGCGGATGGGCCCCGACAACATGGTCGTCGGCTGGACGCCGGACGGGAGGATCCTCTTCCGCGGCCAGCGCAACCCCATGGGCGGCTTCGTCGGCGAGCCCTGGACGGTGAGCCCCGAGGGCGGCCCGGTGGAGCGCTTCCCGCTCCCGGAGGCCGGCTTCGTCTCCTTCTCCTCCGACGGGAAGAGGGCCGCCATCACCCGCGTCTTCCGCGACTTCCGCACCTGGAAGCGCTACCAGGGCGGCCTGGCGGAGGACGTGTGGATCTACGACCTCGCCACCCACGGCGTCGAGCGGATCACCGACTGGCGCGGCACCGACACCCAGCCGATGTGGATCGGCGGCTCCATCTACTTCGTCTCCGACCGCGAGGACTGGAAGGCCAACCTGTGGCGCTACGACGTCGCCGCCCGCACCACCACCCGGGTGACCTCCTTCCCGGAGTTCGACGTCAAGTGGGCCCACGCCGGCTCGGGGAAGATCGTCTTCGAGAACGGCGGCTGGATCTGGCTCCTCGACCCGGCGGAGGGGAAGCCGCGCAGGCTCTCCATCCAGCTCCCCGACGACGAGCGCTACGCCCGCCGGCACTGGGCCAAGGTGGAGGACCGCATCACCGACGCCGCCCTCGGCCCGGACGGCAAGCGGGCGGTCTTCACCGCGCGCGGCGACGTCTTCACCGTGCCCGCGGAGCAGGGCGACGTCCGCGACGTCACCCGGACGCCGGCCGCGCGCGAGAAGGACGCCGTCTGGTCGCCGGACGGCAGGTGGCTGGCGTACTTCTCCGACGCCACCGGCGAGGAGGAGCTCTACGTCGCCGCGCAGGACGGGAGGTCGGCGCCGGTGCAGCTGACCCGCGGGCCCCCCACCTGGCACTTCCCGCCGGTCTGGTCGCCCGACTCGAAGCGCATCGCCTGGGCCGACCGCGGCCTGCGGCTCTGGTGGGTCTCGATCGCCGACCGCAAGCCGGTGCTGGTGACCCGGGCGCCCCACCGGGAGATCTCGGACTACGCCTTCTCCCCCGACTCCCGCTGGATCGCCTACGCCACCGAGGTCGAGAACCGGGTGTCGGCGGTCTTCCTCCACTCCCTGGACGGCAAGACCACGGCGCAGGTCACCTCCGACGGCTTCGACAGCTTCGCCCCGGTCTTCGACCCGGAGGGGAGGTACCTCTACCTGCTCTCCAACCGCGACGTCGCCCCGACCCTCGGCGGGCTCGAGCTCTCCTACACCGTGAACAAGATGACCCGCCCGCACGCCATCACCCTGCGCGCGGACCTCCCCTCCCCCTTCGCGCCGCGGAGCGACGAGGTGAAGACCGCCGAGGAGCGCGAGAAGGAGAAGGAAGCGGAGAAGCAGAAGGAGGCCGCCGGGAAGGCGAGGAGGGAGCCCCCGGAGCCGCTGCGCGTCGACCTGGCCGGCATCCGGGACCGGATCGTCCCCTTCCCGGTGGCCCCCTCCAACGTCCGCGGGCTCCGGGCGGTGAAGGGCAAGGTCTACTGGCTCTCCTTCCCCACCTTCGATCTCTCGCCGGCCTTTCCCCCGCCCCCGCGCAAGGGCACCCTCGAGGCCTTCGACCTGGAGAAGCGCAAGGCCACCGACCTCCTGGCGGGCGTGGAGCGGTACGACGTCTCGGCCGACGGCTCGCGCATCCTCTACAAGGCCGACAAGACCTGGGGCATCGCCGAGCCGAAGGAGGGGCTCAAGATCGGCGACGGGGCCCTCAAGCTCGACGGGCTGCGCATGGAGATCGACCCGCGCGCCGAGTGGCGCCAGATCTTCGCCGAGACCTGGCGGGTCTACCGCGACTTCTTCTACCTGCCCGACATGGGCCAGGTGGACTGGGCGGCGATGCGGAAGCGCTACGAGCCGCTCCTGGCCCACGTGAGCCACCGCTACGACCTCACCTACCTGCTGGGGGAGATGGTGGGCGAGCTCGGCACCAGCCACACCTACGTCGGCGGCGGCGACTGGCCCCGGCCCGAGCGCGTGCCGGTGGGCACGCTGGGCGCCGACCTGGCGCTCGACCGGGCCTCCGGCCGCTGGCGCATCGCCCGGATCCTCCCCGGCCAGAGCTGGATCGAGGGGCGCCGCTCCCCGCTGGCCGCCCCCGGCGTCGGGGTCGCCGCGGGCGACTACCTCCTGGCCATCGACGGCCGGGAGCTGCGCGCCGGCGACGAGCCCTACCGCCTCCTGGCGCAGACGCCGGGCCGGACGGTCTCCCTCACCGTGAGCTCGCGCCCGGCGCGGGAGGGGGCCCGGGAGGTGGCGGTGCAGCCGCTCCCGGACGAGTGGGACCTGCGCTACTTCGACTGGGTGGACTCGAACCGGCGCAAGGTGGACCAGGCCACCGGGGGCCGCGTCGGCTACGTGCACATCCCGGACATGGGCGGGAACGGCCTCACCGAGTTCATCCGCCAGTACTACTCGCAGGTGGACCGGGACGGGCTCATCGTGGACGTGCGCGCCAACGGCGGCGGGTTCGTCTCCGCGGCCATCCTGGAGCGGCTGCGGCGCCGGGTGGTGGGCATGGGCAACCAGCGCGGCGAGCGGCCCGGCACCTACCCCCCCGCGGCGCTCCACGGTCCGGTGGTCGCCATCGCCGACCAGTACTCGGCCTCCGACGGCGACATCTTCCCCTGGTTCTTCCGCACCTACGGCCTCGGGCCCGTCGTCGGGAAGCGCACCTGGGGCGGCGTGGTCGGCATCCGCGGCCTCTACTCGGGCATGGTCGACGGCGGCTACGCCTTCGTGTCCGAGTTCGGCATCTACGACACCCAGGGCCGGTGGATCATCGAGAACCAGGGCGTGGCGCCCGACATCGAGGTGGACAACCTCCCGGCCGACGTGCTCGCCGGCCGCGATCCGCAGCTGGACCGGGCCATCGCCGAGGTGATGAAGCGCATCGAGGCCGAGAAGCCGCGGCTCGCCCCCCCGCCGCCCTCCAGGGACCTGCGCCGGCCCGGGCCCTGATCGGTCAAGGGCCGGGGACCAGCTGGTGGATGGCGCCCCCGTAGGACACGACGTACAGCTCCCCGCAGCCGTCCTCGCCGAAGGAGGAGACGTTGCCCGCGGAGACCCCGAGCTGGCCGGTGACGTCCTGCGGGGTCCCGGCCGCGCCGCCGACCACGCGGACGGTGCGCACGAAGCCGGTCTCGAAGTCGGCGTAGAAGTAGGTCCCGGTGGCGGCCAGGTCGGGCATCACCCGGCCGCGGTAGACGTAGCCGCCGGTGATCGACTGGCCCTCGGCGTGGCCGTACTCCAGGACCGGCGGCGCCAGGCCGGCGCTGCTGCAGCTCGTGGCGCCGTAGCAGTGCGTCGCCTCCATCACGTTCCACCCCCAGTTGGTGCCGGGGGGCGGCGCCTGGCCGGGTGCCGGCGCCGCCGCGAAGTCAACCTCCTCCCAGAGGTCCTGCCCCACGTCGCCGATGTAGAGGTCTCCGGTCCGGCGGTCGAAGGACCAGCGCCAGGGGTTGCGCAGCCCGTAGTGGTAGACGGCGTTGCCGAAGGGGTTGCCGGCGACCGGGGTGCCGGGGCTGTCGACGTCGATGCGCAGGAGCTTGCCGAGGAGCGAGGCCGTGTCCTGGCCCGAGCCCAGCGGGTCCCCGCCGCCGCCGCCGTCTCCCACCCCGGCGTAGAGGAAGCCGTCCGGGCCGAAGTGGACCAGCCCGCCGTTGTGGTTGGCGTAGGTGGCGTGCCCGATGGTCAGCAGCGGCACCTCGGTGGCCGGGTCGGCGGTGTCGTCCCCCGGGCTCGCCGCGGTGAGCTCCGAGATGCGCACGTCCCCCGACGGCTTGGCGGTGTAGTAGACGTAGAGCCTGCCGTTGGCGGCGAAGGACGGGTGGAAGGCCACGGAGAGCAGGCCGCGCTCGCCGCCGAAGAGCACCCGGTCGGTCAGGTCGAGGTAGGGCGTGGCGAGGAGCTGGCCGTCCTTCACCACCCGGATCCGCCCCGGCTGCTCCACCGCGAAGAGCCGCCGGGCGTCGCCCTCCGGGGCCGTGACGTAGACCGGCTGGCTCAGGCCGGAGGGCACGACGGTCCGGAGCTTGAAGGAGGTGCCGGCGACCGGGACCAGGTCGGCGCAGGTCGCCGGCGGCTGCTGGCAGCCGGCGACGGGCGAGCACACCTGGGGCTGCGGGCAGGCGGCGTCGTCCGGAGCGTGCGTCACGGCGCCGGTCGCCGGATCGCAGGCGTCCGCGGTGCAGGCGATGCCGTCGTCCACGGACGCGCCGGCGCACCGGTCGGCGGTGGTCCCGCCGGAGGCGCAGGCGCCCAGGAGCGCCAGGGTGCACGCAGCCGCGATGCGAAAGTCCATGGGCGCCTCCGTCCCGCCGGCCGGCGGCGGACCGCCTTCCTCTAGGGAGGCGCCGGCCCGGCGTCCACCCCGGCGCCGCCGACGCCCCCGCCGGAGCGGGGGAAACGTGGGGGGCTGTGGGCCCTACCCGGCCAGCGCCAGCGCGCGCTCCAGCGCCGCGTCGAACATGCCCGGCGTGAGCCGCCCGGTCTGGGTGTTCTGCCGCGAGACGTGGTAGCTCGCGACCAGCGCCGGCTGGCCCGGGAGCGCGAGCTCGGCCCCGTGCCGGAAGGCGGGGCGCGGCCGGGGGACCGGCGCCCCGCGCCGCGCCAGCGCCCCGAGCGCCGCCGCCCAGGCGATGGCCCCGAGGCACAGCGCCGCGCGCACCCCGCGGAGCAGCTCCAGCTCCCGGTCGAGGAACGGGGCGCAGGCCGCGAGCTCGGCCGGGGTGGGCCGGTTGCCGGGCGGGGCGCAGCGGCAGGCGGCGGTGACGAAGCAGCCCGCCAGCCGGAGCCCGTCGCCGCGGGACCGGGAGAGGGGCTGCGAGGCCAGCCCGGCGCGGTGGAGGGCGGCGTAGAGGAAGTCGCCCGACCCGTCGCCGGTGAACATCCGGCCGGTGCGGTTGGCCCCGTGCGCGCCCGGTGCCAGGCCCACCACCAGGAGGCGGGCCGCGGGGTCGCCGAAGCCGGGCACCGGCCTACCCCAGTAGGTCTCGGCGGCGTAGGCCCGGCGCTTCTCCCGGGCCACGCGCTCGCGCCAGCGGACCAGGCGCGGGCAGCGCCGGCAGCCGGCGATCTCCGCCGCCAGCCGGTCGAGCGCGCGCCCCACTACTTCAGGCGGGAGCGGGCGTCCTCGACGTAGGCCTTGGCCTGGGCGTCGGTCACGCCGGAGAGGCCGGCCAGCGCCCGGAGCGCCGCCTGGGTGTCGGGACGGTTCCCGGCCTTGTTGAAGATGGCGGCGGCGCGGTAGAGCAGCTTGGCGGCGCTGTTCGGGTCCTCGCGGGTGCAGCGGGCGTCGGTGCCGTACTCCAGGTAGCGCCTCGACGCCTCCGCGCTCTGCCGGGCGATGTCCATCTCGGCGCCCGCGTCGAGCAGCGCCAGGCAGCGGTCGTCGCCCGCGGGGTACTTCTCCAGGTACTGGGCGTAGAGGCGGGCGGCGCCGGCGTGGTCGCCCCCGGCCGAGAGGTCGCCCGCCACGGCCAGCATGGCCTTGGGCGCGACGCGCGCGTCGGGGTACCTGGAGAGGACCAGCTCCCGCGCCGCCATGGCCTTCTTCGGCTCCTTCACCTGGCTCCAGGCGATGGCGGCGTTGTAGAGGGCGCTGGGGGCGTCGGGGTGCTCGGGGTTGGCGGCGGCGAACTTCTCGTAGGCCGTGGCGGCGTCGCGCGCCTTGCCCTCGGCCAGGAGCCGGCTGGCCGCCGTGAACCCCAGGCCCTGCTTCTCACGGCCCAGCACGCCCTCGAGCCGGGCCAGCTGCTCGGCCCGGGCCTTGGCCTCCGCGTTGCCGGTCCGGGCCGCCTCGGCCGCCGCCCTCGACTGCCCCCCGACGACGCCCAGCAGCCGGTCGATGGCCGCCGCGTGGCCGGCCGCGTCACCGCGGAGGAGGAACGTCTGGAGGTAGAGCGTGGCCGACTCGTCCTGGAAGCGGGCCCCCGGGAAGCCCTCGACCACCGCCAGGAACCGGCGGGCCGCCTCGTCCATGTGGTCGTAGGAGTAGTGGACCAGGGCCGCCTGGTAGGCGGCGCCGGCGGCGTTCTCGGCGGCGGCCGGATCGGCGTCGGCCTTCCAGGTGGCGACGTAGGCGTCGTCCGCCTCGGCCAGCTTGCGCCAGGCCTCGGGCGGAGGCCGCGGATCGAGCTTCCCCTTGCGCTTGTCGGCGCCGGCGGTGTTCAGGGCCTCGAGCCGGCCGGCCTTCACCTCGGCGGCGGCGATCTGCCCCAGGGCGGCGGCCCGGATGCGCGCGCCGGTGGCGCGGGTGGCGGCGTCGGCAGCCGGGTCGGCCTGCAGCTTCTCCGCGGCCTGCGCCGCCGCCTCGAGGTCGCCGGCCTGCAGGGCGTTGCGGGCGCCGGCGGACAGGAACGTCAGGCGGTAGGGCGAGGGGGAGGCGCCCAGCGTCGAGAAGCCGGCGCCGGCGGCGCGCCACTCGGCGCGGGCCCGGTCCATGTCGCCGGCGTCGCGAGCCGCGTCTCCCAGCCGCGCGTGCACCAGCGCGTCGGAGAGCGCAGAGCGCTGGGCCGCGTCTGCGAGGTCGTTCGGCGCCGGCAGCCGGTCGGCCGCCTGGGAGGTGCGGACCGGCCCGGTGGCGGAGGTCGTGGCGCAGCCCGCGGCCGCCAGGGCGAGGAGGAGGAGGGGCTTTCGCATGGGGGATGGCGCTCCGGCGCTCCCGAGTTCCTAGCCGCCCTTCTTGAGCTCGGTGAGCACGAGCTTCGCCACCGCCTTGAGGGTGTCGAAGACGCCCACCCCGGTCGGGGCGACCGCCTGGAACTCCGGCACGCTGCGAGGGTTGATGAGGCGGTGCAGCTCGTCGACGCTGGCGACGTTGGGAAGGTCGCGCTTGTTGTACTGGACCACGTAGGGGATGCGGTCGAGGTCGTAGCCCTGCTCCCCCAGGTTGGTGCGCAGGTTCTCCGCCGACTCCAGATTGGCTTCCATGCGCTCGATCTGCGAGTCGGCGACGAAGCAGACGCCGTCCACGCCCTTCAGGATGAGCTTGCGGCTGGCGTCGTAGAACACCTGGCCCGGCACGGTGTAGAGGTGGAAGCGGGTCTTGAAGCCACGGATCTCGCCCAGCGAGAGCGGGAGGAAGTCGAAGAACAGCGTCCGCTCCGTCTCCGTGGCGAGGGAGATCATCTTCCCCTTCGCCTCGGGATTGGTCTTGGCGTAGATGTACTGAAGATTCGTCGTCTTCCCGCACAGGCCGGGACCGTAGTAGACGATCTTGCAGTTGATCTCGCGCGAGCTGTAGTTGATGAAGCTCATCGGCGGCGGCTACTCGCTGAAGAGATTGTCGATGTCGTCGTCGGTGATCTCGGCGAAGGGGCTCTGCGCCCCTGGCGTCGCCTGCTTCCGGGCCAGCACGTCGAACACCCGCGTCAGCTCCTCCCCGGCCTTCTTCACCCTGAGGCGCACGAGCCCCAGGGAGCTCTTGGCGTCGAAGATGACCACCAGCACCACGCGCCCCGCCACGATGCTCATGTGGAGCGATTCCTTCTCGCCCTCGTGGAACTGGTTGGGGAACTCCTTCTCCCCGATGAGCTTGGCCAGGCCCCCCATGGCGGCCACGTTTCCGGCGGTGAGCGAGGCGAGCGAGGTGGTGTCGAGGTTCTGCGCCTGGCCGCTCGAGGCGATGAGCTGGCCGTTCTTGTCGACGAGGAACACCACCTTGGCGTTTGCGTCGCGCGTCAAGCGCTCGCAGATCCCGGCGATCTGCCGGAATTCCTCTTCGTACATCACCAGGCCGGTGCTCATTCCTCGCAGCCCCAACAGGGAAACCGCCGTCCGTCCAGCCGAATACCAGGGATCGGGGCATGAGGCAATCGCACGCCGCTTCACCGGCAGAGACTTTCGCGGGTCGCCCCGGCGCCGCGCCCCCGGTCACAGCTCCCGGCGCCCGGACAGGGCGCGGGCCAGGGTCACCTGATCGGCGAATTCCAGGTCCCCGCCCATGGGGACACCCTGGGCGATGCGCGTCACCTTCACGCCCAGCGGCTTGAGCAGCTTCGCCAGGTAGAGCGCGGTGGCCTCCCCCTCGACGTCGGGGTTGGTGGCGATGACGACCTCGTCGGCCGGCTCGCGCTCCAGCCGGAGCAGCAGCTCCCGGATCTTGATGTCTCCCGGGCCGACCCCGTCGAGCGGCGAGAGGGCGCCGTGGAGCACGTGATAGCGCCCGCGGAACTCGTGGGTCCGCTCCAGGGCCACCAGGTCGGGGACGCCCTCGACGACGCACAGCAGCCGGGCGTCGCGCCTGGGGTCGGCGCAGATGGGGCACGGGTCGCGGTCGGTGAGCGTCTGGCACCCGGAGCAAAGGCGCACGTCGCGCACCACCCCGGTGACGGCCTCGGCCAGCGCCCCGGCGTACTCCGCTCCGGCCTCGAGGATGTGGAAGGCCAGCCGCTGGGCCGTCTTCTCGCCGATGCCGGGGAGGCGCGCCAGCTCCCTCACCAGGCGGGCAATGGGGTCGGCGACGGCCATGGTCAGGGAAGCCCCGGCGCGCGGGGCGGCTACAGCTCGTCGACCTTGGCGACGTCGGCGCCCAGGATCTGGGCCGCCTCGCGGATGTTGGCGTGGCTCCGCGCGGCCTCGCGGACCCGGGCCGACCGCGCCTCCCGCTCCTCCCGGTCCACCTGCGCCAGCGACGCGCCCCCCGCCGCCTCCGGGGACGGGGCCGCGCTGGCGGTCACCGCCAGCCGCGTGGGCCGGCCGAAGTGCCGCTCCAGCACTGCCTCGATCTCGCCCCTGCGCCGCTCGGCGGTCTGGGCCGCGAGGCCGGGGGCCACCTGGATGACCACCTCTCCCTCGGAGAGCCGGAGGAGCACCGCCTGCCTGAGCACCTGCCCCACCACCGGGCTCGCCTGCTCCGCCTGCTCCACCAGCGCGCGCCAGGCGCCTGCCGCCGGCGGGGGAGCGGCGGCCGCTCCCGGGACGGCGCAGCCCGGGGTTCCGAAGGCGGCGACGGCTCGCTCGCCAGGGGTCGGGGCCCCTCGGCTCCGCTCGCCCTGCGGGCTCGCTGCGCTCGGGGTGATCGGCTCCGCGCTCGTGGCGGGGGTGGAGGTCGCGGTCGGGGTGGCGGCCTCGGTCCGGGGCGTGGGCGTGATGCCCGCAGTCGCCACGGAGCGCCCCGTCGGGCCGCCTGGCGGCGGCCCTCCTGCGATCTCCTCCAGCCTGGCGATGAGCTCCGAGACCTCGGCGCCGGGGGCCAGGAAGACGCCCTTGAGCAGCGCCACCTCGAGCGCGTAGCGCGGCTGCTCGGCCATCCGGACCTCGAACACCGCCCGCTGGGCCACGTCGAAGAGGCGGACCAGCTGCTCGGGGGGCGCGGCCTGCGCCTGGGCCAGCACCTCCTGCCGCTCCGCGTCGGCGAGGTCGAGCGGCGCGCCGGGCACGAGCCGGGCCACGGCGGCGTTGCGCAGGTGGCGGACCACCTCCTCCGCCACCCGCCGCATCTCCAGGCCCCGCTCGTGGAGCGCGGCGATCTCGGCCAGCACCGCGGCGCCGTCGCGCCGGACGAGCCCCCAGGCGATGCGGGCCACCGAGGCCGAGTCCACCACCCCCACCGCCTCGGCCACCTCGGCGTCGCCGGGCCGGTCGCCGCAGGCGGCGCGGACGCGGTCGAGGAGCGAGAGCGCGTCGCGCATCCCCCCCTCGGCGCCGCGGGCCACCAGCGCCAGGGAGGCGTCGGAGAAGACCATCCCCTCGGCCTGGGCCACGCGCCGGAGCTGCTCCGCGATCTGGGCCACGGTGAGCCGGTGGAAGTCGAAGCGCTGGCAGCGCGAGACGATGGTCTCCGGCACCTTGCGCACGTCGGTGGTGGCCAGCACGAACTTCACGTGCGGGGGCGGCTCCTCCAGCGTCTTCAGGAGGGCGTTGAAGGCCCCCTGCGAGAGCATGTGGACCTCGTCCACCACGAAGACCTTGAACCGGTCGCGGGCCGGCCGGTACTTCACCGCCTCGACGATGTCGCGGACGTTGTCCACGCCGTTGTTGGAGGCGGCGTCGATCTCCACCACGTCCACGGCGCGGCCGTCGGCGATCTCGACGCAGGGCGCGCAGGCGCCGCAGGGCTCCGCCGTCGGGCCCTTCTCGCAGTTGAGCGCCTTGGCCACCAGGCGGGCGCTGGTGGTCTTGCCGACGCCCCGGGGGCCGGTGAAGAGGAAGGCGTGGGCCAGCTGCCCGCTCTGGAGCGAGTTGGAGAGCGTCCGGACGACGTGCTCCTGCCCCGCCATGGCGGCGAACGTCTGCGGGCGGTACTTGCGGGCGAGGGCGAGGTAGGCCATTTCGGACCGGGGGATGCTCGACTCCGCCTCCCGGGGGGACGTCTCAGGTAGCAGCTTTAACCGGGCCGCGGAAGACCCGCCCGGCGGGGAAGGAAAGAGCCGGCCCACAATCCCCGGGCGCACGGAGGACCTTCTACCGTTGCTCCCTTCCGGGCCTGGCGGGGTTCGAAGGGCCCCACGTCGCCCGAGGATTCTGGGCCGGCTCAGCACTGGCGGAGAGGGTGGGATTTGAACCCACGGTCCACCTTTTGGGCGGACACACGATTTCCAGTCGTGCACCTTCGGCCGCTCGGTCACCTCTCCAGTATTGGCGGAGAGCGAGGGATTCGAACCCCCGGTACCGTTGCCGGTACACCTGATTTCGAGTCAGGCGCCTTCGACCAGCTCGGCCAGCTCTCCGCGCGCGGTTCTACAGGACGAGCCTTTTCCGGGTCAACCCGCCCGGAGCGAGGGCTAGCGCCTCGGCAGCGTCTGGAGCCGCTCCGACGCCATGAAGGCCGCGTAGTCCCGGCGGCCCATGCGGCGGATCTCGCGGATGCAGGCCCGCCGGTCCGAGTTGAGGACCACGCCCAGCACCCGGGGGAGGAAGCCGTTGAAGGAGCGGCAGTCGTTCGGGTCGTCGAAGGGCGTGCACTCGGCGCAGCTCGTCCACCCGTGCTCGATGCAGCAGGTCCGCACCCGGCACCACGTCGCCCGGTCGTTCTCGTGGCACCCGGGGCAGCGCCCCCGCCGGTACGAGCGGCACGCCCCGCAGTACAGCCCGCAGAAGGCCACCAGGGATTCGGCGGTCTGCCCGCGCACGGCCATGGCCCCCCCCTCGGGCGGCCCCCGGCGCGCAGGGCGCGGGACCGCCAGGGCCATGGTGCGCCTGCGCGGCACCGCCGGCGCGCGCCTTTTCGCCGCGCCCCCCGCCCGGCGCCGGCCGCGGCGACGGCCGGCCGCGTCATCCCTCCTCGCGCCGCGCCCGGAAGAACTCCTGGAGCAGCGCGCCGCACTCCTCGGCCCTGAGCCCCCGCTCCACCGGGAAGCGGTGGTTGAGGCGCGGGTCCCGGGTGAGGTCCATGAGCGAGCCGGCCGCCCCGGCCTTGGGGTCGCTGGCGCCGTAGACCAGCCGGTCGATGCGGGCCAGCACCATGGCGCCGGTGCACATGGCGCAGGGCTCGAGCGTGGCCACCAGCGTCACCCCGGCGAGCCGCCACCGCCCGAGGGCCCGCGCCGCCTCCTGGATGGCCGCCAGCTCGGCGTGGGCGGTGGGGTCGCGGTCCGCCTCGCGCCGGTTCCGGCCGCGCCCGACGACGCGCCCCTCGAACAGCGCCACCGCGCCCACCGGCACCTCGCCGGCGGCCGCCGCCTCGCGGGCCAGGGCCAGCGCCTCCTCCATCGCCTCCAGGTCGGTCACGCCCCTGTCCTACCAGAGGTCCGCGCTAGGCCGGCAGCCGCTCCGGGAGGCGGAGCTCCGGGTGGTCGGCGCAGTCGAGGCCGCAGGCGCGGCAGGTCTCCAGGGCGCACTTGGGGGTGATCTTGGCCCCCACGCCCCGCTTCCACTCCCGCACCAGGAACGACTTCTCCAGGCCGTGGTCGAGGAAGTCCCAGGGGAGCCGCTCCTCGAAGGCCGCCTGCCGGGTGACGAAGAAGGACGGGTCGTGCGGCCAGCGGGCCAGCGCGCGCCGCAGGTCGCCGCCGCACTCGCGCCAGGCGATCTCCAGGAGGTCGGCGCAGCGCCGGTCGCCGCGCGAGAGCAGCGTCTGCCACCAGGCCTCGCGCGGCGAGAAGAAGTCGACGTCGATCCCGAGCGGGCGGAGCTCGCGCTCGAGGAGCCGGCGCTTCCCGTTGAGGCACCCCTCGTCGTGCATGGGCGCCCACTGGAACGGCGTCCAGGGCTTGGGGACGAAGGGGTTCACCGAGAGCGAGATGCGTCCCATGCGCCGGGTCTCCCGGGCCCGGGGGAGCATCACCTCGTCGCGGATGCGGACCGCCAGGCGGGCCATCCCCTGCAGGTCCTCGTCGGTCTCGGTGGGGAGGCCGCACAGGAAGTACATCTTGACGTTCTGCATCCCCTGGGAGAGGGCGTGGCGCGCGGCCTCGACCACCGCGTCGTCGGAGAAGTCCTTGTTGATGACCCGCCGCAGCCGCTCGGTGCCGGCCTCGGGGGCGATGGTGATCGACCGCTCGCCGCCCGCGGCCATGCGGCGCGAGAGCTCGGGGGTGATGGCGTCCACGCGCAGCGAGGAGGGGCTGAAGGCGCCGCCCTGCTCGCCGATGAAGCAGGTGAGGGGCCCGAGGCCGGTGTGGTCGCTGGTGTCGGGGCCGACCAGGCCCACCCGCATCCCCTTCTCGATCCCCTTGCGCGCCTCGGCGCGCAGCACCTCCAGCGACACCTCGCGGTACGGCCGCTGCACGAACCCGGCGGCGCAGAAGCGGCAGCCCCAGAGGCAGCCCCGGGCCACCTCGGTCAGGTACAGGTCGCCGAACTGGGCGTCGGGCGAGTCCACCGCCCGGCTGGTGGCCACGCCGGAGAGGTCGGCCACGTAGCGGCGCTGGACCCGCTCCGGAGCCCCGGCCCGGGGCGCGAAGGCCTCGACCCAGCCCGCCCCGGCCCGGGTGTCGGCGTAGGAGACGTCGTAGAGGCCGGGCAGGTAGGCGCCCGGGAGCCGGGCCAGGGCCGCGAGCGCGTCGCCCCGCGATCGCCCCCTGCCGAGCCCGAGGAGGAGGTCGGCGAACGGTCCGCAGAGCTCCTCCCCCTCTCCCACCAGGAAGGCGTCGAAGAAGGGCGCCACCGGCTCGGGGTTCATCTGCACCGCCACCCCGCCGGCGACCACCAGCGGGTGGCCCGGGCCGCGGTCCCGGGCGCGGAGCGGCAGGCCGGCGCGGTCGAGGATCTCGAGGACGTGGAGGTAGTCCTCCTCGAAGGAGAGCGAGAAGGCCACCACGTCGAAGGCGTCGAGCCGACGCTCCGACTCCAGGGTGCGGGGCGGTCCGGCGTCCTCGGGCAGGAAGGCGCGCTCGCAGGCGACGGCGGGGTGCTGGTTCCACAGCCGGTAGACGGCGTGCAGGCCCAGGTTGGCCATCCCGAGCCGGTAGGCGTTCGGGTAGACGAGGGCCACCCCGAGCCTCCCGCCCGGCTCCTTGCGAATGGCTCCCGCCTCGTGTGGCCCGCGCTGCACCGGGCGCAGGTCTAACCGCCCCCGGGGCCGGGGGCCCCGGAAAAGGCGGCCGGCGGCCGGGTCGGGGCGGCCGGGCTCAGAAGAGCCCGTTCCGCGGCGTCACCGGGATGGCGGCCAGGGCCGGCGGCGGCGGCATCCGGGCGACGTCGGCCAGGCCGCGGTCCATGCGGAAGACGCGTCCGCCCCCCGCCGCCTGGTAGGCCAGTACCCCCTCGAAGATCCGCTCCACCAGCACGAGCAGGCTGAGGGCCGGGAAGTAGCCGGGGTGGTCGGGCCAGTACCAGAACGGGCCCCAGAAGACGGCGGCGATGACCACGTCCACCACCAGCCAGACCACCCAGCGGTCGGATCCGGCGAGCAGGTGGCCGATGCCGAAGCCCGGGATGATGCCCAGCACCAGGCACAGGGCCGGCTCCACGCGGGCGTAGTGGTAGCCGCGGCCGTCGCGCGCCAGCAGCAGGTCGCCGGCGGCGACGCCTCCGACCGAGAGGTCGGGCACGTCGATCCGGATCGACGGGCCGGCGGCCTGCACGGGCCAGTCGAGGCGGAGGTCGAGGTCGGCGCGGGCCAGGGCCGGGGACGCGGCCAAGAGGAGTGCGGTGAGGAAGATGCGCATGTTTCCCTTCTCCGTCGTCGGTGCTTCCCTCCGGAGGCGGAGTCTAGCGCGCGGCGGCGCGCGGGAAAGGAAATCCTCGGGGCGAGGTTGCCCCGCCGTGCGACCGGAACCTACAATCTCGCCCCCATGAGGAAGCTCCTCCCGCTCGTCTTCCCCGCGCTCTGCGCCGCCGCCTGGGTGGCGATCCGGACCGCGCCGGCCCGCGCCGCGGCGGCCGACGTCGCCGAGCTGCTCCCCGGCATCCCCGTCGAGCAGCTCACGCCGACCCAGCGCCAGACGCTGGCCCAGGTGGCGCGCGACGAGTACTGCTACTGCGGCTGCCCGCACACGCTGGCCCAGTGCCTCGCCACCCACAGGGAGTGCAGGCACGCGCCGCGCATGGCGCAGCTCGCCGCCCGGCTGGCCGGCACCGGCATGCCGGCGGCCGAGATCGCGAAGCAGCTCTCGGCCTACTACTCCTCCTTCGAGAAGGGGCGGCGCGCCCGGCTCGACCTGGCCGCCTTCGGCCCCCCGCAGGGCGCCGAGAAGGCCCCGGTGGCCCTGGTCGAGTTCTCCGACTTCACCTGCCCGTACTGCCAGCTCCTGAAGCCGGTGCTGGACGACTTCGTCAAGGGCCACGCCTCGCGGCTCCGGCTCTACTACAAGCCCTTCCCCATCCAGGCGCACCCCCGGGCGGCGGAGGCGGCCCTGGCGGGCGAATGGGCGCGCGACGCCGGCCTCTTCTGGAAGATGTACGACGCGCTCTTCGCCCACCCGCACGAGCTCTCGGACGAGGACCTGGCCGACCGGGCGCGCGAGATCGGCGGCGACCCCACCGCCCTGCGCGCCGCCCTCCAGTCCGGCAAGCTCAAGGCCCGCGTCGCCGCCTCCCAGGCCGAGGGGCGCGCCGCGGGGATGCTGGGCACGCCCACCCTGTACTTCAACGGCCGGCGCTACGTGCTCGCCGACATGTCGCCGAGCGGGCTCGAGTTCACCCTCGAGGACGAGGAGGAGTGGACCCGCAACGGCGGCTGGGCGCGCGACTGAAGTGCCGCTCCGCCTCGACATCGACCCCCACGGACGCCTGGTCCCGGCCGACGACGAGACGCGGCGGTCGCTGGCCGACCGAGCCGGGCGCTTCCTCCTCCTCCCCTCGGTCCCGGACCTCCTGCTGGCGCGCCGGACCCCCTGGGCTGGGGGGGCGGCGTCCGGGCCGCGCTGCCTGCTGGCGGGCGACCTGTGCGCCTT
Source organism: Anaeromyxobacteraceae bacterium (assembly GCA_035455425.1). Lineage (GTDB taxonomy): Bacteria > Myxococcota > Myxococcia > Myxococcales > Anaeromyxobacteraceae > JACRMN01. The sequence goes on along the minus strand of DATIFE010000091.1, from coordinate 4,423 downwards.
CCCCATGGCCGACTTCCTCGGCTTCCTCCACGGATCCCGGCTCTCGGGGACGCTGACGGTCTCCTCCGGAGGGTTCGACCGCGGGGTCACCTTCAAGGAGGGCGAGGTGCGGGGCGTGGTGTCGGAGGCGCCCGGCGAGCGCACCGGCGAGGTGGCGCTGCGGCTGGGATTCATCACGCCGGCCCAGCTCCAGGCCGCCATGGCGGCCTCCGCCGGGCGCCAGTTCGGCAAGGTGCTGGTGGAGATGGGCTTCATCGCCCCGGCCGACCTGTGGAAGGTCTTCCACGAGCAGGTGGGGGGCGTCTTCCACGCCATCCTCGCCTCGCGCGAGGGGGTCTTCGCGCTGGTGGACCAGGGCGAGCTCGACCCGGCGGGCATGCCGCTGGCGGTGAACACCCAGCAGCTGCTCATGGACGGCATCCGGCGGCTCGACGAGATGGAGCTCTTCCGCTCCCGCATCCCCGGCCCCGGCGCCTTCCTGCGCCGCCGCGAGCCGCGCCGGAAGGTGGCGCTGAAGCCCCTGGAGGAGCAGCTGCTGGCCCTGGTGGACGGCCGCCGCTGCCTGGCGGACATCGCCCGCGAGTCGCACCTCTCCGAGTTCGACGCCACCCGCGTGCTCTTCCACCTGGCGGAGGCGGGCTACGTCGAGGCCAGCGCCGGGCCGGTGCCCGAGACCGCGGCCGATCCCCGCCAGCGCCTCGTCGAGGTGGCCGACGGCATGAACGCCATCTACCGGGAGGTGGCCCTGCACGTGGCGGCCGCCAGGGCCCTGGAGCCGTTCGCCGCGGCGGTGAAGGGCTACCTGGCCGACCCGGGGAGCCGCTACGCCCCGCTGTGGAAGGGGCTGTCCATGGCCCGCGACGGCGCCCTGGACGCCGCCGCCCTCTCGGCCAACGCCGCCGCGCTCCGCGGCCCGGCGCTGCAGCGGCTCGAGCCCTCGGGCGATCCGGCCCGGTTCCTCCTCGAGGGCATGCGCGAGCTGCTCTTCTTCCTCCTCTTCCAGGCGGGGGAGCGGCTCGAGCGCGACGCCGACGAGGCGCTCTCCGCCGAGGTGAAGCGCCGCCTCGAGGCGCTGGGGGGGATGCGCTGACGCCGCCGCGCATCGCCGCCGACCTGCCCGGATCCGGCGGGCGCATCAAGGCGTCGCCCGAGGACTTCCGCGTCGAGGAGATCCCGGCCTACCTGCCCCAGGGGACCGGGCCGCACCTCTGGCTGCTGGTGGAGAAGCGGGGGCGGACGACGCGCGACGTGCTGCGGGAGCTGGCGCGCGCCCTGGGCGTCCCGGAGCGCGACGCCGGGTACGCCGGGATGAAGGACCGGGCCGCCGTCGCCACCCAGTGGCTCTCCTTCCCGGCGGCCGGGGACCCCGACCCGGCCGCGCTGGCGGGGCAGGGCTTCCGGGTGCTACGGGCCTCGCGCCACCAGAACAAGCTGCGGGTCGGGCACGCGCGCGGGAACCGCTTCGCCCTGGCGGTGCGCGGGGGCGACCCCGGGAGGGCCAGGGCCTGCGCCGCGGCGCTGGCCGAGCGGGGCCTGCCCAACTTCTTCGGGGCGCAGCGCTTCGGCGCCGCGGGGAGGAACGCCGAGGTGGGCCGGGCGCTGCTCCAGGGCCGGGGCGACGACCCCGAGGTGCGCCGCGCCGGGCGCGACCGCTTCCTGCGCCGGCTCTGCATCTCGGCGTGGCAGTCGGAGATCTTCAACCGCTGGCTGGCCGGGCGGATGGCCGAGGGCCTCTTCGCCAGCGCCCTGGAGGGCGACGTGATGAAGAAGCTCGACACCGGCGGCCTGTTCCTCTGCGCCGACCCGGCGGCCGACGGCCCGCGGGTGGCGGCCTTCGAGATCTCCCCCACCGGCCCCATCTTCGGCCACCGGATGCGTGAGGCGGCGGGGCCGGAGCGGGAGCGCGAGGAGCGGCTCCTGGCCGCCTCGGGGGTGGGCGCCGGCGACCTGCGGCGCGGTGGCGGCGAGGCGGAGGGCACGCGGCGGGCGTCGCGGCTCCGGGTGCGGGTGGAGATCGAGCCCTTCGACGACGGCTACTGGGCCCGCTTCGAGCTGCCCGCCGGCTCGTACGCCACGGTGGTGGCCGGCGAGCTGACCGGGGCCGCCGAGGAGCTGCCCGAGGACGGCGAGGGGCCGGCGGCTACGGCCGGATGACGAAGTCGGTGCGCCGGTTCTGCGCCTTGCCCTTCTGCGTCCGGTTGGAGGCGATGGGCTTCGTCGAGCCGTAGCCCTTGGCGTCGAGGCGCTCCGGGTCGATGCCCTTCTTGACCAGGTAGGCCCTCACCGACTCCGCCCGCCTCTGCGAGAGCCTCAGGTTGAAGGTCTCCTTGCCGACGTTGTCGGTGTGCCCCTCGACCACCACCTTCAGCGCCGGGTGGTCGCGCAGCACCTCGGCCACCTGGTCGAGCAGCGCGTAGCTCGCCGGCAGCACCGCGAACTTGCCGGTGGCGAAGCGCACCTGCTGGCGGATGGCGATGCGGTCCTTCTTCACCTCGACCAGCGTGTACTTCTTCTCCGGCGGGCAGCCGCCGCTCTCCCGCGGCCCGGCCACGTCGGGGCACTTGTCCTCCGAGTCGGGCACGCCGTCGCCGTCGCGGTCGAGGACGGGGCAGCCCCGGTTCTCGAGCGGCCCGGGGTTGTCGGGGCAGGCGTCCATGGCATCGACGATCCCGTCGCCGTCGTTGTCGGGGTCGGGGCAGCCGTCCTCGTCCTGGAAGCCGTCCTTGTCCTCGGGATCGAGGGGGCAGCGGTCGATGTCGTCGGGGATGCCGTCGCCGTCGGTGTCGAGCGTCTTCTTGACGATGACCGGCGGCTCCTTCTTGATCACCACGCGCTGGACGCATTCGCGCGAGAGCTCGCTGGCCTTGCGGGCGTTGGCCTCGGCGACGTCCAGGTGCTCGGAGGCGCGGCCGGGGTTGCCGTCGTCGATCTCCTTCACGGCGAAGTCGAGGTTGGCGTCGGCCAGGGCCATCTCGCGGGGCGCGCAGCGCTGGCCGCCCGCCTTGCGGGCCTTCTCGGCCTCGCCGGCCACGCCCGCGGCCCGGGCGCGGAGCTTGCTGCCGGTGACGCAGGAGGCGAGCGAGAGCGACGCCAGGACCACCAGGGCGCGGCGCATCACTTGGCCCCCTGGGGCGAGGCGGGGGCGAGCGCCTTGGCGCGGGCCTCGTCCGCCAGCTTGGCCGCCTCGCGGGCGTGCTCGACGGCGTCGCGGTAGCGCGCGTGGGCGTTCTCCTCGCGCGCCTTCTGGTAGTTGGCGTCCGCCAGCACGTACTCGTAGGGCGCCTGCTTCTCCGCCCCCGCGGCGCGCGCCCCCTCGAGCGCCACCTCGGCCGCGGACAGCGAGCGCGAGGCGTCGATGGAGGCGCATCCCGTCAGCAGCGCGATGGCGAGCAGCAAGGGAATGGGCCGCACGGAGGCATCTCCTGTCCGTGGAAAGCGAGCTTCGGGGACGCTACCGTCGGGTACCTTGGGAGTCAAGAAACGCCGGATGGTAGAGTCGCCGGTCTGCGATGGCCATCCACCCGGCCGCCCTGGTGTTTCTGCTCGTCGCCTCCCGGGAGGCGGCGCTCGACGCCGGCCTCGGGGCGCACGACGCCGGGGCCCCGCGCGCCGTCTGGGCGAGCGGGCTGCTCCTGGGCGCGCCCTACCGCGTCTCCCCGCTGGGCGAGGGAGGGGGGATCGACCCCGACCCGCGCTTCCGCCTCGACGCCTTCGACTGCGTCACGCTGGTGGAGACCGCCATCGCGCTCGGCAGCTCCCGCAGCGTCGCCGAGGCCCGGGTGCTGCTCGACGACCTGCGCTACGACGGGCCGCCGGACTTCCAGCACCGCAACCACTACCTCGAGGCGCAGTGGCTGGTCGCCAACGCCCGCAAGGGCTGGATCGAGGACGTCACGCCGGCCATCGGCGGCGCGTGGGCCATGGTCGGCGAGAAGCGGCTCACGCCGGGCACCTGGCGCGCGGCCGAGCGCGCCGGCCGGACCATCCCGGGGCTCGCTCCGGAGAGCCGGCCTATGGGGCGGTTCCGCCTGCCGCTCGTGCCGGTGGACCACGTTCCGGCCATCGCGCCGCGCATCCCCGAGGGGACGCTGCTCCTGGTGGTGCGCGAGGACCGGCCGTGGCGGCCGTACCGGGTGACGCACCTCGGGATCATGGTGGTGGGGCCGAGGGGCGAGCGCCTGCTCCGCCACGCGAGCGACGTGCCCGGGGTGATGCGCGTCCGCGACGAGTCGCTCCTGCGCTTCCTGGCGCGCAACGCCGGCTACCAGGGATGGCCGGTGGTGGGCGTGAGCCTGTGGGCCATCCGCGACGGCGCGGCGCGGGCGCGGGACCTGCTGCGCTGAATCCCCTCAGCCGGCCGGCCCTCCGGGCGCATGCCGCCCCGCGCCTCCTCTCTGGGTGAACTGATCCATCCAGCGGTCGC
>DATIFE010000090.1:0-16080 GCA_035455425.1 Anaeromyxobacteraceae bacterium | reverse complement strand
AGGCCGCCTGGGGCGGGCACCGCGGCCACGCCGCGGTGGCGGTCGACGCCGCGGCCCCGGCGCTGCGGTCCCTGGAGATCGAGCCCCGGCAGGCGACCCTGGCGGCGGGCGGCGCGCTGGCCTTCCTGGCCACCGGGCGCTACGCCGACGGCTCGGCCCGCGATCTGACCCGGGTCGTCCGCTGGTCGTCGCCGGGCGCGGGCCCCGGGGGATTCCCGCCGGGCGGGCCGCCCGGCACCTGGGTCGCGGCCGGGCCGGGGAGGGCCCGGGTGGAGGCGCGACTGGGCGCGGCGCGGGCGGAGGCCTCGCTGGAGGTGGAGGCCCACCGGGCCGCCGCCCCGGCGGCGTTCCCGCTGCGCGTCGCTCCGAACGGCCGCTTCCTGGTCGACCAGAGGGGAGTGCCCTTCCGGATCCACGGCGAGGCGGCCTGGTCCCTGATCGCCAACCTGACGGCCGCGGAGGTGGACGACTACCTCGAGGACCGCCGCCGCAAGGGCTTCAACGCCATCCTGGTGAACCTCGTCGAGCACCGGTACGCGGCCGACCCGCCCCGCAACCGCGCCGGCGCTGCGCCGTTCCGGACGCCCGGCGACCTGGCCGAGCCCGACGACGCCTACTTCGACTTCGCCGTGTCGGCCCTGGAGGCGGCGCGGGCCCGCGGCTTCCTGGTCCTGCTGGTGCCCGCCTATCCCGGCTTCGGCTGCCCGAGGGAGCCGAGCCCGGAGAACGACGGCTGGTCGGCGGAGATGTGGCGCAGCCCGCCCGCCGCCTGCCGGGAGTACGGCCGCTACGTCGGCCGCCGCTTCGCGGCCTTCGACGACGTCGTCTGGGTGCAGGGCGGGGACTGCACGCCTCCCCGCGGCTCGGCGCTCGAGGCCTGCGCCCTCCAGGTCATGGCCGGCATCCGGGAGGCGGCCCCGGGCATGCTCCAGACCGGCCACTGGCGCCCCTACAGCACCTCGCTCGACGAGCCGGCCTTCGCGCCGGAGATGCAGCTCGACGCGGTCTACCGGTACCGGACGCCGCACGCGGCCTGCCGCCAGGCGTACGCGCGGTCGCCGGCCCGCCCGGCGTTCCTGATCGAGACCGGGTACGAGGGCGAGACCATCGACGGCTCCTCGCCCCCCACCCGCAAGTACCAGTGGTGGGCCAGCCTCGGCTGCACCGCCGGCCAGTTCTTCGGCAGCCGCCCGGGGTGGTCCTTCGGCCCCGGCTGGCGCCAGGCCCTCGGCTCCGCCGGTGCGCAGGACATGGCGCGGCTCGGCGGGCTCCTCGACTCCGTCCCGTGGGAGACGCTCGTCCCCTCGGGGCTCGGCGGCGCCAGGGTCCTGGTGACCGGCGGGAGCGGCGCGGAGGGCGGCCAGGACGAGGTCGTCTCCGCGGCCGCGTCGGACGGCGCCGCGCTCCTGGCCTACGTCCCGCCGACGGGCGCGGGCCCGCGATCGCTGGTGGTCGATCTCTCCGCCCTCTCCGGGCCGGGCACGGCGCGCTGGTTCGACCCGTCCGGCGGGGGCTGGGTGGAGGTGGGCCGGGTCCCGGGCGGCGGCCGCCGCTGGTTCACCACCCCGGGCCGGCGCCCCGGCGGCCTCGACGACTGGGTCCTGGTGATCACCCGCGCGGCGGAGCCGCCGGGCCGCGGGGGGCGCTGAGATGCCGTCCCGCGCGCCGCGCATCGGCTTCTGGGGCAACTTCGGCACCCGGAACCTCGGCAACGAGTGCACGCTGCGAGCCATCCTGCACCAGGCCCGGGCGCGCCGGCCCGACGCCGAGCTCGCCTGCTACTGCTCCGAGCCGGAGGACGTCGAGCGCCGGCACGGCATCCGCTCCTTCCCCCTGAGCCGCACGCGCGGCCGCGCGGCGGGCGGGCCGCTCCCGCTCCGGCTCGCCCGGCGCCTGGGGTCGGAGCTGCGCGGGTGGCGCGACGCCCTGGCGCACGCGCGCCGCACCGACCTGCTGGTGATGACCGGGACCGGCATGCTCACCGACGACGGCGAGGGCGTGCTCGGCCTCCCCTACGACCTGTTCCGCTGGGCCGTGGCCGCGCGCCTCACCGGGTGCCGGGTGGCCTTCGCCAGCGTCGGGGTGGAGGCCATCCGCCACCCGCTGGCGCGCTTCTTCATCCGGACGGCGCTCCGGCTCGCCGATCACCGCTCCTACCGCGACCAGCAGTCGCGGGAGCGCCTGCGGCGCGCCGGCTTCTTCTCCGACCGGGACGCGGTGTTCCCCGACCTGGCCTTCAGCCTCCCCGAGGACCTGGTGCGCGCGCCGGGCGCGGCGGGAGGGTCGCGCGTGGCGGTGGGGCTCTACGCCTACCGGGGTCGGGGAGAGGCGGGCGGGGCGGATGCCGCCGCCTACGGCGACTACCTCGGCAAGATGTGCGCGCTCGTGCTCCAGCTGCGCCGGCAGGGGCGCGCCGTGCGGGTGATCATCGGGGACAACACCTACGACGAGCCGGTGCTGGAGGACTTCCGCCGCGCCCTGGCCGAGCGGGGCATCGACCGGGAGGAGGAGGGCATCCAGGACCGGCCCGCCGCGAGCTTCGAGGAGCTGATGGGGCAGCTGGCCGGGGTCGACCTGGTCGTCGCCAGCCGCTTCCACAACGTGCTGCTGGCCCTGCTCCTCGGCAGGCCGGTGGTCTCGATCTCCTACAACCAGAAGAACGACGCCCTGATGGAGGAGATGGGGCTCGCCGCCTACTGCCAGGCGATCGACGGCTTCGACGTCGAGCGGGCCGTGGCCCAGGTGGCCTCGCTGGAGCGGGAGGCCGCGCGCCTGATGCCCGCGGTGGCCGGGCGGGCGGCGCGATATCGGGCGGAGCTCGACGCGCTCTACCAGGGCCTGCTCGGGACCGGGGCGCGCCCCCCGGCGGCCGGGTAGTGCGGATCCGGCGACCCGGCGCGCGCCCGGCCGTCCCGCATCCGCGTGACGTTCTGGCCCGGTCGTTGCCCGCCGCGGAGGCCGTCGCTACGCTGCTATGCCATGAGGGGGGAAGCGACGGCGCAGGCCCGGGCGATCCCGGAGGGCGAGGTGGAGGTCGCCGCCGGCGAGGCCCCGGTGCGCACGGCGCAGGGCGCCCCGGCTCCGGTCTTCGGCGGCCACATGCCGGCGCTCGACGGCGTGCGCGGGCTCGCGGTCCTCATGGTCCTGCTGCTGCACTTCGTGGGCGGGATGGTGCCGACGAACGCGGTCGAGCACGCCGTCGCCGGCGTGACCAGCTACGGCGGCTACGGCGTCGAGCTCTTCTTCGTGCTGTCGGGCTTCCTCATCACCGGCATCCTCTACGACTCCCGCACCAGGCCGGGCTACTTCAAGAACTTCTACATGCGGCGCTTCCTCCGCATCTTTCCCCTCTACTACGGGGTGCTGGCGCTGGTCTTCCTGGTGGCGCCGCTCTTCCAGGCGCTGCGGGGGCCGGACCTGGACTTCCTCCGGGAGCACCAGGCGTGGGCCTGGCTCTACGGCGTCAACGTCTTCATCGCCTCCCGGGGCGAGTGGTCGTTCTCCTACCTCGACCACTTCTGGTCGCTCTCCATCGAGGAGCACTTCTACTTCGTCTGGCCGCTGGTGGTCTGGGCCCTGGGCAGGAACCCGCGCACGCTCATGGCCGTGAGCCTGTCGGCCTCGATCGGCGCCATGCTGGCCCGCTTCCTGGGCTCGGCGCTGGGCCTCAGCTGGTGGACCACCTACGTCCTGACCCCGTTCCGGCTGGACGGGCTGGCCCTGGGCGCCTTCCTGGCCGTGCTGGGGCGCCAGCCCGGGGGAACGGGGCTGATCGTCCGCTGGCTGCCGCGCGTGGCGGCGGGGGCCGCGGCGCTGGCGGGGGCCAGCTTCGCCTGGACGCGCCTGGTGACCAAGCACGGGCTCCAGTACGTCCTGCCGGTGCGGGCGGCGCTGTTCCTGGTGCTGCTGGCCGCCCTGCTGATGTGGGCGCTGGTGGCGCCGCCGCGGACCGCCGTCTACCGCTTCTTCCGCAACCGGGCGATGGTCTTCCTCGGCACCTACAGCTACGGCATCTACGTCTACCACCACTTCCTCTCGTACTACCTCGTCACCCACCGGACCGAGTTCACGCTGGCGCGGTGGCTGGGCTCGCACGGCGCGGCGGTGGCGCTCCAGGCCTCGGCGGGCATGGCCCTGGCGATCGGCGTCGCCTGGCTGAGCTACGAGGGGTTCGAGAAGCGGTTCCTGGGGCTGAAGCGGTTCTTCGAGCCGGCGCGCTAGGGGCGGCCTCAGGAAGGCTGCGCCAGGCCCTCCACCGCCGCGGGGCGGGGCGGGCCGTAGGTCCGCGCCAGGCACTGCCGGTAGTCGAGCGGCGGCTTCCAGCCCAGGACCTCGCGCAGGCGGCGGTTCTCGAAGCGCAGCGGCCGGAGCCGCGACTCGAAGCGGTTGGGGATGAGCACGGTGGGCACCTTGGTGGCGCGCCGGAAGACGGTGGCGTACGCCAGCCGGATGGCCCACAGGGCCGGCCGGTACGGAACGGGGATCCGCAGCCCCCGCTCGCCGGTTCCCCGCTGGTAGTCCCCCAGGAAGGTCCAGATGCGCTCGCCGCGCCCGTCGACGACGTTGAAGGTCTGGCCGCGGGCGCGGGGATCCTCCGCCGCCTGCGCGAAGACGTCGGCGCAGTTCTCGACGTGGGTGAGGGGGAGGCGGGTGAGCGGGCCGATGACCAGGTGGTGCCTGCCGAGCCGCTGGCCCAGGGCCGAGAGGTAGGCGTGGTCGCGCCCCCAGATGAAGCCCGGCCGGAGCACGGTGAGGTCCCAGCCGTGCTGCTCGGCGAGCCGGCGGGTGACGCGCTCCTGCCAGAGCTTGGCGATGGTGTAGCCGTCGCGCCCGTAGAGCTCCGGCGCGCGGTGGAGCGGCGCGCTCTCGTCGTGGACGCCTCCCCGGATGGCGCCGACGTCGTACACCGCGAAGCTGCTCGCCAGCACCAGGCGCCGGCACGGGGTGGTGGCCATGGCCCCCAGGAGCCGCTCCGTCCCGGCCACCGCCGCCGCGAACTGGAGGTCCTCCCCGCCGCTGACCGCGGCCGCCAGGTGCACCAGCACGTCCACGCCCTCGAAGGCCGGCGCCAGGTCGCGGGCGGCGCGCAGGTCCGCCCGGACGACCTCCACCCCTTCGACTCCGGGCCCTCCGGGCCCTGCGCTGCCTTCGACTCCGGGCCCTCCGGGCCCTACGCTGCCTTCGACTCCGGGCCCTCCGGGCCCTACGCTCAGGCCAGGCGAGGCCGGCCACCCCAGCCCCTCGAGGCGCGCCGCCGGGCGCACCATGGCCCGGACCCGGTGCCCCCGCGCCAGGAGGGCCGCGACCACGTGGCGGCCGAGGAAGCCGCCGGCGCCGGTGACGAGCGCCCTCATGGCCGGACCTCCGCGGGCTTGAGGGCCTCGGCCAGGCGGTTCACCTCGAGGACGTGCTCGGCCGTCACCGGCAGCGGCGACCCGTCGGCGAGCGCCCGGTAGGTCCGCGCCAGGAGCTCCCACAGGCCCTCGTAGGCGCCCGGGCCCTTGAACTTGCGCAGCAGGGTGGCGAGGGCGGCGCGGCGGATGGCGCGCCCCTCCTCCAGGCCGCCGAAGAAGGGCCGGAGCGGCTTGGGCCCCGGCCGCGGCCCGTCGAAGGTGAGCCGCGTCTCGAAGAGGTTGGCGCTGGCGTGCATGCGCTCTCCGTACACCCGCAGCCAGAAGGCATCGGGCTGCGAGCAGGCGCTGAAGCCGAGGGCCGCCGTGCCCCGCTCGCCCTCGACCACCGCGCGGAACTCGTCGTAGGGGAGGACCGAGGGCCTCCGCTTGGCCCAGACGGCGTGCGCCCGCCGGTGCGGCCCCACGAAGAGGTGGGCCAGGGAGGCCAGGTGCGGGAGGAAGTCGGCGATGGCCCCGCCGGGCATCGAGAGGACGGGGTGCGGGACGTTCGGGTCGGCGAAGCCGCCGGGGCCGAAGATGTCGAGGCAGATGAGCACCTCGACGTGGGTCACCGCCCCGAACTCCCCGGAGTCGATGCGGCGGACGATCTCCTGGGGGGCGCGGTTGAAGACGTAGTTGTGGTCCTCGATCAGCGCCCGGCCCTTCTCCCGGGCGGCCCGGAGCAGGGCGTCGAGCTCCGCGAAGGTGGCGGTGGCCGGCTTCTCCACCACCACGTGCGCCCCGGCCTCGAGCGAGTCCAGGGCCAGCCGGAAGTGGCTCGTCGGGGGCGTGGTGACGTGGACCACGTCGGGCCGGATCTCCCGGAGCATCGAGCGGTGGTCGGTGAACCACGACCGGATCCCGTGCCGCTCGGCGGCGGCCTCCGCCGTGCCGGGGGAGAGGTCGCACACCGCCGCCACCTCGACGCCCGGCAGCCGCTGCAGGCAGGCGAGGTGCTGGCGGGCGATCTGCCCCGCGCCGATGAGTGCGGCCTTCACCCGGTGGCCCCTCCCTGGCGCAGCCGGGCGTCCAGGACCTCCCGGTAGAAGGCCTCCAGCGCCCGCGCCGCGGCTTCCCAGGAGTATCGCTCCACCGCCAGCCGGCGTCCCGCGCTTCCCAGGCGCGCCGCCAGGCCCGGGTCGTCGAGGAGGCGGATCACCGCGGCGGCGAAGCTGGCCGGCTCGTCGGCGACCAGGAGGTCGCGCCCGGGGGCCGCGTCGATGCCCTCGGCGCCCAGGGTGGTCGAGACGATGGCCTTGCCCATGGCCATGCCCTCGAGGATCTTGAGCCGGGTGCCGCTGCCCAGGCGCAGCGGGACCACCAGGGCCGCCGCCGACGCCAGGTGGGGCCTCAGGTCGTCCACCAGGCCCGTGACCTCCACCCGCGGGCCGGCGAAGGCCTGCACCGAGGGGGGAGGGCGCGCCCCGATGATCCGGAAGCGGGCGTCCGGCCGCTCCGCGGCGATGCGCGGCCAGATCTCCCGCAGGAAGTGGAGCACGCCGTCGGTGTTGGGGAAGGTGGAGAGGAGCCCGAAGAAGACCACGGTCCGGCCGTCGCAGGGCGGATCGGCGGGGCGGGGCTGGTAGAAGTCCACGTCCGCGGCGTTGGGGACCACGGCGGTGCGCGCCGTGGGAACGTCGGAGAGGACGCGGTCCCGGTCCGCGGCGCTGCAGGTGTAGACGCCGTCCGCCCGCCGGAAGGCGGCGACCTCGTCCCGCCGGAGCTTGCGCCAGTTCACCGAGGCGTAGAGGCGCCTGCCGAGGCTGGCGCCGCCCCGGGCCACCTGGCGGACGATCTCGTAGGCGATGTCGTGGGCGTCGAGCACCACCGGAGGGGGCCGGGCCCCGGCCGACCCCCCCAGGCGGTAATGGGCCAGGTAGGGGAACTCGACGTTGACCAGGTCGAAGGGCGTCCGCGACGTCACCCCGTCCAGGACCCGCTGGAGCTCGGCCAGGCTGCAGCGGTGCCGCTCGTAGCTGTGGAGCGAGGCCGTGGAGCGCAGCTGGAGCAGCCGCTTGGGGAGGCCGCCGCCGCCGTTGGGGTTCCGGACCAGCACCACCTCGCGGCAGTGCGGGCGGAGGGCGCGGGCGCAGGCCTCGGCGTCGTCCCCGGGGTCCAGGAGCGCCACGGCGGTGACGTCGTGGCGCGGCGCCAGGTGGGTCAGGAGGCCGTGCATGCGCGCCTGCGCACCGGAGCGGGGCGGGCCGGGCGGCATGGGCGAGAGGTAGAGGATGCGGAGGCGCTGGTGCATGACTTCGTCGCGGCGCCCGACCGAGCCGACCACTCCCCCCCGAGAGCCAAGCCACCGCATCCTCTTCGGGATGGGGCGCGCGTTCCATCCCCCGACCGTGCGACAGGGGCGATGCTCCCCTTGCCGCCGCGCTGCTGGTAGCGTATGCGGCGCGCGGGAGGCTCGCCTTGAAGATCGCGGTCGTCGGAACGGGCTACGTGGGACTCGTCACCGGAACCTGCCTGGCCGAGGGCGGGAACCGTGTCACCTGCGTCGACGTGGACGAGGCCAAGATCGCCGCCCTGCGGGCCGGCGGGGTCCCCATCTACGAGCCCGGCCTGGAGGAGCTCCTCCGCCGGAACACGCGCGAGAAGCGCCTGGACTTCACCTCCTCGATCGCCGAGGCGATGGAGGGGACCGACGTGGCCTTCATCGCCGTGGGGACGCCGGCGACGGAGTCCGGCGCCGCGGACCTGGGCGCGGTGCTGGCGGTGGCCGAGCAGATCGGCCGCTGCATCCGGAAGTACACGGTGGTGGTCAGCAAGAGCACCGTTCCGGTGGGAACCTGCGAGCGCATCGCCGAGATCGTGGGCCGCGTGGCCCAGGGGCCGTTCGACGTCGCCTCGAACCCCGAGTTCCTCAAGGAGGGCTCGGCCATCGAGGACTTCATGCGCCCCGACCGCGTCGTGGTGGGGGTGCTGACGCAGCGGGCGCGCGAGGTGATGGCCGAGGTCTACCAGCCCTTCTTCCGCCAGGACGCCCGCGTCCAGTTCATGGACCCGCGCAGCGCCGAGCTCACCAAGTACGCGGCCAACGCCATGCTGGCGACGCGCATCGCCTTCATGAACGACGTGGCGCTCCTGTGCGACCGGCTGGGCGGCGACGTGGACGCCGTGCGCCGGGGCGTGGGCGCCGACAAGCGCATCGGATCCTCCTTCCTCTTCCCGGGCGTGGGCTTCGGCGGCAGCTGCTTCCCCAAGGACCTCCGGGCGCTCATGACCATGGCCCGGCAGGTCGGGCTGGACTTCGACCTGCTCCGGTCGGTCGAGCGCGTCAACGAGCGCCAGAAGCGGCTGCTCTTCGACGTGGCGGTGAAGCACTTCGGCTCGCTGGTCGGCAAGCGGGTGGGCGTGTGGGGGCTCTCCTTCAAGCCCAGGACCGACGACATGCGCGAGGCCAGCTCGCTGGTGCTGATCCAGCTCCTGGCCGGAGCCGGCGCCGCGGTGCGCGCCCACGACCCCGTGGCCACCGAGAACGCCTCCCGGCTGCTCGGGCCCCACATCGAGATGTCGCGCGATCCCTACGGCGCGGCCGAGGGAGCGGACGGCCTCTTCCTGGTCACCGAGTGGACCGAGTTCCGCAATCCCGACTTCGATCGGCTGAAGAAGACGATGCGGGGGAGCGCGCTCTTCGACGGCCGCAACGCCTGGGACGCCTCCAGGGCCCGGGCGGCCGGCTTCCAGTACTTCGGCGTCGGGCGCGGCCGCGCCGCCTGAGCCGGGACCGGCCGCGGGATCCGGACCCGAGCATGTGCGGGATCGCTGGAATCATCGGGCGGGTGGACGAGCCCAACCGCGCCGCCCTGCAGCGGATGAGCGACGCCATGGTGCACCGCGGGCCGGACGCCCACGGGACCTGGGCGTCTCCCGCGGACGAGCGCGGCTGGGGCGCGCTGCTGGCGTTCCGCCGGCTGGCGATCCTGGACCTCTCGCCCGCCGGGGAGCAGCCCATGATCGACCCCGTCACCGGGCAGGTCATCGTCTACAACGGCGAGATCTACAACTACCTCGAGCTGCGCGCGCGCCTGGCGGCCGAGGGGCAGTCGTTCGCCTCCACCGGCGACACCGCGGTCATGCTGCGCGCGCTCGGCCTCCACGGCACCGACGCGGTCGGCTGGCTGCGCGGGATGTTCGCCTTCGCCCTCTGGGACGGCTCGCGGAGGCGCCTCCTGCTGGCCCGCGATCCGCTGGGCATCAAGCCGCTCTACCTGGCGCGGAGCCGCGATCCCGCGGCCGGCTGGTCGCTGGCCTTCGCCTCCGAGGTCCGCGCGCTGCTGGCCTCCGGGCTGCTGGGCACGCCCCGCCTCGACCCCGGCGCGGTGGCGTCGGTGGTCTGGAACGGCTTCGTGGTCGGCCCCGGCACCGCGGTGGAGGGCGTCGAGCTCCTGCCGCCCGGGCGCCTGCTCGAGCTCGGCGCCCGGGGCGAGGAGCTGCTCTCCCGGGACTTCTGGACCATCCCCGGGGAGCAGCCCGACCCGTCGATGGACGAGGCGGGGCTGGCGCGCGTCCTCTCCCAGGGCCTGGGGCTGCACCTCGCCAGCGACGTTCCCCTGGCGGTGTTCCTCTCGGGCGGCGTCGACTCCTCGGCGGTGGCGAACCTGGCCCAGCGCGCCGCCCGCGCCCCCATCCACACCTTCACGCTGGCCTTCGAGGAGCAGGAGCTCAACGAGGGCCCCATCGCCCGGCGGATCGCCGAGGGCATCGGCACCCGGCACCAGGAGGTGGTCCTCACCGAGGGCCACTTCGTCGAGCACCTGGAGCCGGCGCTCGACAGCCTGGACCAGCCCACCTTCGACGCGCTCAACTCCTACTACATGTCGCGCGCCATCCGCGACGCCGGCTTCACGGTGGCCCTCGTCGGGACCGGCGGCGACGAGCTCTTCGGCGGCTACTCCTCGTTCCGCGACCTGCCGCTGCTCCACCGCTGGTTCCGGCCGCTCCGCGGGCTCCCGCGGAGCCTGCCGGTGGCCGCGGCCCGCCTGGCCACCTCCGGCCTGCGGCGCTCGGGCGGCGCCATCCCGCCCCAGACGCGCTGGGCCAAGCTCCCCGACATGATCCGGCGCGGGGACGACCTGCTGGGCCTGTACCAGATGGCCTACGCCCTGTTCCTCCCCGAGTTCCAGCGCCAGCTCCTGGCCCCCGGCCTGGCCGACGCGCTGGTGGACGGGCTCGCGCCGGCGATGCACGACCGGCTGGTGGCGGAGACGCGCTCCCGCTCGCCGATCTCGGCCATCGCGGTGATGGAGCAGCGCCTGTTCCTGGGGGAGCGGCTCCTGCGCGACAACGACGCCGCCAGCATGGCGGCCTCGATCGAGCAGCGCGTGCCGCTCGTCGACCAGCTCCTCTTCGAGAGCGCCGACCGCCTCCCCGACGGCCTCCGGTTCCAGCCCGCCGGCCGGAAGGCCATCCTGCGCCGCATCGGCCTCGCCGGCCTGGACCCGGCCATCTTCGAGCGCAAGAAGAGCGGGTTCGTGCTGCCGTTCGACCGGTGGATCCGCCGCGGGCTGCGCCAGGTGATGGACCGGACCCTGCGCGATCCCCAGGCGGTGCGGCCGGCGGGCCTCGACCCCGCGGCGGTGGAGCGGCTCTGGAGGGCCTTCCTCGACGGAGCCCCCGGGATGTACTGGTCGCGCGTCTGGGCGGTGTACGTGCTCATCCGGTGGTGCCACCGGAACCGCGTCTTCCGGTGAGGTGGCCGCGCTCGCCGGGGCGCGCCGTCGCCCTGGCCGCCCTGGCCATCGCCGCTGCCGCGGCGACCGCCATCCCCGGGGCGCGGCACGGCCTGGTGCGGGCGGCCCGGCGGGCCGCCGGGTACCCGGCCTGGCGCCAGCGCGCCGCGGGACCGCGCGAGGAGCCGTTCTTCGGGCGGCTGGCCGCCTCGCAGGTGGGCTACGGGCCCCGGGCCCGGAAGCAGTTCACCTCGCCGCGCCCCTTCGAGTCCTTCGAGCTGGTGAGCGAGCGGGACGGCTCGGTGGCCTTCCGGGGAGGACCGCCGGTGCGCGCCGTCCCCACCGGCGTCCTGGGCCCCGTCGGCACGGCCTTCATCGGCGACTTCAGCGCCCTGGAGAAGCCGGGCCGGTACCGCATCGTGGCCGGCAACGGCCTCGCCAGCCACCCCTTCGACGTGGGCCCCGGCGTGTACGACGCCGCCGTCCGCGCCGTGCAGCGGGCCTTCTACTTCCAGCGCGCCTTCACCGCCGTCGAGTCCCCCTGGGCCGAGGGCCCGTGGACCCACCCCAGCGACGCGGACCGGGCGCCCCCGGGGGAGTCCCGGGGATGGCACGACGCCGGCGACTTCTCCCTCTACAGCGCCTCCACCAACTCGGCGCTCTTCTGGCTCCTCCAGGCCCAGGCCGACTTCGGGCCCGGCGACGACGACACCGACATCCCCGAGTCCGGCAACGGCGTCCCCGACCTGCTCGACGAGGCGCGGTGGGGGCTGGAGTGGATCCTCTCCGTCCAGGACCGGTCGGGCGGCTTCCACAACACCACCTGCCAGGAGCGGTACGGCCCCTACGGCACCAACACCCCCCAGGGAGCGGCTCCCTACCGCGCCGGCGAGGTGGGCACCCTGGCCACCGGTCGGGCGGTGGGGACCCTGGCCTTCGCCGCCACCCTGTACCGTCCCCACGCCCCGGCCTTCGCCGCGCGCTGCCTCGAGGCCGCCCTGCGCGGCCAGGGCTGGCTGGAGGCGCGCCCGGGCGAGGCCAGCGACGGGCCCACCTGTCCCGCCTACCGGCGGGACGGCGACGTCCGGGCGGGGCGCGAGGTGCGGATGTACGCCGCCGCCGGGCTGCTCCTGGCCACCGGGGCCCGCCGCTTCGGGGACCTCTTCGCGTCCGGCTGGGCGGACCTCGACGGCGACCCGCGGTTCCCGCGGACCGACGTGCAGGCCGCGCTCCTCTACCTGCGGGCGCCCGGCGGCGACCCGGCGCTCCGGCGGTCCATCCGCGACCGGCTGCTGCAGCGCGCGGCGGAGCTGCGGGCGGAGGCCGACCGCCACCCCTTCCACTGGGCCGGCCGCTACTTCTGGGGCTCCCTGGCGGCCGCCTTCCACCGGAGCGCCGCCTTCAGCGCCCGGGCCTGCCTGGAGGGCCCGGCGGCGGCGCGGGAGGACTGCGAGCAGGTGCTCGACCACGTCCACTACGCGCTGGGGAGGAACTCCCTGCAGCTGTGCTACGTGAGCGGCCTGCCCGGCGTCAGCCGCGGCCGCGCGCACGCCTTCCACCAGTGGCTGGCGGCCCTGGGCGCCCGGCCCTTCCTCTTCCCCGGCCTGGTGGCCGGGGGCCCGGTGGACGCCCCCGAGCCCGACGACGTCTCCCGCCCCGAGGCGCGGCCCCTGCCGGTGTGGGGCTACTGGGGGGATCCGGCCATGCCGCGCGACGCCGCCACGCCGCTCGACGGCCGCTACACCGACAACGACAGCTGGTCGACGAACGAGATCGACGTCGACTGGCAGGCGGTGGCGCTCTACAACCTCTACCTGGCCCGCTGGTGGGCGCGCGGGGGATCGCGGCCCGCGGGGCCGGTGGTACACTCGCCGGCGGAGAGGCCCATCCGGTGAAGTCGCTGCTCCTCATGTCGGTGCTCTTCGCCTCGATCGCCATCCCGGCGGTCCTGGCGCGCGACCGCGATCCGCGCCGGGCGGTGAAGCGGATGCTGGTGCTGCTGCTGGCCTTCAACGCCCTCTACCTGGCGTACCTCACCCTGGTGCACCCCTTCGTCTACGTCCCCGTCTGGCCGTGGTGAAGGAGGCCCGGGCCGGGCCTCAGGCGAAGTAGCGGCGGATGCGCTCCAGGACGCGCTCGGCCGCGTGGCCGTCGCCGTAGGGGTTCCGGGCGGTGGCCATGGAGCGGTAGGCGCGGGGGTCGGTGAGCAGGCGCGAGGCGTGCTCGACGATGGCCTCCGCCTTCGGGCCGGTGAGCAGGGCCGTCCCGGCCTCGACGCCCTCCGGCCGCTCGGTGGTGTCGCGCATCACCAGCACCGGCTTCCCCAGCGAGGGGGCCTCCTCCTGCACGCCGCCGGAGTCGGTCAGCACCAGGCGGCAGCGGGACATCAGGGCGACGAAGGCGCGGTAGCCCTGGGGCGCGATCAGCCGCGCGTTGGAGAGGCCGCCGAGCAGCCGGTTCACGTGCAGGTGGACGTTCGGGTTCAGGTGCACGGGGTACACGAAGCGGTGGTCGGGAAAGCGCCGCGCCAGGGTGGCGATGGCCCGGCAGATCTGCTCGATGCCCTCGCCGAAGTTCTCGCGGCGGTGCCCGGTGACGAGCACGAAGGGGACCCGGGCCCAGTCCGGCCCCAGCAGCGCCGAGAGCTCGCCGTCGACGGCCTGGCGCAGGGCCGGATCGCGCTCCTGGGCCTCCACCTCCATCCGCAGCGCGTCGATCACGGTGTTGCCCGTGACGGCGATGGTGGCGTCGGCGACGCCCTCGCGCAGCAGGGCCGCCCGGGCCGACTCGGTGGGCGCGAAGTGCAGCGCCACCAGCGGCGTGGCCAGGCGGCGGTTCACCTCCTCGGGGAAGGGGGACCAGATGTTGCCGGTCCGCAGGCCGGCCTCGACGTGCCCGATGGGGATGCGGCGGTAGAAGCAGGCCAGCGCCGCCACCAGCACGGTGGTGGTGTCGCCCTGCACCAGGGCCATGTCGGGCGGGGCCGACCCGAGCCAGCGGTCGATGGCCTCCATCAGCCGCGCGGTGAGCCCGGCCAGCGTCTGGTCGGGCCGCATCACGTCGAGATCCGCCTCCACCGAGAAGCCGAACTGGTCGGCCACCTGGCGGAACATCTCCTTGTGCTGGCCGGTGGCGACCACCGTGCAGCGGAAGCCGGGCGCGGTCCGCAGCGCCGCCACCACCGGGGCGAGCTTGATCGCCTCCGGGCGGGTGCCCATGAAGACCGCGATGTCCCTGGGCTTTCTCACGCCGGTCCGTTCACTCGGAGCCGTGGCTGGCCGCCGGCCGCCCCAGCCTCCGGGCCAGGATCTCGCGGCTCGCGAGCCAGAGGAACTCGCTGTTGGTGGTGAGGTAGCGCTTCCACAGCTTGCGCGGCTCCATGGCGAGCCGCCAGAGCCACTCCATCCCCAGGGACTGCACCCAGCGCGGCGCGCGCCGGATGTAGCCGGCCAGGACGTCGAAGCTGCCGCCCACTCCCATGACCACCGGCACGTTCAGCCGATCCCGGTGGCGCTGGCACCAGGTCTCCTTGAAGGGGCTCGGCATGCCCACGAACAGCATGTGCGGCTCGCACGCCCGGATCTCCTCCACCAGCGCCGGGTGCTCGGCGGCGGAGAAGTAGCCGTCGTGCCACCCGGCCACCACCAGGCCCGGGTACTGGCGCCGGCAGCGCTCGGCCAGGCCCTCGACCACCTCCCGCCGCGCCCCCAGGAAGTAGACCCGCAGCCCGTGCTCGGAGGCGGCCGCCAGCAGGTGCGCCATCAGATCGACGCCCGCCACGCGCCCGGGGACCGCCAGGCCCGCCGCCCGCAGCGCCCAGACCACCGACATCCCGTCGGCCACCACCAGGTCCCCGGCCCGGCACGACCGCCACAGCTCCGGGTCGCGGCGCATCATGCACAGGTGGGAGGCGTTGGCGGTGATGACCGAGTGGGGGGCCCGGGGCGCCCGGCACCACTCCAGGCACCGGGCGACGGCCGAGTCCATCGTCACCCGGTCGAAGGCGAGGCCGAGCAGCTCAGACGGCGCGCCGCGATCCATGCTCGCCTCCCTGCTGGGGAGCGGCCGGGTGCCGCGCGTGCCAGACCCGTGCCTGCTCCGCATTCACCGCGGCGGTGGCGGCCCCCTTGCCCTTCCACAGGCAGGCGCGCTGGTAGCGCTGCAGGAAGCGCCGGAACTCGAGGTCGTCGTAGCGGGGGGCGCCCCGGACGGCGCTGGAGGCGTATCCCCAGAGCATGGCGACGCTGCCGAGGACGGCGGGGTGCTCGAGGATCCGGCGCGCGGCGGCGGCCAGGTAGTAGAGCGGCGAGGTGCCCATGAACCACTGCCCGAACCCGACCCGCACGCGGCCGGTCCAGACGCCCCTGTGGCTCGAGCCCTGCGGGCGCAGGTGGACGAAGCGGAGCGGCTCGTCGTCGACGCTCTCGGCGAGCCAGCCCAGCATGCGGGCCCGGTGGCAGTCGATCCCGTCCCACATCACCTGCCGCACGAACCCGCCGATCTCCTGGAAGCAGGCGACCCGGTAGAACTTGGTCATCCCCATCGACATCTCGTCGCTGGAGGGCTCGGGCACCAGGGCGCCGGTCCGGGGATGGACGAACCAGGCCTTCCCCGAGCTGGTCCCGAGGCGCGGCTCCGCCTCCATGCGCCGGACCAGGAGCTCGAAGTACCGGGGCGGCAGGTCGAGGTCGACGTCAAGCTTGCAGACGTAGTCGAAGTCGTCCAGCCGCACCGTCTCCAGCCCGGCGTAGAAGGCCTCGATCACGCCCGGCCCCACGGCGCGCCGCCCGCGGTCCTCGCGCCGCACCACGCGCAGCCAGGGGAGCTTGCGCGCGTACTCCTCCAGGATCCGCGGGGTGTCGTCGGTGGATCCGTCGTCGACTACCACCCACAGCGCCGGGGGAAGGGACTGGGCCGCGACGCTGTCGAGCGTACGGCGGATGTGCTCGGCCTCGTCGCGGCAGGGCGACACGAGCAGGCAGCGTCGTCCGGCGTCCACTCGTCGAGTC
>DATIFE010000089.1:0-6588 GCA_035455425.1 Anaeromyxobacteraceae bacterium | reverse complement strand
GGGGGCGGTGGCCGCGGCGCTGTCGGCGCTGCTCTACGCCGGCCTGCTGGCCGGGATGGCAGCCGGGACCATCTCCCTGGTGCAGCTCCTCCGCGGCGTTGCGGCGCCGGAGTGGACCCGCATCGCCCTGGGTGCGGCGCGGACGCTGGGGCGCGTCCTGGCCGCCACCGCCCTGGGCACGCTCTGGGCCCTGCCGGCGGGGCTGGCCATCGGCCTGCACCCGCGGCTCTCGCGGTTCGCCCAGCCGGTGGTCCAGGTGGTGGCCTCCTTCCCGGCGCCCATGCTCTTCCCCGCGGCCGTGGCGGCCTTCCAGGCGCTGGGGATCGGGCTCGGCGGGGGCAGCATCGTCCTCATGCTGCTCGGGACGCAGTGGTACGTCCTCTTCAACGTGGCGGCCGGCGCCACGGCCATCCCCGCCGACCTGCGCGAGGCGGTGCGGCTCTATCGCATGGGGCCCTGGCAGCGCTTTCGCGTCCTCTACGCGCCCGCGGTCTTCCCCCACCTGCTCACCGGCTGGGTGACCGCGGCCGGCGGGGCCTGGAACGCCAGCATCGTCTCGGAGTACGTCAGCTTCCGCGGCCAGGTCCTGCGGGCCGAGGGGCTGGGATCGCTCATCAGCGAGGCGGCGGCCGGGGCGCGCTTCCCCGCGCTGGCGGCCAGCGTGGTGGTCATGTCGGCGGTGGTGGTGCTCTTCAACCGCGCCGTCTGGCGGCCCCTCCACGGGCTGGCCGAGGGGCGCTTCTCGCTGTCCCGGTAGGGAGGTCCCCTGGAGCCGACGACCCCGAGCGCTGCGCCTCCCCTGTGCGAGCTGCGCGGCGTGTCGCAGGAATTCCCGCGGCCGGGCCGCAGGAAGCTCAAGGTCCTCGACCGGATCACCCTGGCGGTGAACGCCGACGAGGTGGTGGCGCTCCTCGGCCCCTCGGGCTGCGGCAAGTCCACCATCCTGCGGATCCTGGCCGGCCTGACGCCGCCCACCCGGGGCCAGGTGCTCGACCACGGCGCCCCGCTGCGCGGCCTCAACCCGTCGGTGGGCTTCGTCTTCCAGAGCTTCGCCCTCTTCCCCTGGATGACGGTGGCGGCCAACGTCGAGGCGGCCCTGCGGGCCGCCGGGCGCTCGCCGGCGGAGGTGCGCGACCGCGCCTCCCGGGCCATCCGCCTGGTGGGCCTGGCCGGCTTCGAGCGCACCTACCCCCGGGAGCTGTCCGGCGGGATGAAGCAGCGGGTGGGGATGGCGCGCGCCCTGTCCCTCGACCCGGAGCTGCTCTTCATGGACGAGCCCTTCAGCCAGGTGGACGCCCTGACCGCCGAGAGCCTGCGCGCCGAGGTGCTGGACATCTGGGCCGGGAAGGACCGCAACCCGTCCTCCATCCTGATGGTGAGCCACGACATCAAGGAGGTGGCCTACATGGCCGACCGGATCGTGGTGCTCGACGCCAACCCGGGGCGGGTGCGCACCGTGGTCGAGAACCGGCTGCCGCGGCCCCGGGACTACCGCTCGCCGGAGCTGCTCCAGCTGATGGACGGGCTCCACGACGTCATCACCGGCATGGAGATGCCGGACGCGGCCCCGGCGGGCGCCCCGGCCTTCGAGCCCATCCCCCACGTCCTCCCCGGCGAGATCGTGGGCCTCCTCGAGTACCTGGACGCGCGCGGCGGCCGGGAGGACGTCTTCCGCATCGGCGCCGACACCGGGCGCGAGTTCGGCGCGCTCATGGCCGCCGCCAACGCCGCCGAGATGCTGGACCTCGTCGACACGCCCCGGCGGATGGTGGTGCTGGCCCCGGCCGGGCAGCGCTTCGTCAAGGCGAGCCCGGCCGACCGCAAGGGGCTCTGGGCCGAGCGCGTCCGCGGGCTCCACCTCTTCCGCGCCGTGGAGGAGGCGATGCAGCGCTCTCCGGAGCGGAGGGTGAGCCGCGACTTCGTCCTCGAGACCATCGCGCTCTACACGCCGTCGGAGGACTTCGAGCGGACCTTCGAGTACTTCCTCGCCTGGGCCCGGTTCGGCGAGCTCCTCTCCTGGGACGAGGCGACCGGGACGCTGGGGCCGCCCTGAGGCGCTACTCCATCTCCAGCGTCTTGTAGACCCCGTTCGCGTCCATCACCGTGCCCCAGACCTTGTGGGACCCCTGGTGCTCGGAGGGGCCGTAGCTGATGAGGGTGCCGATGCCCAGGTCGAGGCCGCGGATGGTCTCGAAGGTGTCGACGAGGCGCTCGGTGTCGAGCGCCTTGCCGGTGCGGCGCAGCGCCTCCACCAGGATGGTCCCGGCGATGTACCCCTCGAGCGAGACGAAGTTGGGCTCCTCGCCGGTGGAGTAGCGCTTCAGCAGTTCGCGGTAGCGGATGATGGCGGTGGCGTGCGAGGTGGGGAGCGGCACCACCTGGGTGACGATGACGCCCTCGGCGTAGCGCGCCCCCAGCGCGCGCAGCTCGTCGGAGAAGGCGGTGGCGCCGACGAAGGAGACGCTGGCGAAGGTGGGCTTGAAGCCGCCGTTCACCACCCGCTCCACGAACTTGGCCGCCGCCTTGTAGGTGGGCACCATGATGATGGCCTGGGCGCGCGACTGGTTCTTGAGGATGGTCGCGGCGGCGTCGGCCACGTCGATGGTGTTGCGCTTGTAGCCCACGCGCAGGATGCGCGAGCTGTCGAAGCCGTAGCGCCGCACCTGGTGGGCCACGCCGTTGTAGCCCGCGTCGCCGTAGGCGTCCTCCTGGGCGAAGACCGCGATCTGCGAGGGCTTGAGGCGCTTCACCTCCACCAGGTACTTGACGGTGGCGGCGGTCTCCTCGGCGTAGCTGGCGCGGTAGTTGATGACGTAGCGGTCGGGCGGGTCCTGGCGCAGAAGCCCGGCCCCGGTGAAGGCGCCGTAGAAGAGCACCTTCTTGTCGAGCGCGTAGGGGACGGCCACCACGGCGGTGGGGGTGCCCACGTTGCCGGTGATGGCGAAGACCTTCTTGTTCTCCACCAGCTCCTTCATGCAGACCTTGTTGCGCTCCGGCTCGTACCCGTCGTCGAGGGCCACGAGCTTGAGCTGGCGCCCGTGCACCCCGCCGGCCTCGTTGGCGGCGGCGAAGGCCAGCTCGAAGCCGGTCTTCATCCCCACGCCCAGCTCGCGGGCGCCGCCGGAGAAGGCGGAGCACATGCCGAAGGTCACCTCGGTGTCGGTGACCCCGTTCACCGCCGCGGCGGCGGCCGGCCAGGAGATCGACAGGAGGAGCGCCGCGGCGGCGGCGGGCGATCGAGCGGGCGACCTCCAGGGGCGGCGCGCCATGGCTCACTCCAGCTCGATGGGGCGGTACTTCCCGCTGGGGTCGAGCGCCGTGCCCCAGATCTTGTGCGACGCCTGGTGGTCCGTCTTGCTGAAGCCCAGCGGCGTGCCGATGCCCAGGTCGAGCCCCTGGATGCCCTCCAGCGCCTCCACCAGCTTCTCGGTGGTCAGGTCCTTCCCGGCCCGGCGCAGCCCCTCGATGAGCACGTTGGCGCCGACGTAGGCCTCGAGGGAGGGATAGTCGGGCGCGTCCTCGGGGCCGTAGGCCTGCAGCGCCTCCCGGTACCGGATGACCGCGGTGGCGTGGCTGGTGGGCAGGGGGACCACCTGGGTCACGATCAGGTCGGAGACCACCTTGGGCCCGAGGGGCACCAGCTCGTCGGCCAGCTCGGTGGCGTTGACCACCGAGGCGTTGGTGAGGATCAGGTCCAGGCCCGCGGTGCGCACCTTCTCGACGAACCGGGCCGCCGCCTTGTAGGTGGCGATCATCACCACCGCCTTCAGCTTCGACCCCTCCTTCTGGACGCGCGCCACGGCGTCGTCCACCTCGGCGGTGTTGCGCTTGTAGCCGACGCGCAGGATCTGGGACTCGGAGCGCTTCAGCGGCGCCAGCGCCGCGGCCACTCCCTGGAAGCCGGCGTCGCCGAAGGGGTCCTCCTGGGCGAAGACCGCGATCTCCTGCGGCTCGACGCGCCGCACCGCCATGAGGTAGCGCACGGCGGCGGCCGCCTCCTCGGCGTAGCTGGGGCGGAAGTTGAAGACGTACCGGTCGGGAGGCGTCTTGCGCGACACCGCCGAGCCCGTGTAGGGCGCGAAGAAGAGGATCTTCTTCTCCATGCAGTAGGGGATGGCCACCGCCGCCGTGGCGGTCCCGTAGTTCCCGACGATGCCGAAGACCTTCCGCTCCTCGACCAGCTCCTTCATCACCGACCGGGTGCGCTCCGGCTCGTACCCGTCGTCGAGGGCCACCAGGTGGAGCTTGCGGCCGTGGACGCCTCCGGCCGCGTTCACCGCGGCGAAGGCGGCGTCGAAGCCGGCCTTGAGGGAGCGGCCGGTCTCCTTGTTGGCGCCGGAGAAGGGAGAGGCCATGCCGAAGACGATCTCGGTGTCCGACAGGCCGACGCTGGCGGCCGGCGCCGGCGGGGGCGCGGGGGCCGGCTCCGGCGCCCTCTCGCCGCCCGTGCTCCGCGCGTAGCGCATGGCGAAGACGGCCACGCCCGCCACCAGGGCGGACACGATCCCGATGAGGACCAGCTCGACGAGCCGGGACCGCTCCGAGCCGGAACGCTGCGGGGTGAGGCTGGCCATCTCTGCGCTCCTGTGGGCGGCCCGGGGGCCGCGGGCGCGGGGTCGAGGGCGGACGACCCGGACGCGCGCGAGTCTAGCGCACGCCCGCGCTTGCCGCGAAATTCGCGCGGCCCGATCGCCGGTGGTGCGTCGCGTCAACCGATATCGGGCCGTGCGCACGCCCCCCCGCGTGCTTAGACAGGAGGCATGGTGCGGCTCACGCTCTACTCCGACTTCGTCTGACCGTTCTGCTTCATCGCGGAGCGGAGCAGCCTGGTCAGGCTGCAAGGCGACTACCCCATCGACCTCGACTGGCGCGGCTTCGAGCTCCACCCGGAGACGCCGTCCGGCGGCCGCCCCCTGGCCGACCTCTTCGGCGCCTCGCGGCTCGGGGCCATGCGCGATCAACTGCGGCGCTTCGCCGCCGGATTCGGCATCCAGAGCCTCCGGCCGCAGGACCGCCTGCCCAACACCCGGCGGGCGCTGCTGCTCGCCGAGCACGGCCGCGACGCCGGCCGGCTCCACCCGGTCCGCCAGGCGGTGATGGCGGCCCACTGGGAGCGGGGAGAGGACATCGAGGACGACGCCGTGCTGGCGGCCTGCGCCCGGGAGGCCGGGATGGACCCCGAGGCGGCCCTGCGGGCGCTCGCCGACCCGGCGCTGGGGGAGCGGGTCGACGCCGCGGCCGAGGAGGCGGCGCGGGCCGGCGTCACCGGCATTCCCACCTTCGTGCTCGGCGGGCGGCGGATCGTCGGCTGCCAGGCCTACGAGGTGCTGGCGGCGGCGGCCGAGGCGGCCGGGGCGAGGCGGGTCCGCCCGACGCCGGCGCCCGGCCCTCCCGGGGGAGAGGGCGCCGGGCGGCCGGGGCGGTAGGATGCCCGGCAGATCCTTTCCCGCGCCCGTGCGTTTCCAGCGGACGGGCCCGGCGAGGCGCCTTGCCGACCGACGAGAGCGACGAGCACCTCCTCCAGCGCTTCCGCGACGGAGACGCCGGGGCCTTCGAGGTCCTCATGCGCCGGCACCGCGCCGCCATCTTCACCTTCCTCCTGCGGCTCACCGGCGACCGGCCGCTGGCCGAGGACCTGCTCCAGGACTCCTTCCTGCGGCTCATCGGCGCCGCGCCGCGCTGGGAGCCCCGCGCCCGGCTCCGCACCTGGCTCTACACCGTGGCCCGGAACCTGGCGGCGGACGCGGCCCGGCGCGCCGTCCACCGGCGATCCGAGCCGCTCGACGCGCCCGGGGAGGGCGGGCGGGCGCTCCTCGACGGGCTCGCCGGCGACGATCCGGGGCCCGATCGCTCCGCCGAGAGCGCCCGGCTGCGCCAGAGCCTCCTGGCGGCGCTCTCCTCGCTGCCCGAGGAGCAGCGCGAGGTGTTCCTGCTGCGGGAGCACGGCGGCGTCTCCTTCGCCGAGATCGCCGAGATCACCGGCGCCCCGGTTCCCACCGTGAAGAGCCGCATGCGCTACGCGCTCGAGGGGCTCCGCCGGCGGCTGGCCGAGGACGGGTTCGGAGCCGAGGCCGCGGCGCCGGGAGGCACCGGGACGTGAACTGCGAGACCGCCAGGGAGATGCTGCTCGACCGCGCCTACGGCGAGCTCGCGCCCGGCCCGGCGCGCGAGGTGGAGGCGCACCTGGCGGACTGCGCCTCCTGCCGGGCCGAGGCGGCGCGGATCGAGGAGACCCGGGGCCTCTACCGCCGGCTGGGAGAGGAGCCGGCGCCGGGCGGGGAGGGGATCCTCCTGGCGGCGGCGCGGCAGGCGGCCGGAGCGGGGGGGAAGAGGCGGCCGGGCTTCCTCGCCTGGCCGCGGCTCGCCATCGGGGTGGCGCTGGTGCTGGTGGTCGGCGGCGTCTCGGTGAAGCTCCTCTCGGACCGGCGCGAGCGCACGGAGGGGGAGGTCGTGGCAGCCGGCGAGCCCCGCACGCCCCCCGCCGCCCCGGAGCGCCCTCCGGCCGCGGCCGGCGCGGAGCGGGCGGCGGCTCCTGCCGGGATCGCCGCGGCCCCGCGCCCGGCCGCTCCCCCGATGCAGCCGCCCGCC
>DATIFE010000088.1:0-24568 GCA_035455425.1 Anaeromyxobacteraceae bacterium | reverse complement strand
GCTGAGGCCCGGGCCCGCCGGCGGGCCGCCGGCGGCGGTCCCCGACCGGCCCGGCCTGTGGCAGGTGAAGGTGGAGGAGGGCGGGCAGGAGCGCCTCGACCCGCGCCTGGCCTTCGCCGCCTTCCCCGACCCGCGCGAGAGCGACACCACCCGGCTCGACGCCCGGGAGCTCACCGCCTGGTTCGGGGGATCGAGCCACGCGCGCCTGGCGGAGCAGGGCGCGTCCCGGGGCGACCACCGGGTGCCGCTCTGGTCCCTCCTGCTCGCGGCCGCGGTGGCCCTGTTCCTCGCCGAGGGCCTGCTGCTGGCCTGAGGTAGGATCGGGTCGGATGTCTGAGCTCGACGCCGCCTGCGCCTCGCTCTTCGCCGTCGGCTTCGACGGCCTCGACCCGTCGCCCGAGGTGCGGGAGCTCCTGGCCCGCGGCGTCTCCGGCGCGGTGCTCTTCGCCCGCAACGTGGAGTCGCCCGAGCAGGTGGCGGCGCTCTCGGCGGGCCTGAAGCACGCCGCCCAGCGGCCGTTCCTCCTCTCGGTGGACCAGGAGGGCGGGCGGGTGATGCGGCTGCGCGCGGCGCACGGCTTCACCGAGCTCCCGGCCATGCGCACCCTGGGCGCGACGGGCGACGCGGCGCTGGCCCGCGGCATCGGCGCGCTGCTGGGCCGGGAGCTCCGGGCGGTGGGCATCGACCAGGACTTCGCCCCGGTGGTGGACGTGGACACCAATCCCCGGAACCCCGTCATCGGCGACCGGTCCCTCTCGCGCGATCCCGCGGAGGTGGCCCGCCTGGGCGCGGCCCTGGTCCGCGGGATCCAGTCGGCCGGCGTCGCCGCCTGCGCCAAGCACTTCCCCGGCCACGGCGACACGCTCCAGGACTCGCACCTCGAGCTGCCGCGCCTGCCCCACGACCTCTCCCGGCTGCGCGCGGTGGAGCTCCCGCCCTTCCGGGCCGCGGCCGCGGCCGGGGTGGCCTCGGTGATGACGGCGCACGTGGTCTTCGAGCCGCTCGACGCCGCCTGGCCGGCCACGATGTCGGCGCCGGTGCTGCGGCTCCTGCGGGAGGAGTGCGGCTTCCGGGGCGCGGTGGTCTCCGACGACCTGGAGATGCAGGCGGTGGCGGCGCACTTCCCCCTGGAGGACGCCGTCCCGGCGGCGGTGAATGCCGGCGCCGACCTGCTCCTGGTCTGCCACCGGGCCGAGGCGCAGCACCGCGCCATCGACGCCCTGCGGCGCGCGGTGGAGCGGGGGCGGGTCCCCCGCGAGCGGCTGGCGGAGGCGCGCGGCCGGGCGGCGGCCCTGCTGCGCTGGGCCGGCCCGCCCCCGGACCCGCGGCGGGCGGTGGAGCGGCTGCGCACCCCGGAGCACCTGGCGCTGGCGGCGCGGTTGCCGCCGGCCGGCGCCGGGGCCGACCCCACCGCCAGGCCGGCCTGACCGTCACACCAGATCGGTGGCGATCATGACGATCGGAGGGCCACCCGTGGAGATGGACGCGGCGTGGGCCAGCGCCTCCTTCCCGCCCTGGGACCCGGCGCACGCCTGGAGGGCCTCCAGGGAGGGGAACGAGACGTCGGAGACGACGTGGTAGAGCGGCTTGCCCGCCGCCGGGACGACTCTCTTGCTGACGACGCCGGTGGCACCCTCGCGCTGCAAGCGCGGTCCGGCGTACGGCAGGTGCTCCTCGCGATAGGCGCGCTCGAAGGCGGCCGGGTCCTTGGGGGTCGGGTACATCACGAACAGGTGAGCGATCATCTTCATCCTCCTGGTGGCGCGCCCGGGATCGGGCGACGGGGCGAGATCTAGGACCCGCCGCGGTCCGGGCGCGGTACGAAATCCGTACCTAGCGCTTCGCCGCCACCGGGGACACGTCGGCGAACACGTAGCGCTCGAACCAGCGGGGAAACGCCCGCACCCACTCCCGCGAGCCCTGGATGCTCATGCCCTCCGCCCGCGCCTCCGCCAGCGAGATGTCGCCGCGCCACCAGGCGGTCAGCGTCCGCAGGGAAGCCCTGACGCGGAGAACCTCCGGGAACCCCTGGTTGGCCGAGCAGAGCGACACCTCGCTGCGCCGGAGCAGGAGGTAGCGAGCCCGGGTGCGCCCCGAGGCCTCGACGACCTCGACGACCGCCACCACCGGCTCCGCCGGCAGCTCCTCCGCGCGAACGCGTCGCCGGATGTCCCAGAGGAGCACGTCCTCGTCCAGCTCCTCGCGCGGCAGCGTGCGCGGCAGCCACCGCTGTCCCCACGTGCCCAGCTCCCGCACCACGGCGGCGAGCTCCTCCCCCGACCGCGTCAGCGCGTAGGCCGGGCCGTCGTCTCCCCCGGACCGGGCGACGACGCCCGCATCGCACAGCTCCCGCAGGCGTGCGGAGAGCATGGTCCGGGAGACGCGGGGGATGCCGCGCCGCAGGTCGCCGAAGCGCGTGCTCCCGTTGAGGAGCTCGCGCACGACCAGGAGCGTCCAGCGCTCACCGAGGAGGTCGAGCGAGCGCGCGAAGGAGCAGAACTGACCGTAGCTCTTCATGCGCCGAGTCTACGCCGCCGGCCCGCCCGGTGCGGTACGGATTCCGTACCGCAGGGCCCGCGGCGGCGGCCCCGGCTACTTCCTCTCCAGGATCTGCAGCGCCACCAGCGCCCAGAGGAAGGCCAGCACCTGCGCCTCGGGCCGCTCGGCGAGCTTCACCAGGTCGGCCACGGTCCGCTCCCCGTTCACCTGGGGCATGAGCTGCGCCTCCCAGATGTCCAGCACCACCTCGTGGAGGCCGTAGGCGGGCTGCTGCGTGGGGAGCAGCCGGTCGCCGGGGCGCAGCAGGCGCTTCAGCCGCTCCGGCTTGTAGAGCTTCTTCACGCCCCGGACGATGAGGCTGGCCGGGTGGATCTCGATGTGCGTCGCGTCCTTGGGGGCCCGGCTCCCGGTGGCCAGCCGGTAGCGTCCCTCCTCCCATCCGAAGAGGGAGTAGATGATGGCCTTCACCTGCTGTGCGAGGTAGTAGATCTTCTCCTGCTCCTGCAGGTAGCCGAGCTCGAGCAGGGCCTCGCCCACCAGCTTCCCCGGCCGGTCCAGGGCGATGGCGGCGTCGAGCTGCGCCTGGGTGATCTTGCCGACCCGGCGCAGGAAGGAGCCGAAGCGGTCGGAGACCAGGTTGGAGGCGGCGAAGACCGGCCGCCCCTTCTCGAACCAGACCACCTTGCGCACCTTCCCCTTCTGCAGCACCAGCTCGCCGGTCTGCTGCGCCAGCCAGAAGGCGGTGATGAGCTCCGGGAAGTTGTCGCCCAGCTCTCCCTCGGGCGGGGCGGTTCCGGCCGGGGGCGGCGGCCGGGGCTTCTCCGGGGCGCGAGGGGGCGCCTCCGGCGGACGCGGCGCCGGCTCGATAGACGCGGCCGTCAGGTTGTTCCCGCGGATGAGCGCCTGCACCCGCCCGTCCTCGATGATCTCGACGCGGCCGGTGAGCTCCATGGGGTCGACCGGCTCCTCCGGCTCGACCGCGACGTCGAGCTCGAAGTCCACCTCCTCCTCCTTCGGCGGAGGAGGGGGCGGCTCGGCCTGGGTGCCGGCGGGGGCCAGGGAGCGCAGCGTCTCCACCAGCTTCTTGGCGTCGAACGGCTTCTCGAAGTAGCCGGCGGCGCCGTGCTGCGCCTTGGCCTCGGTGGCCGCCTTCCCCCCCTTGAAGACGCCGGTCATGAAGACGAACGGGATCTTCGCCTTGCGCAGGGCGGCGCCCACCTCGTAGCCCATCATGTCGGGGAGGAGCACGTCGACCACCGCCGCGTCGGGCCGCTCCTGGGCGATCTTGTCGATGGCCGCCTTGCCGCGCAGGGCCAGGATCGGCACCAGCCCCTCGGCCTCCAGCATCCGGGCGAGCAGCGCGATCAGCACCTGGTTGTCGTCGACGAGCAGGATCCGCTGTCGAGCCATGCCCGCGCCACCATAGCGGGGGTCCCCCTGGCGATCAAACCGACCTTTCAGGGCATGGCAGCGCGTTGACAACCAAGCGACGGACCATGCTAAGAGGGAGTGCTTTTCCCAAACCTTTCTGGGAGGTTCCGATGCGATTCTCGAGCGCGGCGGCACTCGCGGCGCTGGCCCTCGCGGCATCCGGCTGCCAGAAGAAGGAAGCCCCGCAGCCGCCGAGCGCGGCGCAGTCCGCGGCCGCGCCCGCGGGCGACACCATCCTCATCGGACACGTCGCCTCGATGACCGGGAACGAGGCCACCTTCGGCGACTCGACCGACAAGGGCATCAAGCTGGCGCTCGAGGAGCAGAACAAGAAGGGCGGCGTGAAGGGCAAGCAGCTGGTGCTCAAGACGCTCGACGACCAGGGCAAGCCGGAGGAGGCGGCGGTGGCCGCGACCCGGCTCGTGATCCAGGACCGGGTGACGGTGCTGCTCGGCGAGGTGGCCTCGAGCCGCTCGCTGGCCATGGCGCCCATCGCCGACGCCAACCAGGTGCCGATGGTGACGCCCTCGTCCACCAACCCCCGCGTCACCAAGGACCAGGGCAAGACCCGGCCCTACGTCTTCCGCGTCTGCTTCATCGACCCGTTCCAGGGGACGGTGATGGCCAAGTACGCGCGCGAGACCATGAAGATCTCGAAGGTCGCCATCCTGCGCGACGTGGGCAACGACTACTCGGTGGGGCTTGCCGACTTCTTCGCCAACAAGTTCAAGGAGCTCGGCGGCGAGATCGTGGCCGACCTCTCCTTCAAGGCGGGGGACAAGGACTTCAAGGCGCAGCTCACCGCCATCAAGGGGAAGAAGCCCGAGGCCATCTACGTGCCGGGCTACTACACCGAGGTGGCCCTCATCGCCCGGCAGACGCGCGAGCTGGGGATGAAGCAGCCGCTCATGGGCGGGGACGGCTGGGACTCGTCGCAGCTCTACGAGATCGCCAAGGGCGCGCTCGACGCGCAGGGCGGCGGCATGCCGTCGGCCTTCTCCAACCACTACAGCCACGAGAACCCGGCCCCGGTGATCCAGGACTTCGTGCGCCGCTACAAGGAGCAGTTCGGCGTCATCCCCGACGGCCTGGCGGCGCAGGGCTACGACGCGGCCCGCATCTCCATCGACGCCATGGAGCGGGCCAAGGACCTCACCGGCCCGTCGATCCGCGAGGCGCTGGAGAACACCAAGGGCTTCCAGGGCGTCACCGGCGTCATCACCATCGACGCCGACCACAACGCCGTGAAGCCGGCGGTGGTGCTGGTCATCGAGAAGAACGCCGGCAAGTACGCGACCACGATCAACCCGTAGCGCTGCTCGTCCTTCGACTCCGGGCCAGCCTCGCCCCGTTCGCCCCGAGCGTAGCGAAGCGAAGTCGAGGGGCGAACAGGCTGGCCCTACGCTCAGGACGAGCGGCGCTCCCGGAACCCGTGACCGAGTTCTTCCAGCACCTGGTGAACGGCCTCTCGGTGGGGACGATCTACGCCCTCATCGCGCTCGGCTACACCATGGTCTACGGGGTGCTGAAGCTCATCAACTTCGCCCACGGCGACGTCTACATGGTGGGGGCCTTCTCCGGCTTCTACCTGGCGCACGCGCTCGGGGTGGAGCAGCGGCCGACGGCGGGGAAGGCCTTCGTGGTCTTCGTCGGCTCGATGATCGTCTGCGGCGCGCTGGGGGTGATCATCGAGCGCTTCGCCTACCGGCCGCTGCGGCAGCGGCCGCGCCTCACCGCGCTCATCACCGCCATCGGGGTCTCCTTCCTCCTGGAGTACGGCTTCCAGCTGCCGAGCTTCGGCCTCACCGCGCTGCCCTTCCCGCCCGGGCCCACCCCGCGCTTCTTCCCCCAGCCCTTCGAGCGGATCAGCTGGGCCATCGGCGGGGTCGAGCTCTCCAACTACGACGTGGTCTCGCTGCTGGTGGCCTTCGGCTTCATGCTGGGCCTGCAGCTCGTCGTCTACCGCACCCGGTTCGGCACGGCCATGCGCGCCGTCTCCTTCGACGCCCAGGTGGCCGGGCTCATGGGCATCAACGTGAACCGGGTCATCGCCGGGACCTTCGCCCTGGGCAGCGTGCTGGCGGCGGTGGCGGCGCTGCTGGTCGCCGGGTCGCGGCCCAGCATCGACCCCATCATGGGGCTCATGCCCGGCCTGAAGGCCTTCGTGGCCGCCGTCTTCGGCGGGATCGGCAACGTCCCCGGCGCCATGGTGGGCGGGCTGGTGCTGGGGCTGGCCGAGGAGTACGTGGCCGGCTACTGGCTCTCCTCGTACCGCGACGCCATCGCCTTCGCCATCCTCATCGTGGTGCTGCTGGTGCGGCCGGAGGGGCTCTTCGGCCGGACCCGGGCGGAGAAGGTCTAGCGTGCGCGCCCTGCGGCTCGTGCTCCGCTCGCTGCTGCCCTTCCTGGTGGGGCTGCCGATCCTGTGGCTCCTCCAGGGAGGCCTCTCCGAGGCCTGGGCCATCATCCTGATGTCGGCCGGCGTGAACGTGATCCTGGCGGTCTCGCTCAACGTCGTGAACGGCTTCACCGGCCAGTTCTCCATCGGCCACGCCGGCTTCATGGCCGTGGGCGCCTACACCGCCGCCAAGATCACCATGGCGGCGCGCGACGTCCAGATCGTCGGCCTGCCGCCCGGGGCCTCCGACGCCCTGATCTTCCTCCTGGCGCTGCTCGCCGGCATGCTGCTGGCGGGGCTGGCCGGGCTCCTGGTGGGCATGCCCTCGCTCCGGCTCCGCGGCGACTACCTGGCCATCGTCACCCTGGGCTTCAACGAGATCATCCGCGTCATCATCGAGAACACCGCCTTCCTGGGCCAGGCCACCGGCATCTCGGGGCTGCCGCGCAGGACCACCTTCGTCTGGGTGGGGATGGGCGCCATCGCCACCGTCGCCATGGCGCGCCGGCTGGCCGGCTCCACCCACGGGCGCGCCCTGCTCGCCATCCGCGAGGACGAGGTGGCGGCCGAGGCCATGGGCGTGGACACCACCGGTTACAAGGTCCGGGCCTTCGTCATCTCCTCGGCCTTCGCCGGGCTCGCCGGCGGGCTCCTGGTGCACCTCATCCAGCTGTGCACCCCGCGCACCTTCACCTTCGTGAAGTCCATCGAGGTGGTGGTGATGGTGGTGCTGGGCGGCCTGGGCTCGGTCACCGGCTCGCTGGTGGCGGCGCTGGTGCTCTCCCTGGCGCTGGAGGGGCTGCGCGAGCTGCAGGAGTACCGGATGGTGATGTACTCGCTGCTGCTCATCGTCCTCATGCTGACGCGCCCCAGCGGGATCTTCGGGACGCGCGAGATCTGGGACTGGCTGCCGCGCCTCCGCCCCGGCCGGAGGGAGGGCGCCCCGCCGTGACCCTTCGACTCCAGGCTCGCCTCGGCGAGGCAGGCCCTACGCTCAGGGCTGGCCGGCGGAGGGGGCCATGACATCCCCGGTCCTGGAGGCCCGCAGGGTGACCATGCAGTTCGGCGGGCTCAAGGCGCTCGCCGACTTCGACCTGGCGCTGGCGCCGCGCGAGCTGGTGGGCCTCATCGGCCCCAACGGCGCGGGCAAGACCACCGCCTTCAACGCCATCACCGGCGTCTACCCTCCCACCGGAGGCGAGGTGTGGGTCGGCGGCGTGCGGGTCAACGGCTGGCGGCCGCACCAGATCTGCTGCCAGGGGGTGGCCCGCACCTTCCAGAACATCCGGCTCTTCCGGGAGCTGACGGCGCTCGACAACGTGCGCGTGGCCTGCCACCAGGGCTCCTCCGCCGGCTGGGTGGCGGCCCTGCTGCGCACCGGCCGCTTCCTGGCCGACGAGGCCGCCATCACCCGCCGGGCCGAGGAGTACCTGGCGGTGATGGGCCTCGCCGTCCGCCGCGACGAGCTGGCCCGCAACCTCCCCTACGGCGAGCAGAGGCGGCTGGAGATCGCCCGCGCGCTCGCCGCCGGGCCCCGGGTGCTGTGCCTCGACGAGCCGGCCGCCGGCATGAACGCCTCGGAGAAGGTGGCGCTCATGGAGCTGATCCGGAAGATCCGCGACGACTTCGGCCTCGCCATCCTGGTCATCGAGCACGACATGCGGGTGGTGATGGGCGTCTCCGAGCGGCTGGTGGTCCTGGACCACGGCGTCACCATCGCCGAGGGGCCGCCCGACCGCATCCGGCGCGATCCCCGGGTCATCGAGGCCTACCTGGGCGACTCCTACCTGGAGGAGCGGCACATCTCCCTCCCCGCGGAGAAGGTGCCTTGACGGAGCCGGTTCTCTCGGTGAAGGACCTCCGCGTCCACTACGGGGTCATCGAGGCGCTCCGGGGCGTGTCGCTGGAGGTGCCCGAGGGCCAGGTGGTGGCGCTCATCGGCGCCAACGGCGCCGGCAAGACCACCACGCTGCGGGCCATCTCGCGCATGCTCCGGCCGAGCCAGGGGTCGGTGCGCTTCCGCGGCGAGGAGCTCACCCGGCTGGCGCCGCACGAGATCGTGGCCCGCGGCCTGGCCCACGCGCCCGAGGGGCGCGGCATCTTCCTCAACCTGACGGTGCGCGAGAACCTGGACCTGGGCGCCTTCCTCCGCCGGGACCGGGACGGGATCGCCGCCGACCGCGAGCGGGCCTTCGGGCTCTTCCCCATCCTCCGGGAGCGGCAGGGGCAGGTGTCGGGCACGCTCTCGGGCGGCGAGCAGCAGATGCTCTCGGTGGCCCGGGCGCTCATGAGCCGGCCCCGCCTGCTGCTCCTCGACGAGCCCTCGCTCGGCCTGGCCCCCCAGGTGGTGGAGCGCATCTTCCAGGTGCTCCAGGAGATCTCCCGCTCCGGCGTGGCGCTGCTCCTGGTGGAGCAGAACGCCCACAAGGCGCTCCAGATCGCCCACCGCGCCTACGTGCTCGAGACCGGGCAGGTGGCGATGCAGGGGACCGGCAAGGAGCTGCTGGCGTCGCCGGAGGTGCGCCGGGCCTACCTGGGAGAGTGACCCGGCGAGGGGCGCCGCCGCCGGGCGCGCCCGGCGGCGAGGTGGCCCAGGGCCACCAGGAGGGAGAGCCCCAGGCAGGCGCTCCAGAGCGGGCCGGGCCCGAGCCGCTGCAGCGCGGCCGCGCCCAGGATCGGCGAGGCGAGCATGGCCGCGCCGAAGGTCAGGGAGTAGAGGCCCTGGTAGCGGCCGCGCAGGTCGGGCGGCGAGAGCGCCGCCACGGCGGTCGCGGCCACCGGGAGGACGAAGATCTCGCCCAGGCTCCACACCGCGGTGGCGGCGGCGTACTGCCAGGCGCTCCCGGCGAGCGCGTAGCCGCCGTACCCCAGCCCCACCAGCGCCGAGCCCGCCGCCAGCACCCGGCCCGGGTCGAAGCGCGCCAGCTGGCGCGCCAGCAGCGGCTGGAGGGCGACGATCAGCACCCCGTTCACGGCGATGACCCGCCCGTAGGTCGCCGGGCCGAACCCGTGCCGGGACATGTCCACCGGCAGCGCCACCATGAACTGCAGGAAGGCCAGCATCAGGGCGAGCTGCAGCCCGAGGAAGACGAGGTAGACGCGGTCGCCGAGGACGGTGCCGTAGCCGCGCGCCGCCGGCCCGGCGGCGGCCGGCGGCGTCGGCGGCCGGGACTCGGGGATCCGGCGCCAGACCACGAACCCGTAGAGGAAGCTGGTGGCGGCGTCGACGAGGAAGAGCGCCGTCCAGCCCCAGGCCGCGAGCAGGCCGCCCGCCGCCGCCGAGACCGCCATGCCGAGATTCGCGGCCCAGTAGAGGAGGCCGAAGGCGCGGGCCCGGTCCGCCGCCGGCACGACGTCGGCGACCACCGCCGCGGCCGCCGGCCGGTACCCGTTGGCGATGAGGCCGATGAGCAGCACCGCCGCGCCGATGGCCAGCGGCGAGGTGAGCGCGCCCAGGAGCGCGGTCACCGCCGCGCTGGCCCAGAGGGCGACCAGCATGGTCGGCCGCCGGCCGACCCGGTCGGCGAAGGCGCCGGCCACCGGCCCGGCCACCACGTTCCCGGCGCCGAAGAGCGCCACCACCAGCCCGGCCTGCTCCAGCGAGAAGCCCCGGGCGGTGAGGAACAGGGCCAGGAAGGCCAGGAGGAAGCTGGCGAGGGAGTTGACCAGGTCGCCGGCCCACAGCCACCAGAAGACCGGCGGCAGCCCCGCGCCGCGCCGCTCCCAGGCCTCCCGCAGCCATGGCATGCGCCATTCTTTTCACGAGGCGGCGAAAAGCAAGGCGGCCGCCCCCGGGGGAGCGGCCGCCGAGATGCTTCCCCAGCTCGTCCTTCGACTTCGCGCGGCGCCGCGGGGGCCGCGGGACTCCACGCCGCGCTACGCTCAGGGCGAACGGCTGGCGCTAGATGTCGAAGTACAGCGAGTACTCGAGCGGCGAGGGGCGCATCCGCACCGGGTTCACTTCCTTGTCGTACTTGTACTGGATCCAGGTCTCGATCACGTCCTCGGTGAAGACGTCGCCCTTGAGCAGGAAGGCGTGGTCCCGCCGCAGGCACTCGAGCGCCTCGTCGAGGGAGCCCGGCATCTTGGGGATGTCCTTCAGCTCCTCGGGGCTGAGGCCGTAGATGTCCTTGTCGAGCGGCTGGCCCGGGTTGGTCTTGTTCTCGACCCCGTCGAGGCCCGCCATCAGCATGGCCGAGAAGGCCAGGTAGCCGTTGCAGGACGGGTCGGGCGAGCGGAACTCGATGCGCTTCGCCTTGGGAGAGGGCGAGTACATGGGGATGCGGATGGCGGCAGAGCGGTTGCGGGCCGAGTAGGC
This sequence comes from Anaeromyxobacteraceae bacterium, assembly GCA_035455425.1. Taxonomy (GTDB): domain Bacteria; phylum Myxococcota; class Myxococcia; order Myxococcales; family Anaeromyxobacteraceae; genus JACRMN01. Next base: position 13,922 of record DATIFE010000088.1, on the reverse strand, counting down.
CAGGTTCACCGGCGCCTCGAATCCCGGCACCAGCCGCTTGTAGCTGTTGGTGGTCGGGTTGCAGAGCGCCGCCAGCGCCGGGGCGTGCTTGAGGATGCCGCCGATGTACCACATGGCCACGTCCGAGAGGCCGGCGTAGCCGTCGCCGGCGAAGAGGGGCTTGCCGGCCTTCCAGATCGACTGGTGGGTGTGCATGCCGGAGCCGTTGTCGCCGTAGAGCGGCTTGGGCATGAAGGTCACGGTCTTGCCGTGGCGCCGGGCGACGTTCTTGATGACGTACTTGAACCACATGAGCTGGTCCGCCATCTGGACCAGCGGCGCGAAGCGGATGTCGATCTCCGCCTGGCCGGCGGTGGCCACCTCGTGGTGCTGGCGCTCGATCTTGATGCCCACCCCCTCCATCACCCGGCACATCTCGGTGCGGATGTCCTGCTGCGAGTCGGTGGGGGCCACCGGGAAGTAGCCCTCCTTGTAGCGCGGCTTGTATCCCAGGTTGCCGCCGGCCTCCTCGCGGCCGGTGTTCCACTGCCCCTCGACCGAGTCGATCCGGTAGAAGGCGTGGTTCACGCCGGCGTCGTAGCGGACCTCGTCGAAGATGAAGAACTCGGCCTCGGGGCCGAAGTAGGCCACGTCGCCGATGCCGGTGCTCTTGAGGTACTTCTCCGCCTTCTTGGCGATGTTGCGCGGGTCGCGGGTGTAGGGCTCGCGGGTGATGGGGTCGACGATGTCGCCGATGATCGACAGCGTCGGCTCGGCCATGAACGGATCGACGACCGCGGTCGAGGCGTCGGGCACCACCATCATGTCGGAGGCGTTGATGGCCTGCCAGCCGCGGATCGACGAGCCGTCGAAGCCCAGCCCCTCCTCGAAGACGCCCTCGGTGAGCTCGTCGAGGGGGACGGAGAAGTGCTGCCAGATGCCGATGAAGTCCATGAACTTCAGATCGACGTAGGTGGCCTTCTTCTCCTTGGCCAGATCGAGCACCTGCTTCGGGGTGAGGTTCGCCATCGTCTTGTGTCTCCTGGGAGTCCGAGGGGGCCGATTTCGGGCGCCTCCATAGCACGCTGCGTGCCCGCGGGGAAACCCCGATCCTGGTGGGATCCAGGCGAAAAAAGGCACGGACCTGCGCGGACTTCGGGCAGCCACTGCCCGGAAAACGGGCAGGTGGGTACGGCCCCGGAGGCCGGGCCGCTACCGGCCCTTCATCCCCAGGGCGCGCATCCGCTCCCGCAGCGTGTTGCGGTTCATGCCCAGCAGCTCCGCGGCCTTGAGCTGGTTTCCCTTGGTGCGGGCCAGGGCGCCCGCGAAGAGCGGCCGCTCCAGCGCCTCGAGCGCGGCGGCGTGCCGCCCCGCCTCGCCGGGCGGCGCGTCGAGGATGCGGTCCACCAGGCCCTCGAGGCCGCGCTCGGCGCCGGCGGACGCGGGGAGCAGGCCCGCCAGGTCCCGCGCCCCGAGGCGCGCCCCGGGCAGCTTGAGCAGCGCCCGCTGCAGCACGTTCTGCAGCTCGCGCACGTTGCCCGGCCAGGCGTGGGCCAGCAGCAGGGGCTCGGCGTCGCGCCCCAGCGACACCGCCCGCCCCCGGAGCTGCTCGCCGTACTTGGCCGCGAAGTGGCGCGCCAGCAGGATCACGTCGCCCTCGCGCTCGCGCAGCGGCGGCAGCCGGATGGGGACCACCGCCAGGCGGTAGTACAGGTCGCGCCGGAAGCGCCCCTCCTCCACCGCCCGCGCCAGGTCGGCGTTGGTGGCCGCCACGATGCGCACGTCCACCGAGAGGGGCCGGGTGCCGCCGACGCGGTCCACCTCCCGCTCCTGGAGCACGCGCAGGAGCTTGGCCTGCAGCTCCACCGGCATCTCGCCGATCTCGTCGAGGAACAGGGTCCCGCCGTTCGCCAGCTCGAACTTGCCGGGGCGCCGCTCCACCGCGCCTGTGAACGAGCCCTTCTCGTGCCCGTAGAGCTCGCTCTCCATCAGGTCGCGGGGGACCGCGGCCATGTTGACGGTGACGAAGGGGCCCCGGTCGCGCGCGCTGTTGGCGTGGATGGCGCGGGCCACCAGCTCCTTGCCGGTGCCGCTCTCGCCCATGAGCAGCACCGTCATCTCGGTGCGCGCCACCCGGCCGATCTCCTTGTAGACCTCGACCATGGCCGGCGATCGGCCGATGAGCATGTCGGGGATGGAGACCTCGCGGACGCGGCGGCCCTCCGCGGCGCGCTCGCGTTCCTCCGGGGCCGCCTCCTCGGGGCCGATGGCCAGGTCGCGGACGATGCGCTCCACCCGGGCCAGGTCGAAGGGCTTCCCCAGGTAGTCGGCGGCGCCGCGCTTCATGGCCTCCACCGCCGACCGCATGGTGTCCTCGGCGGTCATCATCACCACGAAGGGGGCGTCCGAGCGGCTGGAGATCTCGCCCAGGAGCGCCATCCCGTCGTCGCCGGGGAGCCGGACGTCGAGCAGCACCAGCCCGATGCTGCCGGGGCCGGAGGGGGCGCCGCCGAGCTTCTCCCGGGCCTCCTCGGCGCTCCCGGCCTCGTCCCAGGGGACGCCGGCCCGCTCGCAGGTTCGGGCCAGGACGAAGCGGACCGAGGGCTCGTCGTCGACGATGAGGACCTTGCGCACGTTGTGCTCCCGCAGGGGGCGGCGGCCGCCCCCCTCCCCGGCACGCTAGCAAGGAGGGGGCCAAAAGGCGCGCACCGCCTGCTCGCCGATCAGGCGTCCTCGAGGGGGAGGTAGACGGCGGCCTCCGCGCCGCCCCCGGACCGGTTGCGCACCTCGATCCGGCCGCCGTGGGCCTCGACGATGCGGCGCGAGATGGCGAGGCCCAGCCCGGTCCCGTTGGACTTGGAGGTGGCGAACGGGGTGAAGAGGCGCGGCAGCATCGCCTCGGGGACGCCGGGCCCGTTGTCCACGACCGCGACCCGGGCCAGGGACCGGGTGCGCCCCCCGGCGGCGCGCAGCCGGAGCGAGGCCACGCAGGTCTCGAAGGCCACCTCCCCGCCGGGGCGCCACGCGGCCGCCTCCACCGCGTTGCGGGTCAGGTTGAGGAAGACCTGCGTCAGCTTCTCCCGGTCCCCGTGGACGTCGGGCAGCGAGGGGTCGTAGCGCTCGCTGAAGGCGCAGCGCTCGCCGCCGGGGAGGCCGCGCGCCAGGACGAGCACGTCGCCCAGCACCTCGTGGACGTTCACCGGCGCGAGCTGCAGGGCCGCCGGGCGCGCCAGGTCGAGGAGCTCGCGCACCAGGCCGTCCACCCTGCGGGCCTCCCGGGCGATGACCTGGGCGTACTCGCGGGCGGTGCCCTCCGCCTCCCGCGCCAGCAGCTCGGCCGAGCCCTGCAGCCCGGCGAGCGGGTTGCGGATCTCGTGGGCCAGGCCCGCCGCCAGCGCCTCGAAGTCGAGCGCGTGCTCCCCGTGCCGCGGCACGTGGAGCGTCAGCACCGTCCCGGTGCAGGAAGGGCCGTCGAGCAGCGGCACCGCCGCGGCGGTGACCCGCGCGGCCGGGTCCTGCGGGTGCGGCAGGTCGCCGTGCGAGGCCTCCTGGGCCTGGCGCACGCGCTCGCACAGCGCGGCCAGCTGGGGGCCGCCGGGGAGCGCCCGGGCCGGCAGGCCGACGGCGCGCTCCCGGCTGCGGGCGAAGAGCTCCTCGGCCGCCGGGTTGAGGTGCAGCACGCCCCCGTCCGCGCCCACCACCACCACCGCGTCGCCGAGCGAGTCCAGCGCCGCGCGGGCCAGCGCGGCGGGCAGCGGGGGGGCCTTTCCGGACCGGGACACGGCAGGGGGCGCCGCGGCGCCCCTTCGCGGGGCAGGCTACAGCGCCGACTCGCCCCGCTCGCCGGTGCGGATGCGGATCACCTCGTCCACCGACACCACGAAGATCTTCCCGTCGCCGATGCGGCCGGTCTTGGCGGCGCGCTCGATCACCTCGACGACCTTGGCCACCAGGGCGTCGGCGACCACCACCTCGACCTTCACCTTGGGCAGGAAGTCGACCACGTACTCCGCGCCCCGGTAGAGCTCGGTATGGCCCTTCTGCCGCCCGAATCCCTTCACCTCGGTGGCCGTGAGGCCGGCGATCCCGACCTCCGAGAGCGCCTGCTTCACCTCGTCCAGCTTGAAGGGCTTGATGATGGCCTCGACCTTCTTCACGACTCACCTCGACCAGGTTGTGAACGGAGATCTTCTCGACGCTACGCCGCGGCGGTGCGGACGGTCAAGGACTCCGGCGCCGCGAGCGCCGCACCGCGCTCGCAGGGCCGGGCTTCGCGGCTGCCCGGATCCGGCGCAGCGCCTGCTCGCCGTCCGGGCACCTCCTCGCCCGCGCCGCCCGCACCGCTCCACCTCGCGATCGGGCAGGATCCCGCAGTCGCTCCGCACCCGGGCGGCCTCCGGCGGGATCGGCTCGATCATGGACGCCCCCGGCTGCAACCGCCGGGCCACGGCGGCGGAGGCTGCGGTACAGTGGGCCGGATGGATCCGTGGGCCTGGGCCGCGGCGCTCGCCGCCGCGCTCGCCGTCGCCTTGGCGGCGCACTACCTCTTCTGGACCTGGAAGCTGCGCGTCCCGGGCACCGAGGACGAGACCCTCGTCGCCGTGGCGGCCGACGGGTGGAGGCTGGCGCTGGCGCGGCGCCGGCCGCGCGGCCCGCCGCGCCCGCTGCCGGTGCTCCTCGTCCACGGGCTCGCCGTCAACCGGCTCTTCCTGGACTTCGGCGACCGGGCCCATTCCCTCTCGGCACACCTGGCCGCCGCCGGCTTCGACTGCTTCGCCCTGGACCTGCGGGGCCACGGGAACTCGCGGCGCGGCCCCCGGCGGGACTGGTGCTTCGACGACTACGTGCGCCTGGACCTGCCCGCGGCGCTGGACGCGGTCCGGGCGGCCACCGGCGCGCCGCGCGCGCTCCTGGTGGGCCACAGCCAGGGGGCGCTCCTGGCGCTCGCCGGCGCCGGCCTGCAGCCGGACCGCGTCGCCGCGCTGGTCGCCATGGCCGGCCCGACCCACCTCTCGGTGAAGCCCGAGCTCCGGCTGCTGGCCCGGGCCGCCTTCCGCTTCCGCCGCCTGGTGCGCCCGGGCGCGCGGATGATGGCGCCCTTCGCCGGCCTCATGCACCGGGGGCCGTCGCAGGCCTCGATCAACACCCGCAACGTCGAGCGCCCGGTGCTGCGCCGGCTCATGGCCAACGCCATCGAGAACGTCTCCACCGGCGTGGCGCTCCAGTTCCGCCTCTGGATCCGCGAGGCCTGCTTCCGCTCGGTGGACGGCGCGGTGGACTACCGGGCCAACCTCGCCCGGAGCCGCCAGCCGGCGCTGTTCGTGGCCGGGCCCGCGGACGGCCTGGCGCCGCCGGAGGTGGCGCGGGCCGGGTACGAGGCCTGGGGCGGTCCCCGGGAGTGGCTGCTCGCCTCCCGGGCGGACGGCTTCTCGGCCGACTACGGGCACGGGGACCTGCTCTTCGGGCGGCGCGCGCCGGAGGAGATCTACCCGCGGCTCTCGGAGTGGCTGGCGCGGCAGGCGGCGCCCGCGGCGCGCCCCGACCGGGAGCCGTCGCGGGGTGCGGCGTCGCCGGGGCAGCCGGGGTAGAACGGGGCGTGCTCGATCGACCCCGCGCCTCCGCCGGCGCCGACTGGCTCCTGTTCCTCGTCCCCGCCTTCATCTGGGGCACCACCTGGTTCGCCATCAAGTTCCAGCTCGGGGCGGTGGCCGCCGAGGTCTCGGTGGCCTACCGCTTCGGCCTGGCGGCGCTGCTCCTCTTCGCCTGGTGCGGCCTGCGGGGCATCGGGCTCGGGTTCGGCCCGGCCGCCCACGCCAGCATGGCGCTGATGGGCGTGCTGCAGTTCGCCCTCAACTACGTGCTCGTCTACCTGAGCGAGGAGCACCTGACCTCGGGGCTGGTGGCCCTGCTCTTCGGGCTCCTGGTCCTGTGGAACCTCATCGGCGCCCGCCTGTTCTTCGGCTCGCCGCTGACCCCGCCGGTGGTGCTCGGCGCCGCGCTGGGCATGATCGGCGTCACCCTGGTGCTGTGGCGCGATCTCTCGCAGCTCGGCGGGCCGGGCGGGGGCCTCGGGGTGGTGCTGGCCGTGGCCGGGACCATCGTGGCCTCGGCCGGCAACCTGTGGTCGCAGCGGCTCTACCGGCGCGGGGTGGCCGTGGTCCCCAGCACGGCCTGGGGCATGCTCTACGGGTCGCTGGCGGTCGCCCTCTACGCGGCGCTGCGCGGAGTCTCCTTCCAGATCCGGGCGACCGTCCCCTACCTCGCGTCGCTCGCCTACCTGGCCCTGTTCGGCTCGGTCTTCGCCTTCATCTCGTACCTGACGCTGCTGCGGCGCATCGGCGCCGGCCGGTCGGGCTACACCGCCGTGGTGATCCCGGTGCTGGCGATGGCCACCTCGACGGTCTTCGAGGGCTACCGCTGGTCGGCCGCGGCACTGGCCGGCATGCTGCTGGTGCTCGCGGGCAACGTCCTCATGCTGCGGCGCGCCGCCTGACGGCGCCGGCCGGCGGGGCGCGCCCGGCGGCGGCTCAGGTCCGGATGCGGCGCTCGCTCTCCAGGAAGGCGTCGAAGGCCGCCGAGGGGACGGGGAGCGTGAGCAGCGTGGCGGTGACCGGCAGCTGGCCGAGGTCCACCGCTTCCTCCACGCCGGGGGTGGCGGAGAGCCGCCCGGCGGCCAGGCAGTCCCGGTCCGGCAGCGCCAGCTCGTAGTCCACCGAGACCTCGCCCGAGGGCTCGCGCGTGGCCTCGACGCGCAGGGTGAGCCTCACCCGCTCGGGATCGGCCGGGTCGCGCAGGATGAGGTGGGCCGGCCGCCCGGGAGCGGTGATGACCCGGGGCCGGGCGATGACCGCCCCGCTCTCCCCCCGCACCTCCAGCGCCACCAGGTCGCCCGCCTGGCCCTGCCCGGGGGCGTGGCTCCGGTGGAGCGCCCTGTGCGTCTGCACCGCCACCTCGGCCGAGCTGCCGCCGAGGAGGAAGGAGAGGAGGACGACGGCGACTGCGCGGGTGCTCTTCATGGGGTTCCTCGCGCGGGTGTGGATTCCTAGCACGGCTGCACGTCCCATGCCCTGGGTCCATACCCCGCCAATCCCGCGAGATTACGGGAGGGACCCGGAAGGGCCTGTTGCCAGAACGACACGGCCGGTGTCGGGACCAGGGACGGAATGTCAGGCGAGGCGCCAGGCGCCCCGCTCCTCGCGCGCGCGCCCCTCGGCGCGGAGCTTCTCGAGCGAGGCGAGGCAGCTCCGGGCGGCGATGGGGAGGGCCGCGGCGGGCGTGTCGTCGTAGGCCCGCGCCGTCACCTCGGCCAGCGTCCCGGGGGAGGCGAGCGCCGCCAGCACCTTCTCCTCGCGCATCCGCCGGTGGGCCACGTACTCCTCGAGCTTGGCCGGGCCGTCGGGCGCCGGCGGCCCGTGGGCCGGGTAGAGGGTGCGCGGCCCGAGCGCGCGAAGCTGCTCCAGGGAGGCCAGGTAGCGGGCCATGTCCCCCTCGGGCGGGTCGATGACGATGGTGGAGAGGGAGCTCACCATGTCGCCGGCCACCAGGGCGCCGCTCCGCTCGTCGTGGAAGACCAGGTGGCCGAGCGCGTGCCCGGGCGTGTGGTGGACGCGCCAGCGGCCGGCCAGCAGCTCGCCGCCCGCGAGCGGCTCGGCCCCGCCGGCGTCCGCCGGGAGGCGGGCCGCGGCATCGGGGTGGGCGCGAAGCGGGATGCGGTACCGGGCCCGGAGGCGCGCGGCGCCGCCCACGTGGTCGGCGTGCGCGTGGGTGAGCCAGATCTCCCTCGGCGGGAGCCCCTCGGCGGCGAGCTCGTCGAGGAAGCGCTCCAGCGCCGCCTGCTCCTCGGGCCAGGGCGACCCCGGGTCGATGATCGCGAGGCCGCCCTCCACCACCGGCATGATGACGTTGGTGTGCGTCGCCGGCGGCAGGGTGGGCGTGCGCACCGGGAAGTGGAAGACGCCGCGCTGGAACTCGATGCGCCGCGGCATGCCGTCCTCCACCTGCGGGGGGGCGCGCATGGCGTCGAGGCAGGCCGGGGGCGGGGCGCGGTCGAGGCACACGATGGGCCAGAGGTTCGGCGGGTGGAGCAGGACCTCGCCCGAGGACCAGCGCGCCAGGGCGTCGCCGGTGGAGATCCACTCCCCGGCCGAGAGCTCGCCGGGCCACACCTCGGCCCTCTCCCCCGCGGGGAAGCGCACCAGGAAGGTGCGGGCGTCGAAGCGGATGGGGGAGACGGGCGGCGTCACCCAGCGGCCCGCCGGGATGAAGTCGGCGGCGTCGATCTCCAGCGCCTGCCGCGAGAGGAAGTCGCCGAAGGCGAGCTCGCCCGCGAGCAGGGCCCGGCGGGCGGCGTCGCGCTCCGGGCGCGGCACCGCGGCGGCGCCGTCGGCCACCAGCACGCCCGCCTCCTCGAAGAGCTCGCGCGCGGCGGCGGCGACGGCGCTGGCGCGCTCGCCCGTCTCCCCGCGCACCGGGACGTGCGCGTCCTCCCGGTCGATGCGCCCGCCCGGGAAGGCGAAGAAGCCGGCGGCGAAGCGCAGCGGCGCGCCGCGGCGGACCCAGAAGAGCTCGCGCCCGCGGGGCCCGTCGCGCCACAGGACCACCGCCGAGGCCAGCCTGGGCGCCACCGCCGGCGCCGGCGGGGGGAGCAGGATTCCGTGGGGGAGCTGGCTCATGGGGGGGCGCGGCGGGGCCGCGCCGGCGACGTTAGCAGGGAATGCGGACGATCTCCTGCTGCACCTTGGAGAAGACCTGTGGCCCCTCGCCCGTCAGCACCACGTCGATCTCGCTGCGCACCCCCAGCCCCTCCTGGGGCAGGTAGATGCCGGGCTCGATGGAGAAGGCCAGCCCCTCGACCAGCTCGCGCGTGTCGTGGGTCTCGTGGTCGTCGAGGTTGGCGCCGTCGCCGTGCACCGCCCGGCCGATGGAGTGCCCGGTCCGGTGGATGAAGCGTTCCCCGTAGCCCTTCGAGGCGATGAAGTCGCGCACCGCGCGGTCCACCTGCCACCCCTGCAGGACGCGCTTCTCGCGCCAGGCGGTCCGCACCGTCTCCAGGCCCAGGTCGCGCCCCCCGGCGGTGACGCGGAAGATCTCCTCCAGCTTCGCCGGCGGGCGGTCGCCGCAGAAGGCCACCCAGGTGATGTCGGCGTAGACGTCGTCGGGCCCCTGGTGGCGGGCCCACAGGTCGATGAGCACCATGTCGCCGGCGCGGATGGGCGTCGGCGTCCGCTCCGAGGGGACGTAGTGCGGGTCGCCGGCGTGCCCGTTCACCGCCACGATGGGCGGGTGGTCGGTCTCCAGCTTCGCCTCGGCGAAGCGGTCCATGAGGAACTTCTGGATGGACACCTCGCTGGGCCCGGCCCCCCGGCGCAGCGCCACCCCGATCTGCTCGAAGGCGGCGTCCTTGGCGTCGTCGATGGCCCGGAGCGCCCGCACGTGGCTCGCCACCTGGTGCGGCGTCCAGCGGCACAGGAAGCGCTGGACCAGGGACGCCGAGCTCACCACCTCGACCCCCAGGCCGCGCACCGTCTCCAGCGTCCCGGCGTCGACGCGCGAGAGGTAGGGAATGGCGGCCCGGGGGAAGTACTCCATGGCGAGCCGCGGGGGCCGGGGCAGCGGGGCGAGCATCTCGCGCAGGGCCGCGTCGAGCGACTGCCAGGAGGAGTAGCTCAGGCGCCGGCCCGGCACCTCCTGCGGGAAGGAGCCCACCTCGATGGCGTGGACCAGGAGCTGCGGCTCGCCCCGGGCCGGGACCAGGTAGTACCAGCGGCGGGTGAGCATGTGGCCCGCGAGCCCCAGGGCCCCGAGCGCGGTGGGGTTCTGGCCGTGGAAGTCGTAGAGCAGCCAGCCGTCGAGCTTCTCCTCGCGGAGGACCTCCTGCAGGGCGGGGATGCGAGCCGCCAGGGAGGCCGGGGCCGGGATGGGATCCATGGCCCGGGTTCTACCGGCCCGGCGGGGCGCGCGCCAGGGCGCCTACTCGCCCTCGGCCCGCTGCTCGCCCGGGAAGGGGATGCGGTGGAGGCGGATGGAGTTGGTGTGGCCGGCGACCCCCACCATGGTCCCGTGGACCAGCACCAGCCGCTCCCCCGGCCGCGCCATCCCGTCCTCCATGAGCCGCTCGCTGACCATCCGGGTCATGAGCTCGGGGTTGGAGATGGGCTCCATGACCTTGGGCACGACGCCCCACAGCAGGGCCATGCGGCGGCGGATGGACTGGTCCGGCGAGAAGGCCACCACCGGGGCCCGGGGGCGCTGGCGCGAGATGAGGCGCGCCGTCGAGCCGCTGCGGGTGAAGCAGGCGATGGCGGCGGCGCCCGACTCGTGGGCCGCGCGGCAGGCGGTGTCGGCGATCACCTCGGGGATGGGGGCCGGGCCGGCCGCCCGGGGCTCGGGCGGCGCGGCCGACATGCCGGGGAGCGACTCGGCCTCGCGGACGATGCGGTCCATCATCTGCACCGCCAGGAGCGGGAAGCGGCCGCTGGCCGACTCGGCCGAGAGCATCACCGCGTCGGCGCCGTCCCAGACGGCGTTGGCCACGTCGCTGGCCTCGGCGCGCGTCGGGCGCGCGTGCTCGATCATCGACTCCAGCATCTGGGTGGCGATGATGGCCGGCTTCCCGGCGGCCTTGGCCTTGTGCAGCATCTGCTTCTGCAGCCCGGGCACCCGCTCGGGCAGGATCTCCACGCCCAGGTCGCCGCGGGCCACCATGATGCCGTCGGCGGCGGCGAGGATGGCGTCGAGGTGGTCGAGCGCCTCGGGCTTCTCGATCTTGGCGATGATGGGGACCACCCGCCCCGCCTTCTCCATCTCGGCGCGGCAGTCCGCCACGTCGGCCGCGTTGCGCACGAAGGAGAGCGCGACGTAGTCGACGCCGTGGGTGATCCCGAAGAAGAGGTCGGCCCGGTCCTTGTCGGTGAGGGCGTCGGCGCGCAGGGAGACCCCGGGGAGGTTGATGCCCTTGTGCTCCTTGAGCACCCCGCCCTCGACAACCTCGCAGCGCACCCTGACGCCGTCGGTGGAGAGGACCCGGAGCTCGATGAGGCCGTCGTCCACCAGCAGGCGGTCGCCGGGGCGCACGTCCTCGGCCAAGTGCGGGTAGGTGGTGGAGACGAGCCGGGCGTCGCCCTTCACCTCCCCCTCGGTGGTGACGGTGATCTCCGCGCCGGGCTCGAGCAGCACGCCCACCTTGCCCGCGGCCAGCGGGCCGGTGCGGATCTTGGGCCCCTGCAGGTCCTGCAGCACCGCCACGGCCTTGCCGAGCTTGCGCGAGGCGCTGCGGACCCGGTCCAGGGTGAGGGCGTGGTCCTGCTGCTCGCCGTGCGAGAAGTTGAGGCGGGCCACGTCCGCGCCCTGCTCGAAGAGCTTGTAGATGGTCTCGGCGTCGGAGCTGGACGGCCCCAGCGTGACCACGATCTTGGCGCGCCGCATCGGGCGATTCTTATGTCGGATCGCACCCGCCGGCCAGACGCCCCACCCGAGGCGCGGGACTTTGCCGCAGGGCGGGGGCGGGGTACGGTCGCGTTGCCATGGCGGACCCCGAGCGCCGCATCCGGAAGCTGCAGTCGATCCTGGACGTCGCCAAGGCGATGACCGCCGAGCGGGACCTCGACCGGCTCCTCGACCTCATCCTCCGGGAGGCCGCGGAGGTGGTGGAGGCCGACCGCTGCACCCTCTTCCTGGTGGACCGGGAGAAGGGTGAGCTCTGGAGCAAGATCGCCCAGGGCACCGGGCAGATCCGCATTCCCCTGACCGCCGGGATCGCCGGCGAGGTGGCCACCCGGGGCGCCGCGGTCCGGATCGACGACGCCTACGCCGACGCGCGCTTCAACCGCGAGGTGGACCAGCTCACCGGCTACCGCACGCGCACCGTCCTGTGCGTGCCCATGCGCTCGACCGCCGGCGAGGTGGTGGGCGTGATCCAGGCCCTGAACCGCGCGGAGGGGGTCTTCACCGCGGAGGACGAGGAGCTGCTCATGGCGCTCGGCGGACCGGCCGCCAGCGCCGTCGAGAACGCCCAGCTCCACGGCGAGATCGAGAAGCTCTTCGAGGGCTTCGTCCAGGCCGCGGTGGTGGCCATCGAGTCGCGCGATCCCACCACCGCCGGCCACTCCGGGCGCGTCGCCGAGCTCACGGTGGGCCTGGCCGGGGCCGTCGAGCGGGCGCCGCCGCCCGCCCACCGCGGCATCTCCTTCCGGCCCGACGACATGCGCCAGCTCCGCTACGCGGCCCTGCTCCACGACTTCGGCAAGGTGGGAGTGCGGGAGCGGGTCCTGGTCAAGGCCGAGAAGCTCTACCCGCACGAGCGGGACCTGATCCGGTCCCGCTTCGACCTCATCCGGGCGCGGCTGGAGCTGGAGCGGGCCGAGGCGCGGCTCGCCGGCAGGACCGCCGCCGGGGTGGAGCAGCAGCTCCAGGAGCTCGACGCCCACTGGGCCCTGGTGGTCGAGGCCAACAAGCCCACCGTGCTCGACCAGGACCAGTCGGAGCGGCTCCGGCAGCTGGCCGGCCTCACCTGGCGCGACGGGGGCGTGGAGAAGCCGTACCTGGACGAGCGGGAGCTGGCGCTCCTCTCCATCCCCCGCGGCTCGCTCTCCGAGAAGGAGCGGCTCGAGATCGAGAGCCACGTCAGGCACACCTTCGACTTCCTCACCCAGATCCCCTGGACCCGGATCCTGCGGCGCGTCCCGGAGATCGCCCGCGCCCATCACGAGAAGCTCGACGGCCGCGGCTACCCGCTCGGCCTCCGGGCCGACCAGATCCCGCCCGAGTCCCGGATGATGACCATCGCCGACATCTTCGACGCCCTCACCGCCAGCGACCGGCCCTACAAGCGCGCCATGCCGGCCGAGAAGGCGCTCGACATCCTCTCCCAGGACGCGAGGAAGGGGATGCTCGACGGCGAGCTCCTCGGCGTCTTCGTGGGGAGCGGGGTGTGGAAGCTCACCGCCAGGTCGCCCTGAGGCTGCCCCGGTCCTTCTACGCCCGCGACCCGCGGGTGGTGGCGCGGGAGCTCCTCGGGAAGGTGCTCGTCCACCGGGACGGCCCGGTCCGCCGCGCCGTCCGGATCGTCGAGACCGAGGCCTACCTGGGCGAGAGGGATCTCGCCTCCCACGCCCGCTTCGGCCGGACGGCGCGCGCCTCGATCATGTTCGGGCCGCCCGGCTTCGCCTACGTGTACCTGGTGTACGGCATGCACCACTGCATGAACGCCGTCACCGGCGCCGACGGCCAGGCCTCGGCGGTGCTCCTGCGCGCCGGCGAGCCGCTCGAGGGCTGCCTCGCGAGCCCGCGCGGCCCGGGGAAGCTCTGCCAGGCGCTGCGCGTCCGGCGCGAGGTCCACGGCGGGCTCGACCTGTGCGGCGCGCGGCTCTTCGTCGAGGACGCCGCGCCGCCGCGGGAGCCCGTCGCCGCCTCGGCCCGCATCGGGGTGCGCTACGCCGGCTCCTGGGCCCGGCGGCGCCTGCGCTTCTACCTGCGGGGCAACCGGTGGGTGAGCGGTCCCCGGGCTCGGCCGCGCGGGCGCAGGTCGCGTTCGCGCGCGGGACCCTTCCGTGATCCAGGAGCCTCGCGCGTCGCCTCGCGACGCGCTCGTGCCTAGTCCTCCTCCCACCGGTCGCCGGCGCGGAGCTTGGCGCGGAGCACCTGCCCGGTGTAGCCGTCGACGAGCACGCGGCCGTGGTCGTGGCCCCAGTCGCCGGACAGGACCACGCGGTAGCGGCCCCGCCGGTCGAGGTGGACCTCGCGCACCCGCCAGACTTGCAGTCCGCGGGAGCGGGCGAAGTCGGTGGCGATCCGGACCGCCTGCTGCTCGGAGATGAGCGAGGGCGCCGGTGGCGGCGAGGGCGCGGGCGGGGGTGGCGCGGGCGACGGCGGCGGCCCCGGGGGCGGGCCCGGCGGCGGACCCTCCGCAGGCGGCCCCGCCGGCACCACGATGCAGGCGCCGAGGA